>CBDUUP010000031.1:0-19306 GCA_965370435.1 uncultured Anaerolineales bacterium | reverse complement strand
TGATAGAGTTGTTGATTTCCTAATCCAGCAAGAGCGGTGATTGGATGTTATCTTAAAAGATATCGAACTATCGCAAGAAAAATTCAAGCGCATTGTTTCGTTATTGAGGAAGTTGGAACGGATACCCGGTGATTTCCAAGGGGAGTGGGGTTTTAATACTATTAAAAATAGAATAAGGCGTGAGCCGGATTTCGCTCGTTTGATAGGGCAATTGCTGGTTGATGGTAAAAGGGATATTGAATTACAAGAGTATATTCCTCGATATTACTTGGATATGCTCAACTATCGCGAAATTCAAGAAAGTTCATTGGTTGCGAAACGAATTCGGTATAAAAGCTCACTAATTGGCACCTATGGGGGACGAAAAGGATACAAAGTGGAGGGGAGAATTGAACAGGAGTTGGAAAAAATTAAAGCTGCTCATGGCGTACCGTTCGAAAGAGGCCGATCAAGGATTATTGACGTGGATATTGATTTCGCAGTCCCCAGCGTTGGTGATCCCTGGGTAATTATCATGAGTTCTTTTCAAGAGACTACCAGCAGCGGTCAATCAACCAAAGTGCGTGATATGTTTAATGCCTATCAAAGATTAGATGGCATCAACAGCCGCCACGGAGAGAACCGAGTGTTTGTTAACTTCGTGGATGGAGGCGGTTGGCTGGCGAGAAAACGCGACATGAGACGCTTGGTGGAGCAATGCCATTATTGCATCAATTTGAGTTATATTGACATGCTGGAGTCCATTGTGCTCGGGCATGTTCCTAAAAAGTATTTTAACCCATCATAAATATTGGAGGTACCATGGCAGCATCGCAGATTCAGAGCCGAGGCATGTACTTTGAAGAGTTCGAGGTGGGGCACATTATCATCACCGCCGCACGAACCGTGACAGAGGGCGACATCGTCGCCTTTGCCGGTCTCTCCGGAGATTACAACCAGATCCACACCGACGTGGAATTCAGCAAGAATACGCCCTTCAAGCGGCGCATCGCCCACGGCTTATTGTCGGTTTCGATCGCCTCCGGGTTGATTGACCGGTCGGGCTTCATGGAGGGGACCGTCTTGGCCTTCCGAGAGATCAACAACTGGAAGTTTTCCAGGCCGGTCTATATCGGAGATACCATCCACGTGGAAGTGGAAGTGAAGGAGACCAAAGCGGTGCCGCGTTTAGGCGGCGGCTCGGTGGTGGTGGCGCTGGATGTGAAGAACCAGGACGACGTTACGGTGATGAAAGGCACCTGGACGGCCATTATTGTATCCAAACCAGCGGAGACGGAATAAGAGACCCTTCTGCTCTATGCCTCGCGCCTGGTATTTCTTGACGGTTGGAAAATGCTATGTCTGATGAGAAAAAAGATCCTTCTGATGACCCCCGGGAACGCTTCCGGCGGTTAATTAGCGACGATGAGGGGGAGGAACCGACGGAAAGCCACCCACCGGACGAGGAGGCCACCCTCCCGCCGGAGGAGACTCTCCCTCCTGGAGGAGCGCATTCTCCTGGAGAGACGCTTATCCTGGAAGAGGAGAGCGGCTATCCTTCCGGCGATCCCACCGGCGGTTGGTACGGGGAGGAAGACGCGCCGGCTGAACTTCCGCCTTTGTCACGGCCTCCCAGAACCAACGCTGTTCAATCGCAATCTCCAACCGAAACCCCTGCGGACGAGGAAGATACGCCCCAACCACAGCCGCTCCCTCCCCCTCCGCTGCCTCTGGGCGACATCCCCCGAACCCTCCCCCCGGTGCCGCCGCCTTTGGGCGATACGCCCCACGGCCCCGCCCCTGCGTTGGATCGGGACGGCATGCCTCTGCCGAGGCGGGTGACCGAGACCGACGTGGGCGCAACCACGGTTGGCCCGGTAGCGCCTACTTCCACCTCCCGCCGCGGGGACAGCGGGCCGATCTCCAGGCCGACCACCCAGCCCCAGGCCCGCAGGAAGCGGGGAGGTTCCTGGCGGCGCGGCCTGGGCTGCTTGCTGCGGATGGGTATCCTGGGTTTGTTCGCCTTGATCGTTGCCGGGGTTGCAGCCGGGTCGTACATGGTGATTCAATACCGGAACATCGTGGCCGACCTGCCGGACGTAGAAGGCCTGCGGGAGAGCGCATCCCATTTTGAAACCACCACCATCCTGGACCGCAACGGCAACGTGCTTTACGAGATCCTGGATCCCACCGCCGGGCGGCGCACCTTTGTGGAGTTGGCCGACATCTCTCCTGTCATGGTCGCC
The DNA here is from genome assembly GCA_965370435.1 of uncultured Anaerolineales bacterium. GTDB lineage: Bacteria > Chloroflexota > Anaerolineae > Anaerolineales > UBA11579 > CBDUUP01. The sequence goes on along the minus strand of CBDUUP010000031.1, from coordinate 17,081 downwards.
GCCACCATCGCGACCGAAGATTCGGGCTACTATAACCATCCGGGCGTGGATTGGACCGCCATCGTCCGCGCCTTCTGGCAAAATTATGAAAGCGGGGAGACCGTCTCAGGGGCTTCGACTATCACCCAGCAGTTGGCCCGGGCCTTGCTTTTTGCCCCTGAAGAGGCCTTTGTCAAAACCTATGAGCGCAAGCTGCGTGAGGCCATTCTGGCGATTGAAATTGAACGCCGCTACTCCAAAGACGAGATCCTTGAATTGTATCTGAACGAGATCTATTATGGCAACCTGGCTTATGGGGTGGAAGCCGCCGCCCAGACCTACTTCAACACCTCGGCGGATAAATTGACCATGGGACAGGCTTCCATGTTGGCCGGGCTGCCCCAGTCCCCTTCGGTTTACGACGTGTACACCAACCGGGCGCTGGTCTTCAAGCGTCAGGAGCAGGTGCTGGTTTTGATGTACCAGGCCAGCGAGGAGCAGGGATGTATCTTCGTGAGCAACGACGTCCAGCCGGTATGCGCCGACGCGATTGTGGTCACCGAGGCAGCTACCCAGTTGGATGATTACGATTTCCCCTCCCCGGACGTTCAAATCCGCTACCCTCATTGGGTCACCTATATTCGAGCGCAGCTTGAAACTCTATACGATCCCCAGTTCATTTATCGTTCCGGGTTCACCGTCTATACCACCCTGGACCCTGGCTTGCAAGACTCCGCCCAGGAGATCGCCGCCCAGCACATCACCTCGCTGCGGGAGGCCCATAACATGGGCAGCGGGGCGGTGGTGGTATTGCGCCCCAACACCGGGGAGATATTGGTGATGGTCGGCTCGGCGGACTTCTATGATGAATCCATTGACGGGCAGGTCAATATGACCATCAACCCTCGCCAGCCCGGTTCCTCCATAAAGCCGCTGACCTACACCTACGCCTTCGAATTGGGCTGGACTCCGGCCAGCCTCATCTGGGACGTGCGCTCCGAGTTTCCGCCTTCAGGGAACCCCGACGACCCCCGCGACCCCTACGTGCCGGTCAACTACGACGGCCGCTACCACGGCCCGGTATTGGTGCGCTCTGCGCTGGCGAACTCTTACAACATCCCGGCGGTCAAAGCGCTGGACTTCGTCGGCATCTACGACGACCCCAACCTGTCTGGTGAGGATGGCTTGATAGCTTTTACCCGCCGCCTGGGGATCACCTCCCTGACCGCCGATTACTACGGCCTTTCGCTCACCCTGGGAGGCGGCGAGGTCACGTTGTTGGAGTTGAGCGGGGCATTTGGGGTTTTGGCCAACGGCGGGCGTTTGGTGCCGCCGGTTTCAATCACCAAGATCGTAGATCACAGCGGCACAGTGTTGTTTGAATATGACGCGCCGTCTGGCGACCAGGTTGTACGCGCCGAGCACGCTTTTTTGATCTCCTCGATAATATCCGATAACGCTGCGCGTACCCCGGCCTTTGGCTCTTCCTCGATCCTCAACTTACCCTTCCTGGCGGCGGCCAAAACCGGAACCACTAATGACTTCCGGGATAACTGGACGGTTGGATATACGCCCGATATCGTGGTGGGAGTGTGGGTGGGCAACCCGGATAACACCCCCATGCAGAATACCAGCGGATTGACCGGCGCGGCGCCCATCTGGGCGGAGGTGATGCAGGCCGGAATCCAGCAATTGACCGGGGGGAATCCATCTTCGTTCATCCGGCCCCCGGGAATCGTGGAGCGGGTGATCTGCGCCGAATCGGGGACTGAACCTTCGCAGTACTGCCCTAACCAGATCACCGAGTATTTCGCCGCCGACCAACTGCCTCTGCCCAAGTCGGAGGACATTTGGAACAAAGTAGTGGTGGATTCCTGGACGGGTTTGGAGGCCTCTCCGGTTTGCTCGGACTTCATCGACGAGAAGTTCGCCCTCAATGTGACCGAACCCTGGGCGGTGGCGTGGATCAAGGATGACGCCTCAGGGCGCTCCTGGGCCGAGGAGATGGGATTCTCCATCCCGGTGTTCTTCGCCCCCAAACGGGCTTGCGAGGAGAACGACCCCCGCCCTCTGCTGTCTTTCACCAATTTAAAAGACGGCGACGTGATCCGAGCCAGCCAATTGGATATCTATGGTCAGGTGGACGCCACTGAAGGCTTCAAGCGCTACGTACTGGCCTATGGGGTGGGCGACTCTCCCTCCACCTGGCACAAACTCCACGAGAGCCAGAAGGCGGTCAACAACGGCGACTTGATCTATTCCTGGGACTTGAGCGAATTGCCCCGGAACAGGGGCCAGATCACATTGCGTATCTACTTGGTCAGCACAGAAAACACCCACGCCATAAAACGAGTCCATATCACCTTACGGGTGCCCACGCCGACACCGACGCCGACCAACACACCCACCAGCACGCCGACACCCACCGAAACTCCCACCGGTACGCCGCTGCCCACCGGCACGCCGCTGCCCACGGAGACCCCGACCCCGTCCAATACGCCAACCTCCACTGAGACTCCAACGCCGACAGAGACCGAAATACCTTGACTTTGTAGAGGAGATTAATAGGGCATGGAAGCGCCAACCCAAAGCGCGGAGCAAGAGAAGCAGCGAGTCGCTCTCTCGTCTGTGGTGGCGGCTGTATTTCTCACCGGCATAAAGATGGTGGTCGGCTTGCTGACCAATAGTCTGGGTATCCTTTCGGAGGCCGCTCACAGCGGCCTGGACCTCATCGCCGCGGGGGTGACGTATTTCGCGGTGCGGGTATCCGACCTGCCTCCAGACAGCGAGCACACCTACGGCCACGGCAAGGTCGAGAACCTTTCCGCTCTGATCGAGACCCTACTGCTGTTGGCGACTTGTATCTGGATCGTCTACGAGGCGGTCACCCGGCTGTTCGAGCCGGTTCAGGTGGAAGCGACCCTCTGGAGCTTCGTGGTGATGGGGCTATCTATCGTTATAGATATCTCCCGCTCCCGGGCCTTGATGAAGGTTGCCAAGAAGTACGACAGTCAGGCCCTGGAGGCGGATGCGCTCCACTTTTCCACTGACGTGTGGTCTTCGTCGGTGGTCATCCTGGGCCTGATGGCGGTGTGGGCGGCGCAGTGGTTGGAGGCCAACACTGCATTGTCGGTAGCATGGTTGTACCGGGCCGACTCGGCGGCCGCCTTGGGGTTTCGGCCATCGTCATATACGTGAGTGTGAAATTGGGACGCCGCACCATTGACGCTTTGCTGGACACCACCGAGAAAGAGACCACCGAGCAGATCGAGAAGGTGGTGGGGGAGATTCCGGGCGTGTTGGCGGTGAGCCGGGTTCGAGTGCGCCGCAGCGGCCCCTCCACCTTCGTGGATTTGACCCTGGCCGCGCCGCGGTCCGCCAGCTTTGAGGAAGCTCACCAGGCCGCCAGGGAAGCGGAGATGGCGGTGGGGAGGCTTTTCCCGCGAGCGGACGTGATGGTTCACGTGGACCCGGTGGTCGAGGATGAGTCCAGCCTGGTGGAGCAGATCCGCAGCGCGGCGGCCCGGCAAGGGGTTGGCGTCCACGACATCCGGGCCTACAACGTGCAGGGACGATTGAGCCTTGAATTGCACCTGGAGGTGCCGGAGGATTTGACCCTGGAGCAGGCTCATGAAAAAGCCTCCGCCTTTGAGAGCTTTGTGAGAAGCGAGGTGGCCGGTTTGGGCGAGATCGTCACCCACATCGAGCCGGTAGGGGACGCCGAAACCCATCGCCCGGCTATCCGTACAAGTTCGGAGGGGATCCGCAGGGCTTTGGCCCTACTCGCCGAGAGGATGCCGGAGGTCCGGGATTGCCATAACTTGAGCATACACCGGAACGGAGATGCCCTATCGCTGTCGTTCCACTGCCTGATAGACCCCGAGCTGCCGGTCGGCGAGGCGCACCGCATCACCGAAGAGCTTGAGACCCTGCTCCGCGCCCGTCTGCCGGAGTTGGGGCGGGTGGTGATCCACGCGGAGCCTTTTGAGGAGGGGGATGAAGCTGGCGGGTGAGCGGGTCTTTGCCCACGAGGGGCCGGTGATGGCGAAGGAAACCATGAAAGAGCGTTTTGCGAGGGGAATTCCATCATAAAGGTCTCTGAAAGCAAAAATAGATGGGCATTGGTTCGATTTGGGATGGAAATACCTGGTTTAAGTGTCTAAGATAGGGTATGCAATCATTGTACTGTTAAGACTCTTAAGACTCTTAAAAAGGTTAAATAGAGATCAAGAGTCTTAAGGGTCTTAAGAGTCTTAAGTTATATAGGGGGGGATTGGATTCTTGGACAGCCCTCAAGCATAGTTTATCCAGGATAATTTGAAAAAGCGATGAGCAATTACCTGAATTCATTCTCGACACCCCAATCCTGTCATTCCGAGGCCGTAGGCCGAGGAATCCCTAGTACGGTGGCCTCTCAGAACCGAGGAAGGAAATAATCCCCGTGGTATCAGGGATTCCTCGTCGGGCGATGAAGCTGCCCTCCTCAGAATGACACATTTTGGATTTTAGATAACCTTGACCAGAACAAACCAAAGTTATATTTTTTTATATGCTCACAACAAGGGGATTTGGGTGGTAGTGTAGGTCAAGGGGTCTAGACCGGCTTGTTCGTTGAAGTTGGCCCGGTTCAGCAGGTCACTGTCTGCCAGGCGGCGGATGTGGCGGTATTTCAGGAAACGCCAGCCCGCCTCGACGGCTCGGTTCAGGTGCGGGTTTTGGTCGAGTTTGAACATCACAAGGTTGGCCCGCCCGCCGGGCAGCACGATGAAAGACCTTGCGGCGGGATATTGGGCCTCAAAAATGATCTTGCCCAGAACCGCGGAGGCGGTCAGATAAAAGGCGAAGGCGAAGGTCCCATCCGGCTCTTCCCAGACTAAAAGGGATTCGGTCTCCTCTTTACATTTGTAGTCCAATCGTTTGCCGATCTGCTTGACCACATCTTGGATGTATTCCAGGTCGGCGCGGCGAGAGGAGGGGGTTTCTTGCGCTCGCAGATGCCAGCCGCCATTCTCCTCCTTCAGTTCGGCGTAAGACTCCAGGCAGGCGTGAATGAGGTCGTTTTCTGGAGTGAGAGGGCCGGGGAAAGCCGCCAGGAGATGCTTCTCTATTTCGGTCTGGGCGCAGTCGGGTTGAGCTAGCAGGTGTTTGACCAGGGCCATCTCGACCCGGTCTGCCAGCGGGGCCTGGGCGTCTGGGGCGTCGTTACGAAGCCACCATTGGCCCACTTCAAGCGAAGACTCGCTGCCTCCATAGCGGCTGAAGCCCCCCATATAGGTCAGGGTTTGTTGGAGCAGGGTGTTGGCCTCGCTCACGGTTTCAGCGGGGGATTTCGAGGGGTCCCGCAGGAGGCCGGATTCGGCCAGGCTGACCAGGGCGGCGGTGTGGACGTGGAGGTAGGAAGCCGGTTCGCCCCGCGCCTTGAGCAGGTCTTGCACGCTCTGGGTGATGATCTTGTCGGGCGGGGTTTTGGACTTGCCGGGAGGATGCTTCTCCCGACGCCGCCAATGGATCTGGGCCTGAGTGGTCTTCACCTGGAGGGCGGCCCCCTGGAGTTCGAATCCAGCCTGGTCTCCGGCGACGATGGCGGCGGAGAGGAAACCCGGTTCGGCTTCGGGTATCAGGCTGAACATGGGCGTATCCGGGGCGAGTTGGGGCGCAAGACTAGACAGGGCTGCGTGCAGGGCGGCGGCGTGCCAGCCCCAATCATACCGCCGCCTGCGCAGCACGCTGACGAAAGACGCCGCCGCTTCACGGCCCCACAGCCAACCCGCCCACAAGGCCGAAAGGGTCCAGAAAGCCTGGTTGGGGCGGGGCGGGGCGGAGATCACCGCCTGGATGGAGATAGAGGACAGCGACTGGGCTAAGTCTTTCAAGCGGCCTTCATAGGTGCTGATGCCGCCGCTTTCTGGGGGCGCGTCCGGCCAGTGGGTTAGATCCACGGGGGTTCCAGGATTTGCCCATTGCACGACAGCGTTTTCGATAGCTAGCCAAAGGTTGTTCTCGCGATGCTGAGGGGGAATGGTGAGCTGGCGGGGACGGGAACGCCCGCTGGGATGGCCCCAGAGGGTGTTGGCCTGGTCGAAGGCCGTAATCATCAGCGCGGCAATCAAGTCCCGGTGGCGAGGGGTGGTTTGCAGTCCCTCCAGGCGGTTGATGAGGGTGGAGATGGCGTAGACCGCTCTGGGCAGGTAGGCTTCCAGGGCTTCCTCCGCGTGGACGCGGTCCGGATGGCCGACCGGGGCGACCCGCTCTAAAGCCCTGGCCCGGTGCAGCCCTCCGGCGGAGAATCGGGAAACCTTTTCAATATCGGAGGGAGAAACGGGGCCTTCACCGCCCTCGCCGCAGTTTGGGCAGTGATAGATGCGGGCGTAGGGAGAGAGGGCCTTGCGCTCCCAGAGGAAGGCTTCGGCGTCCACTTCTTTGCCGCAGTTGGCGCAAGGGGTGGCGTAGAGTTCGCGAAGGTGCGGTTCCAGACGTTGATCTCCCTTACGGGTCGCGGCCAGTTCAGCCAGGGCGGCTTGCAGCTCTTCCTGTTGGGGGGAGGAGGCGGCCATCTCCAGCAGGAAGCGGGCGATGGGGTTATGCACCGCCGTCACCACCCGATACCCGGCGCGAGCTGCCTCCACCGGCAGACCGGGCGCAGCCCCGAAGGGAGCCAACACCCAACTCCCGGCGGGGACGTTCTCCCGCAGCCAGGAGGCGACCACACCCTCCGGCAAGGGGGGCAGGTAGCGCGCTAACGGGCCGGGGGATTGGGCGGTTTGACCGGGGATGAAGGCGAGGTTTTCAGACATCCTACTCTTTAGTATAATGGTTCGTAGAAAAAAAGCAATAACCAGTTGTCTGAATTCACATGCGAGGTTCGAAGTAATCGCTAATTACAAACATTTCACCACAGAGACACAGAGAGCGTCGCTTCGCTTAGAGAGAAAAACAAAAAGATAAAAAAATCTCTGCGAAACTCAGCGTACTTTGCGACTCCGCGGTGAAAAAATTACGAGAGTTAATGATATGGTCCAAGCTGTTAATACCCAACTTACTGTTAGATGATAAGGAGATTCGGATGAAAATTTTACTTTTAGGGGTTGGTATGCAGGGCAAGGCCGCCCTGGATGACCTGGTCCGCAGCGAGGTGGTGGAAACTATCCTGGCCGCCGATCAAGACTTGGATATGCTGAAAGCCTACGTTGCCAGCCAAAATTATGGCGATAAGGTTCGATGCGAAAGTCTGGATGCCGCCGATATGGACAATCTGGGCAATCTGATGGCGCAGGATGTAAATGTGGTCATCGACCTCTTGCCCATCCCTTTTATTCCCAATGTGGCTAGAGCGGCGGTGGCGCATGGCGTCCACCTGGTCAATACCAATTATCTGCTGCCTGAAATGAAAGAGCTGGCAGATGAAGCTGAGTCCAAAGGGCTGACCCTTCTCCCGGAGTTTGGCCTGGATCCGGGCATTGACCTGGTGATGTTGGGCGAGGCCTTGCGCTCCTTTGACGAGGTCGAGGAGATCGCCAGCTATGGTTCGGGCATCCCTGAATTGGCCTTTGCCGATAATGTCTTGAAGTACAAGGTCTCCTGGACTCTGGACGGCGTGTTGAAAGCCTATCTGCGGCCAGGACGGGAGGTGCGCCAGGGGGAGGTGGTGGAGATTGAGGCCGACAAGACTTTTTACCCTGAAAACCTGCACGAGGTTGAGATCGAGGGTCTGGGGAAATTGGAGGCTTTTCCTAATGGCGACGCTTTGGCGCATGCCGCGCATTTCGGGGTTGATCCGTCCACGCTGAAAAGGCTGGGACGCTACACTATGCGCTGGCCGGGCCACAGCGCCATCTGGAGGACGCTGGTGGACTTGCGCCTTCTGGATGACGAACCGGCGCTTGTGGATGGCGTGGCGGTTGACCGGAAGCGCTACCTCGCTTCGGTCCTGGAACCGCAATTGCAATACGGCCCGGAGGAGCGCGATCTGGCGATTCTTCTTATTGAGGTGGTCGGCTATAAAGATGGGCAGAAACAGCGGGCGGTGTTCCAGATGGTTGACCGGCGCGATCTTGAGACGGGCTTCTCGGCCATGAGCCGCACGGTGGGTTTCACGGCCAGCATCGGCGCGCAAATGATAGGCAGCGGTGAACTGACCCAGCGGGGTTTGCTCTCCCCGGTGACCGATATCCCCTTGGCTCGTTTGGAAGAGGAACTCAGGAGACGAGGGGTGATGATGTCTTATGATGTTACTGAAGTTGAGTGAGGATGGCTTGAGGTTATGGTAACGATAAAGATGTATACGTCCAAGTACAACCGCTGGATGCTGGCGTTGGTATTGACGCTTGCACTCTCGGCTTGCACCCTGCCGAGTGGAACAGAGGCAACCTCTCCGCCGACGATTCCCCCACCTACTGAAATGCCTGATGTGAGCAAGACCCCCTTGTCCCCGCCGACCGCAGTAGACCCGGTTTGCGTGCCGCCAGGTGCGCCGGATGCGCTGGTGGTGGCGGCGTTCGGCGACTATGCAGAGGCAATATTGGACAACGTGAACGCAGGCGTTACCTCCGAAGGGTTGGACGAGGCGCTCTACCGGGCGGGAGTCGCCAACCAGCCGGTCGCTGTGGCAACTGGGGATTTGACCGGGGATGGTAAGGATGACCTGATCGTCTCGCTGTTTGACCCAGCATCGTCGTTCACGCCCCCGGAGGGAGCGCTGTTCATTTACGTCTGCCGAGAGGGAGCGTACATCCTGGCGCACGAGCAGTTCTCTATGGATGGACGCGGCGCGCCGGGTATCCTCTATGTGCAGGATATGAACGCCGATGGGGTGGCGGAGTTGGTAACGAGCGGCGATTTCTGCGGGGCGCACACCTGTTTTTCGGAGGCGCAGATCTTGGGCTGGGATGGAGAAGGGTTTGTGAATTTTCTGGAGGGGAACACCAGCGACATGCCATTTCCTTATATCGAGATCGTTGACCGGGATAACGACGGCTTTTACGATCTGGAGATCACCGGGAGCGGGGTGGCCTCGGCGGGGGCGGGTCCGCCGCGAGGCAGTATACGCGTCTGGTCTTTCGACGCGGGTGGAAGCTGGCTTCTCACCGGTGAGACCCTGCTCCCGTCCGATTACCGAATTCACGTCTTGCACGACGCCGATGCATCCGCCCAAGCGGATGATTACCCGACCGCCTTAGACCTCTACCATCAGGTTGTTGACGACCCCTTCCTGGAAGATTGGATTGACCCGGTCAGTGAGCAAGCTAATCTGAACGCTTACGCGTACTTCAAGATCGTCATCCTCCGCACCCTGTTGGGGGAAACCGTGCTGGCTGATCTGATCTTCGACAAGTTCAGCGAAACTTACTCCCCAGAGACGCCTCAACACGCCTTTGTGGAGATGACGACCTTATTCCTGGATGCTTTAGATGTTGATGGGCAAGAGGCGGCCTGCGCGGCAGTGATGGTTTACGCCGCCGAACACGATGAGGCGATTTTAGTCCCGTTAGGTTCTCAGGTTTTTGGGTACGGGAATCGGGATTACGGCCCAGAAGACATGTGCCCGTGATAGTCTAAAGAGTCAGGTAGTCTAAGTAGTCTGGTAGTCCTTCAACCACCGGTCACCGCTTCCTTGTTCCTTGTATTCTTGTATACCTGTATACCTGTTTCCCTGTTTACGTTTTTCCTTTCGTCCCGTAATGCCTCTTCAACTCCGACGCATACTCGCCGCCCACGGAGGCGGCGTTTTCTTTCAGCCAGTCGCTGAGGCGGGTATTGCCGGTGGGAGGCGAATCGGTGATGAGCAGGTTGTCCATCAGCCCTCGGACTTCGTTGCGGGTGAGGATCACGTCGCCGACCAGCAGACCGATGATCTTGGAGAGGAAATGGGCCACCGGGGGCGGCAAATGGATGATGAGGGACCGGCTGCCAACGGTCTGGGCGATGCGGCGCGCCAGTTGGTTGAAAGTGAAGGTCTCTGGGCCGACGGCGTCTATGATCTGGTTCTCCTCACCGGCTCCGGCGCGGACGGCCAGCTCGGCCATGTCTTCGATGAAGATGGGTTGGAGGCTGTAGTCGCCCTTGCCGGGGATGACGAAAACGGGAAACTTACGCAGCAGCCAAGCGATGTTGTTGATGAGGATGTCTTCTTTTCCGAAGATGACCGCCGGGCGCAAGATGGCGTAAGATAGACCTGACCCCTGGATGGTCTGCTCCAGCAGGGCTTTGCCGCGGAAGTAGGGCAGGGGGGAGTCGAGGCTGGGATTGGTGATGCTGACGTGGACGACCCGGCGCACTCCGGCGTTCTTGGCGGCCTGGAGCAGGGTCCGGGTGTTGGCGACGGCCAGGTCGTGGGTGGTCTCTCCGTGGCTGAAGCGCACCCAGTAGGTGTTGTAGAGAGTGTCCACGCCTTTCAGGCTGGCGGCTAAGGCTTCGGGATTGTCAAAGTTGAAAGGATGGACCTCGACCTGCTCGCCAAAGGGATTGGGGCGGCCGGGGCTGCCGGTGAGGGTGAGGACGTGGTGTCCCTCGGCCAGCAGGCGGCGGGTGATGTATTTTCCGGTGTAGCCGAATGCGCCGGTGACGGCGTTAAGTTTTGAGGTGTTCATCGTTGCTCCTTTGTTAGGTTTACCTATGACTTCGTTAGCTCGTTGATATTAGGGGATAATCACCTTCATTCCTCGTGCCTCTAGACCTTCAACAAGCTCTGGAAAGGGTATCCATTGACTCAAGGGGATAAGGCCGCGAGCCGACAATTCTCCAGAAAGCAGCCGGGCCGCGGCCATGGCCGCAGGCGCGGCTGCTACCATTGGTCCTTCACTTTCGGCTACAATAGAAGCCTTCCATTCTTGCCCCCCGCCTTGAACTGCGACGTTCATCGCGCCACTTGGGGTACCAAAGGGCGCGAGGGACAAACTCATGAGGATTAGCAATTTGGTGAATTGCTCCAGAGGCAGGCGCGGCCCGCGTTGGCGCAGCCAGGATACGATGCCCAGTCCCCGGTTTATAATATCCAATTCAAGACCCGCCTTTACGATCACACTTTGGAGACCCAACTCCCCGGGGAGAAGGTCATGGTCAGGCGCATCAACCCAATAGACGAATCGGCGACCAACCGGGACCGGATAGGAAACCTTTTCACGTCCTGTCCAACCCGGGATAGTCCCCCAATCGCCATTCTGCCAAACCTTGATTGGGCGTCCGACATAGGTGAGGATGGAATAGATTGTTCCCGCGCCGCGCGGGTTGCGGTTGCCGGGAGATAAGGAAACGTGTGCACGCTCTGCACCGCTCAACGCCTCAACAGCCTGACGAACCATTACCGCCGAGATCCCCGATAAAGTAGACAAACCGCTCAAGGCTGTGATACCGGCTGCCTGAATTTCTTTGGAATAGGCTATGACTTTGCGACGGTATGCTCGTGAATCGGTGAGGTCAATGTAATGGGCTTTGTGGGTCAATGCAGCTTCCAAAGCCGTCAGGGGAAGGGATTGGAAAGGTCCCGCCGCGAGGATGACGATTTGGCTCCCTCGCACGGCATTGGATACGGCCTCGGCATCCTGCAAGTCGCAGGCCAACGGCAAGGCACGGGATCCTAGTCGTTTGCAAAGCTTCTTGGCGCGGTCTGAATTGCGTCCTGCGAGGATCACCTGGCAATCGGTTTTTTCTAATAGGTCAGCAGCAATACGAGAGCCGAATACGCCGTACCCGCCAAAGATGATGACTTTTCCAGGGTTCATGACTTTTGTTCCTTCAAGGTTTCCATACTGGATAAACTGAATCACCATCACGATCTGCCGTCAAGTTAATCCAGGCGTCCCCTTCGGTGGAGATTACATATATGTTTGAAGCTCCTTCATGATTGGAACTGAATGCCAAATACTTGCCATCTGGAGTCCAATCCAAGCCGCTAATAAATATCTGATTGTCAGAAGGTTCGGGTAGCACAACCAGCGAGGAAATTTCCATAGATGTGAGGTCAACGACCGCGATTTCTGCGCGCCCCGTATTAGTGTGTTTTGGATAACGGACAAAGGCCAATTTCTGACCATCACTAGATATTGTTGGGAGGCCGTTCATGCCGGGCAATTCAGGGAGGAACTCTTGAAGATCCGTGCCATCTGCATTGACGATGAACAAAGTGACACGTTTGTTATCAGTGGGTGCGGTAAAGATGATTTTCCCCCCTTCATTTACCCACACAGGATGAGAGTTTTGATTTATATAATATTCAATATTCCCCGAATTTGGAAATATTAGGCTCTTGGTAAACTCCCACAATGAATCTGCATAGAAAGGCCAGGGGAATAATGAAGGCTGTGTGTCACTGCTAATGTCAATATAAGTAAAAGAGGAAGGATTATCCAGAGTATCGAAATGGGCTATTCCAATACCACTGGGAGGAAATCCATAGCCTACGGCTAATGATAAACCGTCAGGTGACCAGGATGCGTTCATGACATACTGCTCAAGTTCATCGAAATCTGTTATACGGATAGCTTCGTTGGTATCGATCTTATAGATCCAGATATTTAGGTAATGGAAACGGCTTTGTGTATCACCTCCAACTGTAGCCACCCATTCTCCATCTGGCGACCAGGATATCCCACGTGGATATTCTAATAACTCCTTATAGGCGGTTATTGTCTGCCCCGGCATTTCAGGTGTAAGGTCGCTCTTTAGATCAACGAGATAGAAATTCGCAAAATTCTTAAGCGGCCCATTGGTCATCAGTAACTGGTCGCTATCTGGTCGCCAAGCAAGAGAATGCTTCCCGATTTGGATTTGTCCATCTCGCTCGTTGGGGCAGCCGAGAATGACGATCTTATTGGGGGGTGGTGGGGGGATTGAAATCGTATTCAACTGACTGCCATCGCCGCGGCTGATAATAATGTCAGTGTGCCTTTCTCCAGTTGTTTCTTTATCAGGCGGACTCCAACAGTAAGCTATTGTGTAGTTTTGCAATTTTTCCAGATCAAGTATTTGGTCTGGATTGTGTACTTCTGGTACGGGAATATCGTAGGTGTCTGGTTGGCCTGAACAGTTAATTGTGATAAATGCCAATCCGATCAGGAGCAATCTAAAGGTGAGTTTCTTGGTTTCCATCAGGATTACTTATCGCAAAAGACGTATTATTCTTGTGGAATTTTTCCGAGCAATTTCGCGATCGCGCCCACCCGGAACTCCTCCAGGGCCAGGGCCATCGCCACCAGGTTGTCCAGTTTGTTGAAGAAATCTTGCATTGCGCCCATTCGCTCCTGGTAGAAGGCGGAGAGTTCTTCGCCGGAGGCGTCCGGGTCTGCGCTGGCGGTCATGTCAAGGCTCTCACTGACGGTGCGCAGGGCCTGGTCGAATTCGGATTTCTCCCGCTCCCGCAGGATGCCTTTGATGATCTTCCAGAAGTCGGTCTCGGCGCTGTAGTAATCCTTGCGCTCGCCGATGCGGACGTGCTTATGCAGCATGCCCAGGCGTTCCAGCGCGCGGGCGTTCGTGGAGACCGCGCCTTTGGTCACGCCGACCTGGGCGACGATCTCGTCCAGGGAGAGCGGGTCGGGGGAGAGGTAGACTGCGCCGAAGATGGCCCCCATCGCCTTGGGGAAGCCCCAGAAGTGGCTGATGCGGCTCATGCCCTGGATGAAGTGTTCACGGGCGGTGGAGAGGGTGTCGGTCATGGTTTCCTTTTTGAATATAGAACGTTTAGTAAGAACTAAACATAGTATACAATATTTTAAGAGGAATGTCAAGTGGTATTTGGCCCGCTGAATGGAAAAAAACTGGCCCCGGCTGGCGGGAAGCGGCCAGACCGGGGCTTAGAGTTCAAACAGTAAGTTGGTGAAGGATTATTCGGTGACGACCAAAGTACCGACCATCCCGGCGTCATAGTGGACGCCGTCAAGCAGGAAGCAGCCGATCTCCCACTCACCGACCATATCTTCGGTTACGGTGAAAGTTATGGTATAGGTGTCGTGGCCGACGGGCACGGTGACCATGAAGCCTTCGTGCATGTGGCCGTCTTCGTCGTGTTCTTCCTCGCCCATCTCGTCGTCGTGGTCTTCGCCCTCGTCATGATCTTCTTCCATCATGACCATAGGCTCTACACCGGCGCTCTCGAAGAAATCTTCAACGTAGCCGTTGGGGCGGTTATCGGTCATCCCCACTTCCCGGCCGATCATGAATTCGTGCTCAAGTTGGCCGACATTCACCAGGTGGATGGTGACTTCCTGGCCCACTTGGAATTCCAGGGCGTCCATGCTGAAGGCGTACTCGGACAGTTCTATGGTGATTTCGAGGGGTTCTGGGGGAGCGGCGGCGGCGCTCGCACACGCAGACAGGGTGAGGATGACCGCGGCCAGAATTAGGATTTGGGGTAATTTTTTCATGGTTTCTCCATTTTGTTTTGAGGTTGGATAACTCCAACTTCGAATATTGAGATAATTATACTCGATTTTATCATAAAAATCTAGTTAATCGCATAACTTTCCGAAGATGTGTCCACGGAAAGAAAAAAAGAGGCTGCAAGCATCCACTCGCAGCCTCGGACGAACCAGTTCGGACAAACCAGTAATGTATTGGGGCTAGTTATCTACAGCGACGAATACCAGTACGGGTTCCCCATCGCTATCGAGTAGGGTTAGGGTGTCATCTTCGACCTGGAAGGAAGCGGCCGCGCTCAGGGCCATCAGGTAGGCTAGCTCCTGGTCCATGAGTCCGTCGGGAAGTTCGCAGAACATCTCCGTGCTGGCGATGGGGCCGAAGGAGAGCGAATTGTCTTCGACGGTGACGGAACCGAAGTAGCCGTTGCATCCGGCTGAACCTTCTGCCTGACCGTCGGCGAAGTCGAGGGTGACATCTCTGCCGGGGACCAGGTCTTGGCCGGGGAGCTGGGACAGCTTCCAGGATGTGCCGTTTAGGTCTACGGTCTCTTGCGGGGCCTTATCTCCGGCGGCGTTGACGATGAAGATGGCGCCAAAGATGAGGCTTCCGAGAACGATGGCGAGAGCGGACATTTTGATTAGTTGGTTGGTTTTCATGATATTCTCCTTAGAATATTTTTAGTTTATTGTGGATGCCATTTTGGTCATCCAGCTATAGGACGACGTACCCGCCTTTTGGGTTCCCGTTTTTACAAAGAATTAATAAATGGATTCTGGTTGCTTAGCCCCCGATTTTTTGATTACTGCTCGCTGTCAAACATCCTAAATATCCCCGGAGCCAAATCCGTCAGATTGCGCAAATACTTACCCTGGTATAGGGATGAGCGTGTGGCGATGGGATCTCTTCGCCTTTTGGAAACCTGATATCCAAAGACCTCCCAATATAATGGAGGTCTTGGAATTATTTATGACAAATCAATTGAGTTTAAGCCTATTGGCTATTTGTTCGGCGCGTTGGGCCAGAATGGAGCCGCATGTTGTAAGGGCGAGGCTGATGAAAAAATATACTTGGAAAAGACTGGTCTCGCCTAGAAAAATGGCAATAACGATTTGGGAAAGCAGCGGTAACAGGAAGATCAAGGAAATAATTTTTACGATTGCTATCCCTTGTTCTTTAGCTCGGCTTAAAGCAAGTGTCCAACTGACATAACCGATCCCATTTACAAGACCACCTAATAAAAATGAGAATCCAAATTCCTTCAACGAAGGAAGGTGAAGGGTATTCCACTCAGCGATTCCGAGCGGCATGATGAGTACCAGGCTAGTTAGGATTCCGGTGAGCAAAAAAGTGGACATCCTATCCTCGGGTATGGTGGCGCTATAGGCGGAAAAAAGTCCGTAAGCGACTCCGGCGAATAAACCCCATGCTAATCCAGGAGGATTCACAATATTCAGATTGGTAATAACCCCCTCAGTTGCTACGAGCATCACCGAGATGAAGCCTAATCCTAAGGCTAGACTTTCTATGATGCCAACTGAAAAGGATTTTCTGGTTTTATTACTACGGAATAATAGCTTTGAGAAGATGACCGTAAGGATGGGCCAGGTGTGATTGAGAATCGTGGCTTCTGACGCGCTTCCAAAGGCGCGGAAGCTCTCATTATAGGGGATTAGGTATGCAAAGTAGCCAAACAGACCCCAAAAACAATACTGCCAACGAAAATTGGCTAACAGTTTTGCGCTTGATTTTTTGGTTTGAAAATAAAAATACACCCCAAGCGTCAAAGCGGTAAATATGAATGAAAACGTGAGTAACAAATACGGAGATTGTATTGAAATTAACCGAGCTAATAAGGCCCCAAAACTCCCGGGGATGAGGGTGATAACAACCAATGCATAAGGAGAGCGGAATGAGATTTTCATATTTTGAATACCTGATAATCAAAGAACTCCCAAAATACGGGAGGCCTCGGAATTATTTATGTTCAACTCAATTGGGTTTAAGCCTATTGGCTATTTGCTCGGCGCGTTGGGCTAGAATGGAACTGAATATGATTAAGACCAGCGCAAGGACAAAATACCATTGACCGAGATGTCCCTCGCCCAACAGTAACCTTATAATAATAATGGAAAGTAAAGGTAAAACGAAGACCAGGGATGCAACTTTAGACACGATGTCCTGTTCTTTGGCTTTCCTCAATGCGCTGGTCCAAGTTATATATCCGATGCCATTAAAGATAACTCCAGCTATAGCGGATAGACCAATATCTCTGAGAGTCAGTTGCTGAATAGCTTGCTTTTCTGTAAAACCTAGCGGTGAGATAAAGATTAGGCTGGTCAAGATAGCGGTGAACAAAAAGGTTGGTTGATTTTCTTCTGGAATGGTAGTGCTGTAAGCTGAGAAGAGACCGTAGGATATTCCAGCAGTTAATCCCAACGCTATGCCTTTTGGATTGGTGATATCCATGCTGGCAATGTTTCCCTCTGTAGCTACGAGGATTACTGATGAGAACCCCAAAAACAACGCCAGACCTTCAAGGAATCGAGTGAGGGTTGATTTCGTTTTTATATTACGGTTGAAAATAAATACAGTGAAGATAACGGTGAAGATTGGCCAGGTATAATTCAAGATTGCGGCCTCCGATGCGCCGCCGAAAGCTCGATAGCTTCGGTTGAGGGGGATTGTGTAAGTAAAATAACCTAATGAACCCCAAAAGATGTACGACCAGCGGAAACTGCCGCTTGAGGAAT
>CBDUUP010000030.1:0-19316 GCA_965370435.1 uncultured Anaerolineales bacterium | reverse complement strand
CCAGGCGGCCCGGCTGCACGTTCAGGTCGCGATAGGGGGCGATTCGGTCGATGGTCTCGCGCACGACGCCCAGTTGCGTGTCGAGTTCGTCGCGGCGCGCGGTGACGTGGGCCGTTTCGGTCTGGACGGCCGCGATGAGCGACTCGACCTCGTCGAGCGTGGGCGGAGATTCGTCGTCCGGCGGCGGGGTCTCGGATTTAAAATAAGCCAACTCCTGTCGGGGCTGGAGATAGCGGTTGCACAAAATCAGTATAATGAACAAAATTACCGTATAGGCGGCCAATCCGTAGGTCCCAACGCCGGAGAACTTCACCAGCCAGGAATCCGGTTGGGTGGATTCTACGATGGTAGCAAAATTGCCAATGATGGCTGTGGCGTTCCACAGGCCATGAATGCAAACTGAAAGCAAAAAAGTCAATGCCAGACGCAGGTAGCGCCGTTGAGACCAGGCCAAAGCCAACGCCCAACCGGTCAACCCGGCGGTCACGATGTGCATCAGGCCGGTGCTGATGCGGGTGGTCGCAATTACAGCCCAGGTGTCTACATCGGTGGCGTTGCCCAGGTTCTCGAATAGGGCGAAGGCCGCGCCGCTGAATATCCCGGCGGTGAACCCCGCCGCGGGGGTCAGTTTCCGGCCTCCCACCAGCCACACCCCGATAATCTTGAATAGCTCTTCAATGAGAGGGACGATCCCGGCGATGTAAGCGAGAAAGGCGAAGATCACCCCGGGATTGGCGAAATAAGGCCCCAATATCCGCTCGATAGCGTTATCTGTAGTGGCAAACATCAGGCGATCAGAAATGCGGGAGATTTCATCGACCGTATCGGGGTTAAGGAGAAGGTAAACAAAAAAGAGGATGACCAGGGCAATCACGGCGGCTATTTCAATAATGAGGATAATCGCCGGGCCAAGCACTAAACTGCTGCCGAACACGCCCCAAGCCCGCTGCGGCGACCCTTTGGGCAGATTGCGGGTTCCCAGCGCCACCAGCCACAAAATTGGCAGTCCCACCCCCAGGATGTGGAGGGGCGGGAGCGCCCACCAGGCAATTCCCTTGGCGTTGTTGGTGATCCAGTATCCGGCCATGAGTACCAGGGGAACTAGCAGCACAGGCAGGATCAACGCCGCAAGAGGGCTGATTTTGCGCCATGCCGAGGGCAGCGAAACGGGCCGTCCGATTATCCGCATCAGGGCATAGGCCGCCGAGGGGAGCAGCAGAGCGCCCGCCAGCGCCAGACTGGTGGCGAGTAAAAATTTGTAGGCGACCATAGACGTTGGGGTCGCAGAATCCATCAAGTCAAACAAACCGGAAATAGCCGGCGCAGCGGCCAACCCCAACAAACCAACGCTCGCCACCAGACTGAGGGCGAACTGTATGAGGGAAGGCCAATGAAGGGTTGTTGTTGGTTGGGTGAATTCAGGTTGTGGGCTTGGAGTTGTCATCATGTTTTCAGGTAAACGTTGGAACGTTCCAACGTTTATCGCTCCTCGATAGTGATGCTGAGTATGGCGTCGCCGGGGGGCAGACCGGCGCTTTCGGCCGGGTTGCGGAGGGTGAGGCTTTCGACCACCTCCATGCCGCCGATCACCTGGCCGAAAATGGTGAACGAGCCGGTCAGGTGAGGCTGGGGGCCAAAGATGATGAAGAACTGGCTTCCGTTGGTGCCCGGCCCGGCGTTGGCCATGCCCACCACACCCACCCGGTCGAATTTCAGGTTGGAGGTCTCCACGTCGAAAATATAGCCGGGGCCGCCCAGCCCGGTCGCGGAGGGGTCTCCGGCTTGGGCCATAAAACCGGAAAGCACCCGGTGGAATGTGACCCCGTCATACCAGCCCTCCCGGGCCAGGAAGATGAAGTTGTTGACTGCCAGGGGCGCCTGTTCGGGGTACAGTTCGATGACGATGTCGCCTTTTTCGGTGTGCAGGGTGATGATGTACTGGGTGAGGGGGTCAATGGTCATGGGAGGGCAATTGTCGAACTGCCCATCTTCCAGCAGCTTCAATTGGAGGATGGATTCCATGCTGTTGTAATCCCGGGGGCCGTCGTAATATTCGCCGTTGATGAGGATAAAGGGCGTCTGGGGGATGCTTAACTCCACGCCTCTAGTCCAGGCTTCATCGGCGATAGCGGCGATCTCATCGCTGTCGAAGTCAAGGTTGAACTGCTCCACGTCCAGCCCGATCTCTGCGGCGGCCGCGGGCAGCCAGGCCTTGAAATCACTCACTGAGAGCGAAGCCCAATCCAGGGCGAAGAGCAGGTTGTGCATTTCCCAGAATTTACTCTGCCGCCCGGCGGCTTCGGCAGCCTGGACGGCCAGGGCGGCCTTGTCGTTGACGCTCAAGAGGGGATAATGCCGGAAGACCACCCGCAGACCGTCGGGGAAATTTTCTCTGAGCTGCGCCAAAATAACCGCAACTCCGGCGCAGCCTTCACATTGGAAGTCGGAGTAAACGATGATGGTCACCCCCGCCGTCTCCGGGCCTTGCGCCCAGTCGTCCTCGCTAACTGAAGGGAAGAGCGATTCCTCGGTTGCGCCAGAGCCAGCGGGCTGGCTGACCGCAACGCAGCCCGGCTTGCGGGTAGCGGAAATCGCTTGGTTGCCGTCCTCCGGCGGGGGATTATTGGGCGTCTCCCCCGGCGAGGCGGCGTTCTGGATGAGGAGGAACGCTATAATAAGGATGGTGGCAACGCCGAAAATGGTTATGTAAAGGTTGCTCTGCTGTTGTTGTCTTTGTTTTCTACTGCGTCTCTTCATAGTATTTTCACCGGTGAGAGGATGGCCTCATTTTACCAGGAAAAGGGGGAGTGGTCTCAGTGGTCGGATTGGGAGAATGGGGTTTATTGGAGGCGTCTCCATCGGCCCAGGATTGCGGCGGCGAGTAGTGTGGCGGTCAGGCCCAGATAGATCATCGGATTACCGTTGGTCTGGGCTTGCTCGGTGATCCCCATGAAATCCAGGGCGGTGATCCCATTGAAGGCCAAATACCACCAGAGCAAATAGACCAATTCGAAGAGACGGCTGGTTCCGCTCCAGACGCCCAACGCCATCGCCAGGGAGGGGATGAACAAGGCGCCCACCAACCAGGTCAGGAAAAGGCCTCCTTCGCCCGCCACCAGCAGTTGCAATCCCACACCCCCTCCCGCCAACACCGACAGGAAGACTCCCCCCAGCCAGGCCGCCGGGAGTTGGCGGCGCAGCGGGCGCTCGGCTGAGAAAACCAATTGCCCGGTGAAATGCCGGGCCTCACGCGCCCCCATCCCCGACCAGACCAATATCGGCCACAGCCAGGCAAAGGGCAGCAGATAAGCGTGAACGTATTCCAGAGGGACGAAAAACCCGGCGATGAAGAACCCCAACATCCCGGCAGTCCACCAGCAGCTGCGCCCCTTGAGCATCAGGCGCAGTTCCGCCAGGAACACCGATCCAAACCGCCAATGCGAGCCGCGGTCCGACAATGGGGTTAGCTGCGCGAAGGTGAAATTCCTCGCGCCCACCGCATCCAAATCGCGCCCCGTTTTTCTTCCCGCCCGTTTGAAGGGATCACTCACCAGGCTGCCCAGCCTGCGCCCAAGCCCAAACAAACAGCCCGGGCTGCTGCGGCGGGCGCGGGCCGGGTCGAACCGGTCGAAAGAGAACACCGCAGCCAGCGCGATGACCGCCGAAAACCCCAGCCAAAACAACCTGCCCAGAATGATCTCCGGCGTCCAATCCATCCCCTCCCAGACGAAGAGGACGATCTCCTGTTCCAACAGTTGTTCCCCGAACAGTTCCTTGGGGGCCAGAAACCCGCCGGTCCCGATGTCGGCCTCAGGGTCATGGGCCAAGATGCTGCGCGAAATGTCATCCATGGGCCGGGTCACACCCTGGATGTCGTTGTAAGGTGTGACCGACCCAATAAAAATAGGCAGCCACACGCTCATGGTGAGGAGATACCACAAGAAGAAATACACCAGGTTGCCAGCCCCGCCCCGCAGGAAGGAGACGCTCTCAAACAGCACTGCAACCGCGGAGACCAGCGCCAGCGCGGGGAAACCCATGAACCAGATGGGGGCCGCCAGGGCTAACAGATCAAGGCTCAAGTCTTCGGCCCGAATCAACTGCATGACCGCCGCCATCACCGTCATCACCGCCAAGATTGAAGACAGCACAGCCAGATTGCTCAACCACTTCCCCATAAGATAGCGCGCTTTGCTGGCCGGGGTTGAGGCGATGATCTGGCCCACTCGGGTTTGGCGATCCCGGTCCAGGGCGTCTTTGACCAGATAGAATCCAAATAAAGGCAGCATAATGCTGGCGACCACGCCGAATAACATGCCGATCCAGGCCGAGTTGTAGACCCCCCGGTGGTAGCCTCGCATGAAGGTGATGTAATTCGCATCTGCGGTGGGCACAAATACATAGGCTGCGCCCACCGTGACCACCAGGACGATCAGGAAACTATTCCGCCGGATACGCTCCAGGAAATCGGCGCGCATGAAATGATAAGTGACGTAAACTGCGTTCATGATTGGGGTTCTTTATAAGCAAAATTGTGGCCTTCCATCACACTTGTCCTTGGATCTGTCTTTGCCGCCCCAGTACGGCGAATGTAAACAATAGAATAGTAAAGCCTAGATAGTACAGGGGAACGCCCGCCTGAACTGCCGCTCCGGTCGTCCCCATGAAGTTGAGAGCCGTCACCTGGCTGATAGTTCCCAGATACCACCATAGCAGGTACACAACTTCGAAAGTCCGGCTTCCGTTCGTCCAAACACCCAGGGCCAGAGCCAGCGATGGCACAAACATGCCGCCCACCGCCCAGGCGAATAAGGGGTTCCATTGTCCATCCAGCAGCAAGCGCAGGGCGAATCCCGCGCCGGCGATGTAAGCCACCAGGACGCCCGTCAGCCAGACAGCGGGAAGCTGGCGGCGTAAAGGATATGCGGCTGAAAAAGCGATCTGCTCCATCCGATGCTTTGTCTCCCGGATGCCCATAACCGACCAGAGCAAGACCGGCCACAACCAGGCAATGGGGAACAGATACCGGCGTACCATGTCTATGGGGGAGGCATACCCGGCGATCATAAGCCCCACTGCCCCCGCAACCCAGAACCAGTGCCGCCCCTTGAGCGACAGCCTCAATTCGGCCATGAAGACTGCCCCAAACCGCCGGGAGGTGGATTGTTCATCCAGGGGCGTCAGGACCGCGGCGGCGTTGGTGAGGCGGGACGCTGCCGTATCCTCCGGGGCGGGTTTGGATAATCCCACGACGCTCAACAATTTTCGCCCCAGGGCAAGACCCAGCCGGGGCCGTTTGAGTTTCTTTCTTTTGCCAATCCGCTGGCGGGCCGGGTCAAAGCGATCGAAGGGGACCGCCGAGGCCAGTGCGGCCGCCAATCCCACGCCCACCCAGGCCAACCGCTCGAAAAAGATATCCCCCGTCCAGGCGATGCCCTCCCAGGCAAAGCGGACAATCTCTTGTCCCCCGGTGGGGACAAATAAGTCGGTAGCGCCTTCCTCAGGGTCCAGACCCTCCGCAACCATCTGGTCGCGGATATCCGCCATCGTTCTCGACAGCCCGGAATAGTCATTTCCAGGCTTCACCTCACTGATGGAGAGGAACATCCCCGCCACAGCTAGCATTGACAACGCCAGCCAGGCAAAAAAATAAACCAGGTTGCCAAAGCCGCCGCGCAGGAAGGAGATGCTTTCAAACAACACCGCCAAAGCCGACACGAGCGCCAACACTGGAAAACCCATGAACCAGATCGGCGCGACCAAGGCCCCCAATTTGAGCGTGGAGTCTTCGGCGCGGATCAGCTGCATGAGGGGCGCGATCATGGTCAGCGCACCCAGGATCAAAACCAGTACGGCCAGGTTGCTCAACCATTTCCCTACTACGTAGAGGGGTCTATTGATGGGCGTGGTGGCAATGATCTGGCCTACCCGGGTCTGGTAGTCTCGGCTGACGGCGTTCTTGACCAGGTAGAAGCCGATCAAGGAGAGCAACGTGGTTGCCACAACGCCGGTCACCGTTCCCACCCAGGGCGAGTTGTAAAACCCTCGGCTGTCGCCGATAACGAAAGAGTTGTAGGACGCGCTGAAGGGCGGCACGAACATATAGCCCGCCCAAACAGTAACCCCCATCACGATTAAGAAGCTGGTCCCTCGGACGCGCTCCAGAAAATCAGCCCGCATCAAGTGGTAGACGCTGCGCACCGCCTTCATGGTCAGTCCGTCTCTACAGCGGGAGCCGAATCGTTGGCCGATGAAATGGAGTACAGGTAAGCATCCTCCAGGGTTGGCGGGACGCTTTGGGCCGTCTCGGTGGGCGGGTTATCCGCCACCACCCGGACGTGGACGCCGTCGCTGCGCCGGATAGTACTGGAAATCAAATGACCCTGCCGGAAGGCGGTCAATTCCGGGCTGGGGACCACTGCCATCCACACCTTGCCTTCCACCGCCTGCAAGTATTCTTCCGGCGCGGCGTGCTGAAGCAAACGTCCCTGGTTGATGAGGGCGATCTCGGTGGCCGCGGCCTCCACGTCGGAGACGATGTGGGTGGAGAGGATGACGATCCGCTCTCCCGAAAGGTCGGAGATCAGGTTGCGGAAACGGACTCGCTCCTCGGGGTCCAGGCCGACGGTGGGTTCGTCCACGATCAGCAGTTGGGGGTCGTTGAGCAAGGCCTGGGCAATGCCGATGCGCTGTTTCATCCCCCCTGAAAAGTCGCCCAAGGGCCTTTTTCGGGCTTCGGTCAGGTTGACCAATTGCAGCAATTCATCGATCCGCTTGCGAGCCGCCTTGCCGCTCACGCCCTTTATGGCCGCCAGATACCCCAGAAATTCAACCGGGTTGAGGTTAGGGTAGATCCCGAAATCCTGGGGCAAGTAGCCCAGCACGGCCCGCAGTTCGTTGGGGGACTTGGCAACGTCGCTCCCGTTCCAGATGACCTGGCCTTCCGTAGGCCGGGTGACGGTCGCCAGGACGTTCATGAGGGTGGTCTTCCCTGCGCCGTTGGGGCCTAATAAGCCCAACACCCCCGGTCCCAGGGTCAACCGGAAATCCTTGATGCCCCACACGCCGCCGCGATAAAGTTTGCCCACACCGTTGATGACTAATTCCATGATCGTATCCTCTTGTGAAAAGATTATTTTTATCTGACTGTATTACACCCCAGAATAGAATGAGGTTCATGAAGCCCTTATCCAAAGGATGTAGAAACAAGCAATTGCACATCATTCTTAGGGTTTCCACAGCGCAAAAACTTCTAATCACGCACGTTTTTTTATTCGCGTGATTAGTGTGATTAGCGGATAAAAAAATCTTTTTAGCTTTTCTCTCTAGTAAAGCGGCGTTCTCTGTGTCTCTATGGTGAATTGTTTGAAAGTTTTACTTTTTTCGTTTCAGAGGGATTGATAGCCCCGCCAATCTCATACTAGAGAGGTTTATTAATTCAGCTTTCATGTCCGCCTACTCCCAAGTCATTGGGACGGTGATATAATCGCCAATGGAAGTATCCCTTATGAGCAAAAAGAACCTGTCTGTCCTTGTTCTTGGGTTGTTGGCGGCATACGTATTGATTCTCAGCTTCCCGGCCTCCGCCGCGCCCTACCTGCAGCCCACCAATTTCCCCACCCCCACCCCCGGCGAGGATGGGCGCATTCTCTATATCGTGCAACCCGGGGATACCTGGTGGCGCATCGCCAGCATCGTGGCCGCGGGGACCGATAGGAACATCTACGAGGTGATTGACGAACTCAAAGCCCTCAACCCCCACATCTCCGGAGACACCCTGATCGAAGGCCAGACGATTTTGCTGGGGTATGCCGTCCCTGAGTCATCCCCCACACCGGTGGGCGGGGAGTCCACCAGCCTCCCCGGAGCTCCCACACCGACCCCTGCCGGACCCAACACCGGCAATTTATGCGTCTTGCTTTACGATGACGTCAACGGGGATGGTCTGCGACAGGAGGAAGAGCCGGGCATCCCGGAGGGCGCCATCAGCGTAACCAACCGGCTGGGCACCGTCTCAGAGACCGCCACCACCCAGGCTGGCCTAGAGGAGCCGGAAGTATGCTTCTTTGACCTGGAAGAGGGCGATTACAACGTCACCGTGGCGATACCGGAGGGCTACAACCCAACCACCAACCTGAACTACGCCCTGACTCTGGAAGCGGGGGACGACGCGCAGCTCAATTTCGGCGCTCAGATCAGTTCCCAGGCGGAGATAGACGGTTCGGGGGACGGCGGCGGAGGCCGTTCGCCAATCTTGTTGGTCGCCGGTCTCCTGGTCTTGCTGGGCGGGCTGGGCCTGGGGATTTATTCCATGAGGATGAGCAAGTAGGGGAGTAACCAGGCAACTAGGCAACAAGTCAACAAGGTAATTAGGGATTGGGTTTTCCTTATCACTTTGTTACCTGATTACCTTATTGCCCAATCACCTAATTACCTAATCCCTTCAAGAATTTCAGCAGCCAGATCATAGCGGTCAAAGGCGGGCATGACGTAGATGCCGGAGGCCCAGGGCTTCATCTGCTCGATGAGTTCCAGCGCCATGCGGACGCCCTCCTGAGGAGAATCTTTCCCTGCGGATTTAAGGCGTCGGCGGGCCTCAGCGGAGATATTGATACCGGGGACCTCGTTGTGCAGGAAGGCGGCGTGGCGCGAGCCGTATAACGGCAGAACACCGGCCAGGATAGGGATCTCCATAGGGCCGTGCGCCTCCTCATACTGCTGGAGGAAAGCGGCGGCCTGCTCCGGGTGGTAGACCGGCTGAGTCAGGGCGAAGTCGGCCCCGGCCTGGATCTTGCGACGCAGAACTTTGATCTCCCGTTCTGTATTCTGAGGGGTCAAGTTGAGAGCCGTGCCCACGAAGAAAGCGGTGGGCTGCCCGATGTCCACCCCGGCATGGTCCACGCCCACGTTGAACCCCTGTTTGATGAGCTTGATAAGGCCGGAAGGGACCAGGTCGTAATCGTCCATCGCGTCGGGGTAATCGCCGATGGCGGTGGGGTCGCCCATCACCACGAAAACGTTGCGCACGTTCAGGGCGTGGGCGGCCAGCAGGTCTCCCTGGACGCGGAGCAGGTTGCGTCCCCGGGTGGGGAAATGCAGGGTGGTCTCGATCCCCAGGTTGCGCTGAACCAGATTACAGACCGCCCATGCGCTCATCCGCATGCGGGCCATGGGACTGTCGGCCACGTTGATGACGTCGGCCCCGGCCTCGGCCAGCAGACTGGCCCCGGCTTGCAGCTTGTGGGTGGAGAGTCCCCGGGGCGGGTTCATCTCCACCGCCGCCACGAACTCCCCGGCGGCCAATTTCTGGGCCAGTTGGGTGGGTTGGTCGTCGGTGGGAATATGCTCATCTTCCATCACCGGGGTGACGCTGAAATTGCCCAGGCTTTCCCGGCTGGCAGCGGTGTCCAGCGCGTCGCGCATGGCGGCGACGTGAGCCGGGGTGGTGCCGCAGCAGCCGCCCACAATGCTGGCTCCCAGTTGGGTGAACGTGTGAGCGTACTCGCCGAAATAGTCCGGCGCGGCGGGGTACATGATCCGCCCACCAACCTGCTCCGGCCATCCGGCGTTGGGCTTCACCCAGAATCGGGCCTCCGGCACGGCCTGGCGCATCTCAGACAGGATGCGGCGGTTCTGGGCCGGGCCGCCGGAGCAGTTGACGCCGATAACGTCGGCTCCCGCCTTATGGAGTTCCTCGGCCACTTTCGCCGGGGTATCGCCCAACAGAGTGCGGTCATCGCGAGTGAAAGTCATGGAGACGATGACCGGCAGGCTGCAGACCTCCCGGGCCGCGTTGACCGCCTCCCGCGCTTCGTAAAGGTCGCTGACCGTCTCGATGACGATGAGGTCGGCCCCCGCCTCGCACAGGGCGGTGATCTGTTCCCCAAAGGCCTCCCGGGCCTGCGCTAACTGGACCCGGCCAAAGGGAGCCAGCCGCACCCCCAGCGGTCCCACGTCCCCCCCTACCAGCACATCCTTGAAGGAAGCCTCCACCACCTTGCGGGCCAGTTCCACACCGGCGCGGTTGATCTCGGCGACCTGGTCCTCCAGGCCGTGCTCGGCCAGCTTGAACCGGTTGGCCCCGAAGGTGTTCGCCAGGATGATCTGCGCCCCAGCCTCGATGTATGCCCGGTGGATCTCCGCCACCAACGCCGGGTCGGTCAAATTGAGCCGGTCGAAGCAATCCTCAAATCCGGTCCCGGCCGCATGCAGCATCGTCCCCATCGCGCCATCCGCCAGCAGCGGCGTCTTGGACTCATCGAGCATCGTGAATAATTTTGATTTTGCCATTGAAATACCTGTACATGCGTTAGAACGTTTAAACGTTGAAACGTCCTAACGTTCAACGCCTACTTAGAGGCTTTGATGGAGAATAATAGGGGGACTTTGGGGAGGGTCTCCGGGAGATGCCATAGGTCGTCTCGCTTTTCGAGGAAGGGGTATTGCTCCCACACGGTGTAGTCGAATTCGTGCAGATATTCGATCCGCAGGCCCGCGCCCAGCAACGCGTTGATGATCTCGCCCAGACTGTGGAACCATTCGTACTGCACCGGCTGTTTGATCTCGGCGTCGGGTTCGGCGTAAGTGCCTTCGGTCTCAAAGATGATGGGTTCGGGGTCGTGGAAATAGGGATAGCGGATCTTGAGTTCCGCCGTATTCACCTCGTCGTCCAACATGGAACTGACCGGATGGATCTCGGCGATGTAAAAGAAGCCTCCCGGTTTGAGGAAATGGGCGATCACCTCCGCCCAGCCTTTGAGATCGGGCAGCCAGGCCAACACGCCATAAGAAGTGAACACGATGTCGAATCGTCCGGTGAGGTTTTTGGGCAGCTCGTAAAGGTCCGATTGCACAAAAGTGCAGTTCAATCCCAATTCTTGGTTCAGAGCTTGGGCCTGTTCGATAGCCTTATCAGAAAAATCCATGCCGGTGGGGATCGCGCCCATGTGGGCCAGGCTCATGGTGTCCAGCCCGAAATGGCATTGCAGGTGGAGCAGGGTTTTCCCGGCCACCTCGCCCAGTTCTTCTCGTTCGTGCGACGTGAGCGTGTTCCGCCCAGCCTTGAAACCGGCGACATCATAGAACTCCGATTTCACGTGGATGGCGACTTTTTCGTTCCATAGGTTGAGGTTTGCTCGCTTGTATTTGTCCATGTTTTTAACGTGATAACGTTGAAACGTTTGAACGTTCTAACGTTTTAATAATTGTTCTACGCGGCTCTCGCCGATAGTGTAATACTTGGCTTGCGGGTGGTGTATGATGATGGCGGCGGTGGATTGCTCCGGGACCAATTGGTACGCGCTGGTGAGGGACATGCCCAATTCCTCCTCGGCGGAGAGCAGCTTGAAGACCGTGGCGTGGTCGTCCAGGTCGGGGATGGCGGGGTAGCCCCAGGAGTAGCGTTTCCCCTGGCCTTCCTCCAGGCCCAACTCCCGGCGGAGGTGGCGATGCAGATATTCGGCCGCGGCCTCGGCGGTCTGGACGGCCAGGCCGTGAGTGTAATAGGCCTCCGAGTAATCCCCAGCACCTTGCAGACCGTCGAAGCGGGCGGTGGCCTCCTGCCCCACGGTGACGACCTGCAGAGCGACCACGTCCATCCCGCCGGAGTCTGGGGGAGCGAAGTAATCGGCCAGACAGAGTCCCTCGCCGCCGGTCTGCCGGGGGAAGCTGAACCGGGCAATCTCGACAGGCGAATCCAACGTTTCAGGATTGTACAAAATCAAGTCGTCTCCCTCCGATTGGGCCGGCCAATAACCGTACACGGCCTGCGGTTGCAGCCAGCCGGTCTGCAGAGCCTCGCGCTGCATCTTCTCCAGGCGAGTCTCGAATTCTGCTTTCAGCTTCTCCCACTCCTCGCCGTGGGCGTTCTTAGCGCCCCATGAGAGGCGGAACAATTCTTTCTTGTACAGGTGTTGGAAGATGATCTCCAGCGGCATCTCGCCCACCGTCCGCGGCCCCCAATGCGGTGGTTCGGGGATGTGCTCTGCAGGAGGCAGGCTTGAGGTCGTCTTGGTGCGAACCCGCTTGGTCTTGACCTCGCGGCCCATCTCGTTGGCGGCTTTGGCGTGCAGATCACCCAAGAGCGGGCCGCGCTTATCCGCGTTGGTCAACCGGTCCACGGTCTCCAGGCCCTCAAAGGCGTCCTTGCAGTAGAAGACACCGGGCGTATATGGGGTCTCCTCTTCTATATAAAGGATGCGCCAACCGAAGCGACGGTTGATGGCCGCCCCGCCGATCAACACCGGAATCTCCAATCCCCGGCGGTGCAGTTCGTTCACGATGAGGGGCATCTGCTTGCTGGTGCTGACCAGCAGGGCGCTCAGGCCGATAGCGTCAGCCTCTACCTCCACCGCCTTGGCGATAATGTCCTCAGCGGGGACCTGTTTGCCCAGATCGAAGACTGTGTAGCCGTTGTTGCTCAGGATGGTCTTGACCAAATTCTTGCCGATGTCGTGCACGTCACCGTAGACGGTAGCCAGCACGATCTTGCCTTTGGTGACGCCTTCCTGCACCTCCAGGTAATTCTCCAGGTGGGAGACGGCCTTCTTCATCACCTCCGCCGATTGCAGCACGAAGGGGAGGATCAACTCCCCGGCCCCAAAGCGGTCGCCGACCTCCTTCATGGCGGGCAGCAGAGCGTTGTTGAGCAGGTCCACCGCCGCCTCGTGGTCGTTGGGGAAGGTCTTCCGAGCGATGACCTCGTCAATGTCGGCCTCCACGCTCTCCTTGTGGCGGTGCAGGATGCGCCAATGGAGGCGTTCCTCGGCTTCCATCCCCTCGGTGGGGTCGGCCTGGGATTCTTCCTCGGCCGGGTCAACGTTCTCATAGAACTCGATCACCCTTTGCAAGGCGTCCTCCCGGCGGTTGAAGATCAGGTCTTCCATCAGCTCCCGCTCTTCCTCGGGAATCTCGGCATAGGGTTTCACCTTGGAGGCGTGGACGATTGCCATGTCCAGCCCGGCCCGGACGCAGTGATGGAGCATCAGGCTGTTGAGGGTCGGCCGTGCCGCTTTGCTCAACCCAAAGGACACGTTGCTGACGCCCAGGGAGGTGAACACGCCGGGCAGCTCTTCCTTGATGCGCTTGATGCTCTCGATAGTCGCCACCGCCGAATCCACAAATTCAGGGTCGCCGGTGGAGAGGGGGAAGGTGAGGGGGTCGTAGACCAGGTCTTCCGGCCTCAAGCCGAACTCGTCCACCGCGATATGGTAGATGCGTCTGGCGATCTCGATCTTGCGCTCCACGGTCTTGGCCATACCCTCCTGGTCAATGGTGAGCACGATGACGGCGGCGTTGTGCTGTTTTGCCAGACTCAACACTTCTTCCAGCTTGGGGCGGCCCGCTTCCAGGTGGGTGGAATTGAGCAGGCAGCGTCCCGGCGCCAGCTTGAGCGCCGTCTCCATCACCTCCGGTTCGGTGGAGTCGATCACCAGGGGGGCTTCCACCCCCATCGCCAGCTTCTTGACCACCTGGGCCATCAAGTGGCTCTCGTCGGCCCTCTCTGTCAACGCAACAGAAACGTCCAGGGCGTGGGCGCCGCCCGCCACCTGCTGGCGGCCCATCTCCAGGATGGCGTCGTAATCTTCTTCCATCAGCAAGCGCTTGAACTTGCGGCTGCCGGTGGCGTTCAACCGCTCGCCAATGAGAAGCGGCGGCGGCTCTTGCTGCATGGCAAGACTTTGGATGGAGGAGGACAGGCGCGGCTCGTCCTTCTCCGGGCGGGGCGGGAGGGGGCGTTGGCCCAATTTCTCCACCAGTAATTTGAGGTGTTCCGGAGTCGTGCCGCAGCAGCCCCCCACCACGCTGATATTGTTCTTCTCCACGAATTCGGCCATCGCCTGGGCGAAGGGTTCCGGCTCCAGGGGGTAGACTGCCTCCCCGTCCACGTTGAGGGGCAGCCCCGCGTTGGGGATGGCCGAGACCGGCAATGCGGCGTGTTCTCCCAGGTAGCGGATGGGTTCCCGCATGTGTTCCGGGCCGGTGGAGCAATTCAAGCCGATAACGTCAATGGGCAGGCCTTCCAGGATGGTGAGAGCCGTGGCGATGTCGGTCCCCAGCAGCATCCGCCCGGAAGTATCCAACGTGACCTGCGCTTGCAGAGGGATAACCTCGCCGGTTTCCTCAAAGGCCAGTTGGATGCCCTGGATGGCGGCCTTGACCTCCAGGATGTCCTGGGAGGTCTCGATGAGCAAAACGTCCACCCCGCCCTGGATCAAGGCCACAGCCTGCTCGCGGAAGAGTTCCACCAGATCATCGTAGCCCACGTCGGATAAATCCGGGTCGTCGGCGGAGGGGAGCTTTCCAGAAGGGCCAATCGAACCGGCCACAAATCGAGGATGGTCAGACGTGCCATATTCATCCGCCAATCGTCGGGCCAGCGAGGCGGCGGCGTGGTTGATCTTATAAACCTTGTCGCCCAAATCGTACTCGCCCAGGGTGAGGCGGTTAGAGCGGAAGGTGTCCGTCTCCAGCACATCCACACCTACCTCCAGGAAAGAGCGATGTACGCTCTCGACCGCCTCAGGGGAGGTGATGACCAGATAATCATTGCACCCGTTATACTTCTCCCCGCCAAAGTCCTCCGCGGTCAAATTCAACAGTTGCAGGCTGGTCCCCATCGCCCCGTCATAGATCAAGACGCGTTCATCCAAAGCGTCGAGGTAGCGGCGATTGGTGTAAGAACGTTGCTTCTTGCTCATACTAATGCTCCGTGTATTTCGGATTGCGGACAGTGAATGGTGAATGGAGAACCGATCACTGTCCACTACCCACTGACTAATGACTACTTAAAAAAATCACCTCTCTGGAGAGAGGCACGTTGCTAAACGAGGCAGCATCCCTCATCTTCCAGACCTCTCAGCCGGGGCTGAGTCTCTGCCGGAATTAGCACCTGCCGCGGGGCTGCGGTGGTTGCCGAGGTTTCACAGGGCCGGTCCCTCCACCTCTCTGGATGAGTGCGATTATAAACCGCTATTCATTTGTGGGTAGAGTGTATCATATCGGAGTGATGTTGTCAAATTACCGGTTGAAGGGGGTGTATTTCAGTTTGGGGGTGAGTTTGGTTGGCGAAACACATTGCGACTAAAAGTCGCACTAACATTTACAAAGTCGGCCTTCGCCGACTCAAAGAAATTTAGTCCGCCGAAAGGCGGACTTCGCAGTTGTTGGTGCGACTTTAGTCGCTAACGTTTGCACGTTCAACGTTCCAACGCATATACGCCATAATCCGCATCCCGATATTGCTCTCGCAACCCTTCGCAGGTCAGGGTGAACTGCTCGGGTCTGAGAATGGCGTGGGTGACGCCGTACTCATCTGCGAGGGTAGAAAGCAGGCCGCATTGCTCGTCCTCGTCGTCGGCGAGATAGAACTGGTCGGCGAGTTGAACGCGGGTGTACCATTCCTCGACTTCCACATCCTGGTAGGGGATAGACTTGAAATCCACCAAGACCGGCGCGCCGGTGACCAGACGAAAATCCTGCATCTTGATGGGGGTGAGATAGACCTGGCCAGGGGCCGCGTTCTGGGCGACGAAGGCCATCATGAGCCGTTCCGGCGCGCTGCTCTTGTTGGCGCTTTCAATGCTGAAACGCACCGCGCCGATGGACACGACGGATAGGATGCCGAAAATCGTGATGAAGTTCAGGGCGCGTTGATAGCGGGTCATTTGCGGCTCGTATTTCTCCCCCACCCATGTCCAGCCATGCCCGACCAGGATGCAAGCGCTGAGCGGCACGATGAAGACCGACATCCGCCAGGGGAAGATCAGGGCCAGGGCGTCGCTGCCGGTGAATATCTGGAGCAGGGTCAAGGCGAGGGCGGTGGCCGCGGGGATCGCCAGGAGGAGGAACAGCCGCGTCTTGCGGATGAGAAACAGCGCCAGGCCGACGATGAGCAATTGGGCCACGGCGCTGGCGTCGAACCATTCAGCGGGCGTTGCGTGGTGGGGGATGCGGTAATGGACCAGGAGGTCGCGGGTGCGGGCGAAGACCTCCGCGGAGGTGGGCGTGAAGACGGTGATCGAATACGCTAGGATGGGCAGAACCAGCGCCAGGGCGGTCAATCCAATAAGGAAAGACGGTTTGAGCTTGCGTTCTTCCTGATAGGCGACGACCATGTAGGCCGCGGTGAGGACCGCCGCGCTCAATAGATAGGTGGGATGGAAAGTGGCAGTGAGAGGGAGCAGGGCGGCGGCCCAAATACGCTGGCCGCGCAGGAACAGATAAATAGAAAGCGCTATAAGTACCCCAAAGGCGCTGGGCTGGAGCACCGACCCCATGATGCGCTGCCCGGCCACCCCCGCCTCCAAGACGTAGGCCCAGTTGAATCCCAAAGTGCGCGAAAAGAGAAAGCGCAGCGCCGCCGAGTGGACCAGGATGAGCAGGGCGAAGTAGCCGAAGCGCCTCGCTTTCGAACTGTGCAGGTCGTATAGCGTGGAGACGATTCCCGCCACGCTGAACAGGTAAACGCCCATCAGCAGGGCGTAGATGAAGTAGAAGATCAGCTCGCTGGCGAAGATGCGATAAGCCCATTCGACCATGAAGCTGAAAACCGGCGCGGGGTCGAGTGTGTTCGCCAGCCAATCCTCGCTCAGGGTCCCCCATCCGGCCCGGGCCAGCCCGTGCAGGAAATATTGGTTCTGGTTGGAGGTGTAGAGAGGCGCCTGGGCGTAGGCGACGGCGAAGGCCAATGTCCAGGCGAGGGTGGGGAGGGCGGATTTGATGAAACGGGCGTTGTTTTGCATTCCCTAATTCTATCGCATGACGGAATTATGGGGGGTTATTAACACCCAGGCACAAAGATCCAAAGTTTATAATTTTTCTTAGTGACTTCGTATCTTTGTGGTTAATATTATTTTGAATCTGACAGACTGTCAGAGTTGGAATAAGGTATACTACGCGTCATGACCGATATCCAAATCTCACCCGCCACGCGCCGCCAGGCTTATTGGGCCTCCGGGCGCGAGTTCGTCCACCTGCCCGAGGTGGATCCAGCCTTCAATCCGACAAGTTTGAAGGGGCTGCGGCGATTCCTGCTGCGGCATTTGATCCTGCCAATGAATTATCATCGCAAGCTCCAAGGGCTGATCCTGGAGCAGGAGGGGCAGCCATCTGGCTACCTGTTCCTACGGGAACGGGCCTTGTCGCTGCATATCGAGAGCATGGGGGTGGAAGCTCCCCACCGCCGCCGGGGGTATGCCCGCCGTCTGGTGGAGCATGCGGAGGGGATCGCCAAAAAAGAAGAACTGGATTACATGACCGCGGCCATCACCCCAGAGAACGGACCGGCGAAGGCCTTTTTCGAGGCATTGGGGTTTCGATCTTTCCGCTCAAAAGGTTGGCGGCTTCCCCCGGATGGTGAATTGGCCTCGGAGGAAGGCCCCTGGACGGTGGAGGAGCTCTCCCCGCGCCAACTGCTTGACGCTTACCATCGCTGGTTGGAACATGAATTGCGCAACGGCGACCCCGGCGCGGCGGACATGATCCTGGGCGACTACCGGCGCGCCACCCTGCGCACCGCCGCCCGTCACTGGGCTTGCTTGCTGGATGGGGAGGAGGTCGGCTATCTGCGGGTGGCCGGATTGCTGGGGAAATATGACGCCTACCTGGCCGCCGACCGGTCAACCTGGGAGAGTCCGGCCCAGGCGAGCTGGCTGGCCCAAGCCCTCGCAGTCTACCCCACCCCGCCCCGCACCCTGACCTTGGACCTGGCCTCGGGA
This sequence comes from uncultured Anaerolineales bacterium, assembly GCA_965370435.1. Classification (GTDB taxonomy): domain Bacteria; phylum Chloroflexota; class Anaerolineae; order Anaerolineales; family UBA11579; genus CBDUUP01. The sequence continues at coordinate 1,599 of CBDUUP010000030.1, read as the reverse complement.
GGGCATTACGACGGCAGCCAAGCGGTCTGGGAGGGGGCGGGTTTGACCTCCTGGCCGCGGCTGCGGTATATGTGCTGGAAGCGTTTGGGAGGCGAGGGGGAGGCTGGGTGATTGGGGAATTCGAGGCGGCATTTGGAGGCTGGGGACCGAGAAATTTTTTATCCGCGAATTGCGCGAATAACGCGAATTAAAACAAAAAAATTCGCGCAGATTAGCGTTATTCGTGAATAAACGTTTTTTGTTTTTTTGTTTCTTCCCCACTGAACCGCGTCTGTGGCGTTGTGGGGTGCTCGGAATGACAATTCGATACTTGTAATACGCAGGCCGGAGGGGGAAATCAGTTGCGCCGCCATCATTTTTCCGCTACACTGATACTACAATCCGCAACTTGCTACTTGTTACTTGTAACCTGCAACTTTCAACCTTTCAACCTTCCAACTTTCAACCGTGCACCGCCATGCTCTTCACCCACACCACCTTCATCGGGATCGATCCCACCGCCGAGGGGAGTCCTTTCGGCTACGTCGCCTTGAGCAGCGAATTGGACCTTCTGGCCCTGGGGGAGGGAGAGATGGATGAGGTGATGGCCTTTGTGGGCGGGCAGGAGTCGGCTTTTGTGGCGGTGAACGCGCCCCGCCGCCCCAATCAGGGCTTGATGGCCGACGAGGCGGTGCGCGTCAAGCTCAACCCCCGCCCGCGCCCCGGTCGCTGGACCGGCTACCGGCTGGCCGAGTACCTGCTGGGCCAGCGCAACATCCGCATCACCCGCACCCCTGCCAATGAAGAAAACTGCCGGGGCTGGGTGCGCACCGGCTTTGCCATCTTCAAACGTCTGGAGAGCCTGGGCTACGGAACATTCCCCGCCGGAGAGGAACAGAAGCAATCCCTGGAGGTTTATCCTCACGCCTGCTACTGCGCCTGGCTGGAACGGACGCCCTTCCCCAAGCACACCCTGGAAGGCCGCTTGCAGCGCCAATTGGCCTTATACGATCAGGGCCTCAATGTGCCAGACCCGATGTTAATCTTCGAAGAGATCACCCGCCACCGGCTGATGCAGGGCATCCTGCCGCTGGATGACATCTACTCCCCGGCGGAATTGGACGCTCTGGCCGCGGCCTACACCGCCTGGCTTACCGCCACCCGCCCGGCGGAGGTCAGCCTGGTGGGGGACGCGGGGGAGGGTCAGATCGTGGTCCCGGCGGCGGAACTCAAGGCGGGATATTAAGGATAGGGTTTATAGGTAAGTGTCAAAAAAAAGAAGTTCCCTTTTTAGTGTGATGTTTCTGGGCACCATAGCACAACCAATCCACTCATCTAGTGTTATGTCAATCAAGATTTGATAGGTTTGAAGCCGGAGCAACCTTCGCAAGGCTTAGCGCATCTCTGCGATTGAGCCTTGGTGGTAAAGTTTTGACCGTTCACCAGGAAGTTTACATTCAATGTATGATACTAAAACCGTCTGGCTGCTATATTCTAAGCGCAAGATTTCACCAATCTCGGAATAATGAAAAAGAGAAAATAAATGGCTACCCAAGAAAAAATGAAAGCGATTGTGTACACAGAGTTCGGGCCGCCGGAGGTCCTTCAGCTCAAAGAGGT
>CBDUUP010000029.1:0-19412 GCA_965370435.1 uncultured Anaerolineales bacterium | reverse complement strand
TCCACCTACTTCCTCAACTTCTGGCAGCCCTACCCCGAGCACGTCTGGGGCCAGTTCACCGCCACCGAGTTGATAGAAGCTGAAGAATCCTCCCGCACACCCATGGGTTGGGGCGCATACGTCCTCGACGAATGGGTGCAGGGCGAATCCATCTCCGGCCACAAGAACGAGAACTACTACCGCGCCGACGAAGGCCTGCCCTACTTCGACTACGTGGTTTACAAGTTGGTTGGCGAGAACTCCAACGCCAACATTGCCGCCATCCTCTCCGGAGAATGCGACATTGTTGACCAGACCTCCCACCTCGACGACCAGTCCGAACTGCTGCTCGAACTGCAGAACGCCGGACAGGTCAACGCCACCTTCGTCACCGGCACCGTGTTTGAGCACGCCGACTTCGGCATCAACCCGGTCTCCTACGACGACGGCTTTGACATCAATGTGGACCGGCCCAAGTTCTTCAGCGACGTCCGCACCCGCCAGGCCATCACCATGTGCATGGACCGCCAGGCTGTTGTTGACACCGTCATGTTCGGCCAGTCGGTCGTCCTCCACTCCTACCTGCCCCCGCAGCACCCCCTCTTCAACGCTGACGTCACCCAGTACCCCTACGACGTAGCCGCAGGCTCCGCCCTGCTGGAAGAAGTTGGCTGGTTAGATGTTGGAGCCGAAGATGGCATCCGCGTAGCCAGCGGGATTGACGGCGTGCCCGACGACACCCGCCTGTCCTTCAACTACTGGACCACCACCGCCACCCAGCGCCAGCAAGCCACCCAGCTTCTGGCAGAGACCCTGAAAGAATGCGGTATCGAAGTCAATCTCGAATACTGGGTATCCGGTGAGTACTTCGCCGACGGCCCCGACGGCCCCCTGTTCGGACGCCGATACGACATCGGCCAGTTCGCCTGGCTGACCGGCGTAGCCCCCCCCTGCGACCTGTGGATGACCCTGGGTCTGCCCGGTGAGGCTGACCTGACCGTTGGTGACGTTCCCTGGCTGGCCGAGGCCCTTGGCCCCGACGCCGACCTCAGCGCCCCCGCGTTCGCTTATGGCTGGGGTGGCTGGAATAACCCCGGTTACGTCAACCCGGCCTACGACGCCGCCTGCCTCGCCGCTTTGGGCTCCCTGCCCGGACAAGATGCCTACCTGGAAAACCACCTCCTGGCCCAGGAAATCTTCGCCGACGAGCTGCCCATCGCCCCGCTGTACCTGCGCCTGAAACTGGCCGCCACCCGGCCGGACATGTGCAACTTCATCATGGACCCCACCGCCAACAGCGAATTCTGGAACATCGAAGAATTCGGCTACGGCCCGTGGTGCGAGTAGTTTTATCGCTCGCCTCCTTACCGAACCATTCGGTATGATGTAAGACCTGTAAGACAAGAGGCAGGCCCGAGGGCCTGCCTCTTTTTTGATTCTTACAAGAAAACCGCGTAAACAAATTTTCTCCCCATTCTCATGAAGTTAACTTCACAATAGCCACATAATCCATTGAACCTCTGGCAATCCTGGTTGGTAATCCTAATAGACCAACCTCAACGCCTTAAATAGAGAAGACCGAGCAATGCCCGGTCTTCTCTGGGACGGACAAAACCTATACCGAGGACGCTGCGGCCTCAGCGCTTCGGTCAGAGGGAACTGTCCAAACTGCCCAAAGGCAAAACGGCAGTCTTCTCTGAAGTTCTGTCTGAAAAAAATTATATCATACAGTCCCACCCAACATTTTAAGGAGCGCCCAGAATGTACCAAGATCAAGCTAAATTTTCCGACCAACCCTCTCTCAAGCAACTCGTCATAGTGGTTGTCTCGCTGCTCGTCATAGGCGTTTATCTGTTCATCTCCTTGGCGGCGGGAGATACGCTTTGGTTCTGGCCGCTTTTTGAGGAAGAGCCTTACCGCATCGTCGTCCACTGCTACGGAACCGACGTAGCCGTCGATTCCTCTTCCGCCAATTTCAACTACATGAATTCCATCATCAATGAGATCATGTCCGGCAGGAAGCGCTGGGACCAACTGAGCCTCTCGGATCAATCTTACCTGGAATACCAGATCCGCACCGACATGCTGACCGTGGAAGCCTTCTACGATCCGGCCGTGCGGGTTCACACCTTCTACAAGTTTTTCTCCAACGTCGAAATCCTCATCATCCCCCTCGTCGGCCGCCATACCAGCAGTAACGCAGTCTTTGGCCGGGCTACCGATATTCGCACCGGCGATACTCTGCCCTCTGGCGGCTCCCTTTCCATCCAGGACCCTACCCCCTTGCTCGATTACATCCAGACCGTGGAGCTTTGCCCCTCCCTGACGGAAGTCTCTTCCCCCTGACCAATCTAATTTTCCAAGACCCACAGCCGCTCTCGATGGCTGTGGGTCTTTTTTTATCCAAAGCATTCTGCATATCCTAAATCAGAAGAGAAAATCAAGTATAGGTCCAAGAAAAGATTGTTAGAACCGTATTTTGACCCTCTCTTCCATTAGCAGGACTTCGCCAATCAGGGTAGAATTGTCGGCGAGGACCTCATGCGCACATTGTCAATTTCCCATCAACTCAAAACAGCCCCGCGTATACTCGCCCTGGGCATCCTGATGCTTATCTTTTCATCCTGCAACTTACCCGATCAAAGCACCGATCCCGGCCTCTCCGGGACCGGCAGCCTTCCGTTGGCAGCCACGCCCACCCGCACCCCCTTCCTGCCCCCCACCCGAAATCCCAACCAACCCATCCTTTCCCCCACCCCTGATGATCCCCGCCTCCTGCCTACCCTGCGAGTGATCCCCGAGGAGCACGTCGTCCAGCCCGGCGAGACGCTGGGGCAGATCGCCCAAATGTACGGCGTCAGCATGGAGGCCCTCATCCAGGCCAACCAGATCTACAACCCCAACTTGCTCACCGTAGGGCAGGTGCTCATCATCCCCGCGCCCTCCCTCACCGCCCCCGGCCTGAATTTCAAGATCATCCCCGACTCGGAGTTGGTCAACGGCCCAGTGAACGCCTATTTCGACCTGGCGGATTTCATCCAGAGTCACAACGGATACCTGGCAACCTACCACGAAGAGGTGGACGGCCAATACGTGAACGGCATCGATATCGTCACCCGCATCGCCCGCGAATATTCGGTCAACCCCCGCCTGCTGTTGGCCGTGCTGGAATACCAGAGCGGCTGGCTGACCCAGGCCAATCCCGACCCGGCCACCCTCACGTACCCCATCCGGCTCTACGACGACTGGCGCACTGGCCTATACCGCCAACTGGCCTGGGCCGCCGATAACCTCAATCGAGGCTACTACCTCTGGCAGGTCAACGCCCTGGGATCCTGGACCCTGCAAGACGGCAGCCTCATCGTCATTGATAACACCATCAACGCCGGGACCGCCGGAGTGCAGCATTTATTCTCCACCCTGCACGGCGAGCCGGAATGGCAGGTGGCGGTTTCCAATCGAGGTGTATTTTCCACCTATTGGCATCTATTCGGCTATCCCTTCGATTGGTCTCTCGACCCTCTGGTCCCCGCCGACCTGGAACAGCCGACTCTCCAACTGCCTTTCGAACCGGGCGTCAACTGGGTATTCACCGGAGGCGCCCACGGCGGCTGGGGAGATGGCTCCGCATGGGCGGCTCTGGATTTCGCCCCCACCGACAACCTTATCGGCTGCTACCCCAGCGACCAATGGATCGTGGCCGCGGCCGACGGCTTGATCGTCCACGCCGATAAAGGCGCCGTCTACCAGGACCTGGACGACGACGGACTGGAGCAAACCGGCTGGACGCTCCTCTACATGCACGTTGAAAGCCGCGACCGGGTGCTTCCCGGCACCTACCTCAAAGCCGGAGACCATATCGGACACCCCTCCTGTGAGGGAGGCATCGCCACCGGGACCCATCTCCACATTGCCCGCCGGTATAATGGAGAGTGGATATCCGCCGACGGCGGCCTGCCTCTGGTCATGGATGGCTGGATTTCGGTGGGGTGGGGCGCTCTCTACGATGGCTTTCTCCTGCGCCAGAACCAAACCCTCACCGCCTGCTTATGCCGGGAACCCGGCAACACTATTCAAAGATAACGGTATGCAAACCTCTCGATCTTCTCGATTCTTGATCCTCTGCCTGGCAGCTGCCGTATTGCTGGCTTCATGCACCATGAGTGCGACCAACGGCACCCTCCCCCCCTCTCCAACCCCCCATCCCATTTTACAAACCATCAATGCCCTGGCCGAGGAGACGGTTGTAGAGTCTCCCACAACCACCCCGGTCGAGAGTACGCCCACCGTTCTGATACCCATTGCCACCGATACGCTTTCCCTGACTCCGCCCCCTCCAACGCCGGAATTCACCAATGCACCCTACCGCTACATCACCCAATCCGGCGATACCCTGCAAACCGTGGCGGTGCGCTTCGCCGTCCAGGCGGCTGAGATCACCTGCACTGGCGCCTGCCCAGACCCAAACGCGCTGCTCAATCCCAACACTCTGCTCATCATCCCCAAAACCCTGGCCAACACCACCTCGGGGCAGGGGCTGCTGCCGGACAGCGAGGTAATCTTCTCTCCCTCAGCCAGCGATTTTGACGTGCAGGCCTTCGTTGAGGCGGGCGGCGGCTTTCTGAGCGAATACGACGAATGGCTGGGTTCCACCGGCTACACCAGCGGGGCCGCCATCATCCAGCGGGTGGCCCTGGAAAATTCCATCAACCCGCGCTTGCTGCTCTCTTTGCTTGAATATATGAGCGAATGGGTGTACGGCCAACCCCGCAGCCTATCTGAAACCGATTATCCTCTGGGGAAAATTGACAGCCGCAGCAAAGGGCTTTACAAGCAGCTCATCTGGGCGGTTAACCAACTCTCGGTCGGCTACTATGGCTGGCGGGAAGGCAAGATCACCCACCTCTACTTCCAGAATGACGTCATCGGCCGCATGGCCCCGGAGATCAACGCCGGGACCGCCGCCCTGCAATATTTCTTCGCCCAACTCTACGACAACGGCCAGACCTGGGTGCAGGCCCTGGACCGAGAGGATGGCCTGCCCGCCCTGCACGAAGAAATGTTCGGCAGCCCCTGGGAACGGAAACACCAGATTGAGCCGCTCTTCCCTCCCAACCTGACTCAACCGGAGATGATCCTGCCCTTTGAACGCCAGACGCTTTGGAGCTTCACCGGCGGCCCCCACGGCGCTTGGGAACACGACGGCTCCCAGGCCGCCATAGATTTCGCCCCCGGAAGCAGCGAGCCGGGCTGTGTCGAATCCACCCGTTGGGCGTTGGCGACCGCGCCGGGCGTCGTAGCCCGAGTGGATACCGGCACCATCGTCCTCGACCTGGATGGCGATGGAAATGAGAACACTGGCTGGGCTTTGGTCTACCTGCACATCGCCACCGCCGGGCGCACCTACCTGGGCGCGGTATTAGATACCGGCGACCGGATCGGCCACCCCTCCTGTGAAGGCGGCGTCTCCACCGGCACCCACGTCCACATCGCCCGCAAATACAACGGCGAATGGATCGCCGCCGACGGCCCGGTTCCCTTCGTCCTCGGCGGCTGGACGGTCCTGGCCGGGAACGCTCCCTACGAAGGTTTCCTGGTCCGGGGCGACCAAATCGTCACCGCCTCAATATACGGCGCCTACGCCTCCCGCATCACCCGCACCGAGAGCGATCCGTAAAGCCAGTGGATAGTGATGAGTGAATAGTGAATAGTGATTGGTGAATTGTGGTTCGAGAGCAACACATCCTTTCGCCTTTCCTACATCCACTGATCACTACCCACTGTCCACCGCCCACTGACAACTACCTACTGTCTACTGACAACTGTCCACTATCCACTATGTCCAACCCCAAACCCGCCCTCTTCTTCATACTCCTCTGCCTCCTGACCGGGGCTTGCCAACCGGCGCTGGAAGGGCTGCCACCCGTCTTGAACCCCAGTCCATCCGCCGAAACCGCTTCCCCGACCCAGACCTTTGGCCCTCCCCCCCCTGCTAACACCCGGATCCCCCCCACCCGGCCGTCCAATTACACCTATCCCCTGGAAGACGAGTCGATCCTCTACTACACTCAGCCGGGGGATTCGATGGCCGCGGTGGCGGCGCGTTTCGGTGTTCAAACTGACGAAATCCGGTATAATAGCCCGATTTCCGGCGCAGCCAGCGTTGAGTCCAACCCGCAACTCTTGCGCGGTCTCCTCCCGCCCAACTTACTCCTGCTCATCCCCCCCCGGCTGGGAGAGACCACCCCCGACCATCGCCTCCTCCCGGACACTGCGGTGATCTTCTCCGCCCCGGCCAGCGAGTTTGACCTGGACGCCTTTATCCACCAGACCGATGGCTACCTCAATGAGAACTGGAAAGCCCTGTCAGGAAATATAATTTTGAGCAACGTCGCCTTGAACAACTCCATCAACCCCCGCTTGCTTCTCGCCTTGCTCGAATACCGCTGCGGCTGTGTGTTGGGGCCGCTGGCAGACGGCCTCCGGGAAAATTACCTGATGGGCGTAGAGGACCCTTACCGCTACGGTCTCTACCGCCAATTGACCTGGGCGGTAGAGCAGTTGAACCAGGGCCACTATGGCTGGCGGGACGGTTCTCACACCGTTCTGCGCTTCAGCGATGGCGCATCCTTGCAACTGGCTCCCACCCTCAACGCCGGGACCGTGGGGCTGATGACCTTCATGGCCGCGGTTTCGACCGAAGACGACTGGAAGCAGTCCGTAGACCCCTTGGAAGGCTTCGCCGCCCTTTACGCCCGCATGTTCGGCGACCCCTGGGTAGAGGCCGAACGAGTCGGCCCCCTCTTCCCGGAAGGCGTCGCCCAACCAGTCCTGAACCTCCCCTTCCTCCCCGGCCACACCTGGAGCTACAGCGGAGGGCCGCATTCCGCCTGGGGCCAGGAAGGGCCTCGCACCGCCCTGGACTTCTCCCCCGGCATGAAGGAACACGGCTGTTATGAATCCGAGGAGTGGGTGGTGGCCGCCGCCTCGGGGCTGGTGGTCCGGGCCGATAAAGGCCTCCTCATCCTCGACCTGGACGGCGACGGGAACGAGCATACCGGCTGGGTGTTGGTTCACGTCCACGTTGACGTGACCGACAATATCCAGCCCGGCCTCTGGCTGGAGGCCGACGACTTGATCGGCCACCCCTCCTGTGAAGGCGGCCCCTCCACCAGCACCCACCTGCACATCGCCCGCAAGTACAACGGCGAGTGGATCCCCGCCGACGGCCCCCTGCCCTTCGTGCTGGGCGGCTGGGTGGCCCAGGCCGGGCCGGAGCCTTACCAGGGCGCTCTCACCAATGGAAAACAGACCATCATTGCCTGCGAGTGCGCCTCCGCATCAACCTATATCCGCAGGCCGCGAATTGACGAATAATCCTATCATCTAATCCTGTCATTCCGAGAAGGGCGGCGCAGCCGCTGGACGAGGAATCTCTGTGAACACCGCCATAAAGATAATGCACTAGTAATTCATCAAGATGAAAATACCTAAATTCCTGACCTCTTCTCTCCTCCTCCTGGCAAGCCTCCTCCTGACTGCCTGCCAGTCTCCCGCCGCGCCAACTACCTCCACCCCCAACCCAGCGCCCTCCGCCGTATTCGCCACCCCCACCCACGACCCCCTGCTGCCCTCCCCCACTCCCCTGCCCACCCGCCCGATATACGATCCCGCCACCCTGGTCGAATACACCGCCCAGACCGGCGACACCCTGCCCGGCCTGGCCGCCCACTTCAACACCACCGTCGAACAGATCTTGCAGGCCAACCCTATCGTCCCTACCTCCGCCACCACCCTGCCACCCGGCCTGCCCATGCAGATTCCCATCTACTACCTGTCCTATTGGGGCACGCCCTTCCAGATCATCCCGGACAGCCATTACGTCAACGGCCCGGCCCTGCTGGATTTTGAGGCTCCGGACTACGTGGCCCAATACCCCGGCTGGCTGAACGGATTCGAAGAATACGCCGCCGGAGCCAACCGCAGCGGGGCTGAGATCGTCCAATACGTGGCGGCCTATTTCAGCGTCAGCCCCCGCCTGCTGCTGGCCTTGCTCGAATTCCAGGCTGGCGCGCTGAGCGACCCCGCCATCACCGCAGAAGAGGCCCAATACGCCCTCGGCAACCAAGACCCCTATCACAAGGGCGTCTACTTGCAGTTGGTCTGGGCGGCCAACCTCCTCAATCACGGATACTATGGTTGGCGCAGCGGCTTACTCGACTCCTTCGACCGCCTCTCTGGACGCATGGAGCGCCCCGACCCCTGGCAGAACGCCGCCAGCGTCAGCATCCAGAATTACTTCGTCCAATTCCTGGACGGCGATGATTACGCCCGCGCCGTCGGCCCGGAGGGGCTGGCCCGCGCCTACCAGGTGATGTTCGGCGACCCCTGGCTCTCCGACCAGCCCCATATCCCCGGCAGCCTGGAGCAGCCCGCCCTCACCTTCCCCTTCCTGCCGGGCAAGACCTGGGCCTTCACCGGAGGGCCGCATACCGGCTACGGCACCATGCAGCCCTGGGCGGCGCTGGACTTCGCCCCCCCCGCCATGCTGGGCGGCTGCCAGCCCTCCTCCGAATGGGTGACCGCTATGGCGGATGGCCTGGTGGCGCGCTCCGATCCGGCCCTGGTGGTCCTGGACCTGGACGGCGACGGCGACGAACGCACCGGCTGGACGCTCTTCTACTTCCACCTGGCCTCCGAAGGGCGCGCCCAAGAAGGCGAGACCCTGCAAACCGGCGACCGGGTCGGCTACCCCTCCTGCGAGGGCGGCATCGCCACCGGCACCCACGTCCACGTGGCCCGCAAGTACAACGGCGAGTGGATCATGGCCTTCGGTGCGCTGGCCTTCAACCTGGAAGGCTGGGTGGTGGAGTCCGCCGGACAGCCCTACGAGGGCGTCATGACCCGCTTCACCCGCACCGTCGTCGCCTGCGAATGCTCCACCCAGGACAGCCAGGTCACCGCGGGGGAGTGAGGGCGGTTGAAGGTTGGGAGGTTGAACGTTGAAGGTTTGAATCCAGAGGGGGCAGTTCCAATTTGACCGGCTGTTTCCCTAGAACCGCCCGTAAGCAACCAAATTGATCGCCTAGTGTTAGGTCTTCATCTAAGCTTGAGGGGAAAATTGAGAATAATCCAGCCCGTTAGGCCATTTTAAGGGGAAAATCACCCTAGAATCTATACCGCCTCCAGGAATATTCAAAATCACCCCGTATTTATTAATAATTCTATCAATTTTCTAAATAAATTCAAATTGGTACTTGACAAAATAGAAAAATTGTATACAATATGAATATAACTGAAACTAACTTATCAATATATCAAATATTACCTCAAGAATATTAAGATTATTGCACACACCTGAAGAAATGAGGAGAGAAGAATGAACAATAAGCAACCCACCGGCATGAAAGCCTTCCTCGTCGTATGGCTCGGTCAGCTCGTCTCCATCTTGGGCAGCTCCATGGTCGGCTTCGGGTTGGCAGTCTGGGCCTGGGAAGAGACCGGCAAAGCCACCCCCTTCGCCATGATGGGTCTGGCCTTCATGCTCCCCAACCTGCTGTTCGGCCCCATTGCCGGCGCGCTGGTAGACCGCTGGAACCGCAAGCTGGTGATGATGATCAGCGACGTGGCCGCCGGAGCCACCTCCATCGCCCTGCTCTTCCTGGTCAGCTCCGGGAACATGGAAATCTGGCATCTCTACGCTGCCAACATCATCAACGGCTTCTTCAATGCATTCCAGTGGCCCGCTTACTCGGCGGCCATCACCACCATGGTCTCCAAGGAGCAGTACGCACGGACCAGCGGTCTGATGTCTATCGCCCAGATTGCCCCCAACATCATCGCCCCCGGTATCGCCGCCCTTCTCTTGGGCGCCATTGGCTTGGAAGGCCTCTTCGTCCTGGATATTGTCACCTTCACTTTCGCCGTCGGCGCGCTGGTGTTCGTCTACATCCCCCAACCCAAACCTACCGCGGAAGGTGAAAAAGGCAAGGGCAGCCTGCTGCGGGAGACCGCCTATGGCTTCCAATACATCCTGGAGCGTCCCAGTCTGCTCGGTTTGCAAATGGTGTTCTTCTTCGGCAACTTCCTGGCCAGCTTCGCCCAACCGGTGTTCGTTCCTATGATCATGGCCCGCAGTGGAGGCAACGAACTGGTGCTAGGCGGGGTTCAAACCGCTCTGGGCGTTGGGGGGTTAGCGGGCGGCATCCTCCTTAGTGTGTGGGGCGGCCCCAAACGCCGTGTCCACGGCGTCTTGCTGGGATGGATGATCAGCGGCTTAGGCGTCGCCCTGATTGGCCTGGGCCAAGGGCCCGTCGTCTGGGCGGCAGGCGCTTTCATCATGATATTCACCATGCCTTTCATCAACGGCTCCAACCAGGCCCTCTGGCAGTCCAAAGTTGCCCCCGACGTTCAGGGGCGGGTCTTCGCCGTGCGCAAGCTGATCGCCCAGATTTCTGCCCCGGTGGCGATGGCCCTGGCTGGCCCTCTGGCCGACAACTTCATGGGACCCGCCATGCTTGAAGGCGGTTCTCTGACCGGCGTCTTCGGCTGGCTGGTAGGCATCGGCGCCGGCGCGGGCATGGCCCTAATTATCTTCATTTCCGGTCTAACCGGGGTCGTGGTAGGTGTTGCCGGATACCTCATCCCCTCCATCCGCAACGTGGAAGACATCCTGCCCGACCACGGACAAGACGCCCTCGCCTCCCAAGAAGAGAGCGAGCAACTCGCCGACGCCGAACCCGAACCTGCCCCGGCGGACTAACCCAACCAATTATCATTACTTGGACCCTTTACCGATACCCAATCTAGGAACATAGTACCAAGGAGAAAAATCATGTATCAATACGAACAAAGCTCAGGCCCCTCCCTCTTGAACCTGGTTCTCACCGCCGGTGTCTTCATCGTCGCCGCCGTTTACGGCATGTTGTCCTTGACCACCGAGGACATGCTCTGGTTCTGGCCCTACTTCGATGAGACCCCCCAAGATGTCGTCGTTCACTGTTACGGTACCGACCTGGTCTTCCTGCCCGGCGACCCCCACTTTGAGGCCCTAACAGGCTTCATCAACGATGGCCTTTCCAGCCATAAGAACTGGGATACCCTCACCATGTCGGAAGTCTCCTACCAGGAATACCAGACCCGCACCGACTTCATGACCCTGGAAGCCCATTACCGCACCCCGGTCCGGATCCATTCCATCTATAAATTCTTCGGCGGCGTAGACACCCTCGTCATCCCTCTGTATGGCCGCCATGCCAGTTCCAACGCAGTCTTCGGCAGGACCAATGGCGTAAACTCGGCCGGTTCCCTCCACATCGACAGCCTGGCCGGCTTCCAAGATTACCTCTCCGGCCAAGGACTGTGCACCGAACAATAAAGAACGCTCTGAAACAATATTTCCTTTCTCCTCCTAGGGAGCGTCTAATAAAAAGTTCCCCGTTTTGGGAAGGCTTCTTGGGCAAAGAAGCCTTCCTCATCTACCCACATAAATGGAAGAAGCAAAATGCTAAAAGAATTCCCACTTTCGTTTGAAGAGGCTGCCGACTGGGGCTGGGCAGAGTTTGAACCCTATGCGGAGGAACTATTAGCGCGTGAAATCTCCACCGACAATCTTACCGAGTGGTTGACAGACCAGTCACACTTTTTAGGACTGATCCATGAACTGAATGGGCGACTTTCTGTCGCTGTCGATCAAAACACCGATGACCAGCCCGCTAAAGATAGCCTCAATCGCTTTAAAGAGCAAGTGTGGTCCAAAATCAGTCACCTGACGAACCAGCTTGAACGAAAACTGATCGATACCAACCTCACGCCCCCAGATTACGATATTCAACTCAAACGCATCCGCACCAATCTCGAAATCTTTCACCCTGATAATGTAGACCTTGAAGCCGAAGAAAAATCTCTTCGCGATCAATATAAAGAAATTCAGGGGAATATAAAGTTTGAGGTGAACGGTGAAAACCACAGTGTATTTGCCGTGCTGCAAATGCTCCACATCGAACCCGACCCGATGAAACGGGAATATGTATACAAAAATATACTGGCCGCCCGCAGCGCGGTCAAAGATAAATACGACACGATCTGGAAAAAGTTGTTCGCGCTGCGCCAGCAGATCGCCCGCCATGCAGGTGTGTCCGATTACCGAGCTTACATGTGGAAAAAACTTAATCGTCACGACTACACCCCCCAGGATGTGATCGCCTTTTGTGAAGCTATTGAAAACGTGATCGTGCCCGTGGTGGCCGAATTGCGCCAGCAGCAGGCAGCCGCCTTGGGGGTAGACGCCATCAAACCCTGGGATAAATCGTACCAAGTGCATGCCAGTCATACGCTAAAACCCTATCAGGATGCGGAAGACTGGTTGCGAAAATCTCGCCTGGTATTTAACGACATCTCCCCCCACTTTGCCGATCATTTTGACACCATGCAATCTGAAGGCTTGCTGGACCTCGAAAGCCGCCCCAATAAATCACCCTGGAACTATGCCGAACGGCTGCCAGCCAGCAGCCGCTCGTTCATTTTCATTAATGGGCGTGGCAGCAACCGTGATTTATTTATGCTCTTTCACGAATTTGGTCATGCCATCCAAATGATTGAAATGAGCGCTCTGCCCTACATGCGCCAAAAAATGCTGCCCGAAGAAATCGGCGAAGTGGCCTCCACCACAATTGAATTGATTGCCAGCGATCATCTCACCGCCTTTTATCCACCAGAGCAGGCCCAGATGTTGCGCCACAATTACCTCGCCACTATGCTCGCTCGTTGGCCCTTTGTGGCGATGGTTGCTCTGTTCCAGCATTGGGCCTACACCCATCCAGAAGAAGGCGCTAACCCGGCAGCTTGTGATCAATATTGGCTTTCTCTGGTTGAACGCTTTATGCCAGGTATTGATAATACCGGGTTCGAAGAAGATCTGCTGATGCAATGGCGCGAGGTTTGTCAAGTATTTGTCTTCCCCTTTTATTTTATTGAATATGCCTTTGCCCAATTAGGCGCAGTACAAATCTGGCAAAATTATCAGCGCGATCCCCAAAGCGCCATCGACCAATTCCGTCATGCCATCAGCCGCGGACATACTGTCAGCGTCCCCGAGTTTTACGCCCTCGCCGGGTCCAAATTTACAGTTGACACAGAAACGCTGAATCAGGCGATGGAGGCTATCCAAAAGGCATTGATGAAGTAACATAAACTGCAAAAGGCTTAATTTCTCTCTACTCGCAAAACAGGAAGTAATTTTTTACACCGGTCTAAGGAGCGGCCCCGGCTCCGAAAAAAGGGTGTGTGCAACTCCCAAGGCAAAAGATCAACACAGGGGCAAGTTCCTCCCTCCGGCGAGAGACCGTCGACTCGAGAATCCCTAATCACGGTCTCTCGCCATTTTAATTCCAACGCCACTCACAATTTCAACGCTTCAGTGTCTCAGTGATTCAGTGTTCCAGTTTTTCAGTCCTTCAGTGTTTAAGATTATAATACCCTCATGGACATACGCCGTTTAATATTCTCTGGGACTCTAGCCGGTTTAGGGATGGCTATCCTCACCAAAGTCCCCATCCTCAGTTTAGGTAATACCCTTTGCTGCGCCTGGATTTGGCTCGGAACCGCTCTAGCCGCTTGGCATTACAACTACCTGGGCGGCGGGGAAGGCGGCCAAGAGAGGAACATTTCCCTGCCGGAGGGGATCGCAGTGGGCGTTTTCAGCGGGATCGTGGCCGCCGCGGTTGGCGCTTTCATCCATTTTTACCTCCTCCAATCGGTAGATGTGAATGAACTATTAACGACCATCGCCCAAATCTTGGGGAGCACCGAGGAGATCATTATCGAAAGCCTGCCCTTTGAAACCTCATCCCTGGAAGCCACTCTCACCATCATTGACCTGATCGGCAACCTGTTCATCTACTCAGTGATCGGCGTCTTTGGAGGAGCCTTCGGCGCGCGCCTGTTCGGCAAACGCCCTGAACCCGCCGCTCTTGAGGGAGAATGACCCCTAAATAGGAGCTTCCGTAGGGGCGCAGCGCGCTGCGCCCCAACGGAAGCTCCTCACAGTACAAATGTCCCTCCCTCCTCAGGACATCTGTCCCCAGTCCCCCCGCTGCCCAAATATGGATGTAAGATACGGTATACTCGCCCTATCTTAACGGTGCCAGACCATACCCTGGTCAACACATTACCGCTTTCTAGGAGTACGCCCCATGACCAAGCTGCTCAACGACGAGATCACCCAGCAAGTGCAGGAAGCCTTCGCCCAGTTGGAACATCCTGTACGAGTGCTGTTCTTCAAGCGCGAGGAGGATTGCCACTTCTGCGAGGACGCCGGAAAAATGGTCCAGGAAGTCACCGCCCTCTCCGACAAACTTAGCGCCCAGGTCATTGACCTGGACCAAGACGCCGAAACCGCCGCCCTTTACGGCGTAGAGAACGCCCCCACCCTGATTCTGGCCGGTCTGGAAGACGACCAGGTTGTCGATTACGGCGTGCGCTTCACCGGCGCCCCCAACGGCAACGAATTCACCTCCCTCATCCACGACCTCATCAACATCTCCAAACGCGATTCGGGTCTCTTGGCTGAGACCCGGGCCTTCCTGGATGAACTCAGCGACCCGGTCCACCTGCAAGTCTTCGTCACCCCTACTTGACCGTACTGCCCGCAAGCCGTGGTGCTTGCCCATCGAATGGCCCTGCAAAGCGACCTGGTCACCGCCGAGATGATCGCCTCCTCCGAGTTCCCCGAACTGGCCCTCAAATATCACGTCAGCTCTGTGCCCCAGACCACCATCAACCACGGAGCCGGAACCGTAATCGGCGCTTACCCCGAACCTAACATGATCGAAGAGATCAAAAAAGCGCTAACAGCCTGAGGTCCATGCAAAGCTCCCCCATTCCAGAAAAAACTTCCTCGCTGCGCAACCGCGCCTTCAGCCTGGCCCTGATTGGAGCGGGCTTGATCGTCTTCGGTCTGCTGGGGATATTCCTCTGGCCCAAGCAGGCCGCCGACCCATCCCCCTCCCGACCGGCTCCAGGCAATGGCCTGGTCCCTCCTGCGGAGGTATCCTTCCCCGCCCCCTCACTCACCCTGACCGACCTCCAGGGAAACTCCGTCTCCCTGGCTGATCTTCGCGGCCAAGTCGTCCTGGTCAACAACTGGGCCATCTGGTGCCCGCCCTGCAAACTCGAGATGCCCGACCTGAACGCCTATTATCGAGACCACGCCAGCCAGGGTTTCCTCGTCATCGGCATTGAGGCCGGTACGCCGGGGCCAGAGGTGGCCGCTTTCGCTGCCCAAATGGGCATCACCTTCCCTATCTGGTTGGACCCAAACACCGAGGCCTTGCGGGGATTCCAAAATGATTACCTGCCCAGTTCTTACCTGATAGACCGGGACGGCATTGTCCTCCTGACCTGGACCGGGGCCATCAACCGGGAGAGCCTGGAACACTACGTTACCCCCCTATTGGAGAATTAATTTGGACGCTATCGTAACCTTACAAGACCGAATGACCTTCACCGGAACCGCCAACACCGGCTTGACCATCCGCATGGATTCTGAGAAAGACGTGGGCGGCGACGATGACGGGTTTCGCCCTCTTGAATTGATGCTCATCAGTTTGGCGGGTTGCACCGCTATGGACGCCCTCTCCATTCTGCGCAAGAAACGCCAGGAGATCACCGCCTTCGAGGTCAAGGCCCACGCCGAGCAAACCGAAGAGCACCCCCACGTCTTCACCCACATCAAGGTGGAATACATCGTCACCGGCAGAAACGTAGATCCCGCAGCCGTCGAAAGATCTATCGAACTCTCCGCCGAAAAATATTGCCCCGCCCAGGCCATGATGGCGAAAGTCGTCCCCATCGAGCACACTTTCACCATCATCGAAGCGGAATTGATCTAAACACCCCACTTTTTCCAGAATGTTTTTTTAACCACCAAGGCGCAAAGACACAAAGTTTTTTGTTTTTCTTAGTGTCTTCGTGCCTTCGTGGTTAATTATATCCTCCCCAGAGCTTTCAAAATCCGCTCCGGCGTCAACGGGAATTCGTCAATCCAAACGCCCAGCGCGTCCCGCACCGCGGCGATGACCGCCGGAGCCAGCGGGATGTAAGGCATCTCCGCCATGCCCCTGGCCCCCCACGGCCCTTGCGGGTCGGCGTATTCCAGCACCAGCGACTGCACCTTATCGGGTACATCCAGCACGGTGGGGATCAAATACGTTGACAGGTGGGGCGTCCGCACCAGGCCATCCTCCTGGATGAAGTTCTCCACCGTGACGTACCCCGCCGCCTGCACCACCGCCCCCTCGATCTGCCCCTCGATCTGCTGGAGGTTGATGGCCTTGCCCACATCGTTGGCGCAGAGTATCTCCAAGATGCGCAGTTGCCCGGTCTCGACATCCACCTCCACCGCGGCGGCTTCCGCCACGTAGCCATAGGTGATATTGGGGTCTGCCTTGCCCGTCACCGGGTCGAAAAGCGATGTCTTCCGCGCCTCATAATGATACCGGGCTTTCGCTGGGCGGGCTTCATCCTCCCATTTCTGCAAGGCTTCCGCCGCCGCGCCCCGGATGGCGTTCCCCGCCATGAACGTCATCCGGGAGGCCGAGACGCTGCCGGAGTCATCGCTGGTGGCGGTGTCGGCCAGAACCATTTCGACCTTCTCAACCGGCACCCCCACCGCCTCCGCCGCCATCTGCTGGATGACGGTATGGGATCCCTGCCCCACGTCCGCCGCAGCGTGGTAGACGACCACCTTCTCGATCTCCGCTCCGCCGTGCAGCTCAATCGTCGCCCAGCACCCCTCCGGGAAGCCAAATGAGAAACCCACGTTCTTGAAACCCATCGCATAGCCCACCCCTCGTTTCAGGTGCGCTTCTGCGGGTGGGGGAACGTCCGGCCAGGCCGGTTCACCGCCAGACGGACGCTGCCAGCCATCCTCCCCTCGCATCCATCCCGCTGCCAGGGCGCATTCTTCGGCCACCTGCGGCATCGTGACGCCCTCCGGCAGCGGCGCATCGGTTGGGAGGATAGATCCCTCCCGCACCGTGTTGCGCATACGCAGTTCCACCGGATCCATGCTCAGGGCCTCGGCCAATTTGTTCACCTGGGTTTCAGCGGCGAAAGCGCCCTGTGGTCCGCCGAATCCCCGGAATGCCCCGCCAGGGATATTGTTGGTATATACCGCATACGAATCCACCTTCACGTTGGGGATTTCGTATGGGCCGGTGCACATCAAGGTCGAATTGCCCAGCACTTTGGTCGAGGTGTAGGCATAGGCCCCTCCATCCTGGATGACGACGCTCTGAGCGGCGACGATCTTGCCCTCCTGCGTGGCTCCCCACTTGCTGCGGATGAGGTAGGCGTGGCGTTTATTATGGCCCCGGATGGACTCCTCCCGGTTCCAGATGATCTTCACCGGGCGGTCAATCCCTCGCTGGTGCATCCGCCAGGCCGCCAGCCCCAACACGATCTGCACCGACATATCCTCCCGCCCCCCGAATGCCCCGCCCACCGCCGGATAGATCACCCGCACTTGGTCCTTGGGAAGACCCAGCGCGTGGGCGATCTGGGCCTGGTCTTCGTGGGCCCACTGTCCACCGACAACCACCGTCACCCGGCCCTCCTCGTCCACGTAGCCCAGTCCGGCCTCCGGCTGCAAGTAGGCGTGTTCCTGCATCGGGGTGCGGTACTCGCTCTCCACAATCACATCTGCCTGGGCGAAACCCGCCTCCACGTCCCCGTACCGGATTCGATAGTTGCAGAACACGTTGGATTCCTGGTCGGGATGCAGCAGCAACGCGCCCTCCTTCATCGCCTCCAGGGGATCGGTGAGGACCGGCAAATCTTCGTATTCAACTTCGATGAGATCGCGCGCCTGTGCCGCGACAGCCTCCGTCTCCGCAACCACCACCGCCACCTGGTCCCCCACGAAACGCACCCGCTCAGCATGGGGTTTGCTCGACCCCAGACCGCACAATACCGGCTGGTCATTCATAATGAGGCCGTACTCGTTATGGGGCACGTCCTGGGCCGTGAAGACGGCGATCACCCCTTCCAACGCCTCCGCCTTGCCGGTATCCATGCTTTTAATAATCGCATGGGGCCGGTTGGCGAAGAGAATTTTCATATAGCATTGGCCGTCCATATTCACGTCCCCGGCGAAAAGCGCCTCTCCGGTCACTTTCCCTTTTGCGTCCACACGGGGGATTGATTTTCCAATTGTGGTCATGGGTGTCTCAGTTGTCAGTAGTCAGTTATCAGTGAACGTTGGTCAGTGGGTAGTAAACGATGGGTAATTCGTACTCGTTATCAAATACCTGATTACCTTGTTGCCCAATCCCTAATCACCCTTCGCCAAGTCCCTGCCTCGCTCCAGATGGAAGATCCGCCGGAGGATCGCCAGGGAGGATGCATAAGTCGGGTCCATCCCATAGTAGGAGAGATTGCCCGCGCCCAGATTCTTGCCTTTGCTCAGGGGTTTATCCGAAGCGTAATGCAAGATACCCAGGTCGAAGGGGATGTTGTGCAGGTCAACGATCTCGTCCACCGGATGGCGTTTGGGGCGGAACATCTCGTACACTGCCGAGAGGTACGGCCCGGCCTCCATCTCGATATCGGTGTAGCCCTCCCGGTAGAACACCTCCATGTATTCCGAATTCTGCAAGAAAGTACCCCGCACCGTCACCGCCTTTTGGTTGTCCAGCACAGCGCCGTAGACCAGATAAGGAGATACGTCCGCGGCGGAGAAACAGTTCGAGAAAAGGTAGGTGTTGCGAGATTGCTCGTCATGCACCACGCTGGGGATCATCACATCACCCATGACGCCGTTGAGGGTAGCCGCCTTCCCCAGGAAATAAATGCCTCCGATCTCCCAGGCGTGTTCGGCCACCTTGGCCAGGATATTGTAGGCCGCCATCCCCAGAGGATAATCAATGTTCAAGATCAAAGCATCGCTGCGTTCCAAAAAGTCCAAACCGCCGTCTTTCAGGCGAGGGTCCAGGCGTTCGGGGTCCAGGCGGGCGAGGTCAATCACCTGCACGTCCACGTCGAAGGTGTGTTCGCTGGGGATGCGGGTGATGCCGCTGGCTTCCTCCTGTTCCCGCCGCATAGCGACCCAGGGCTGGCCTCGCTCGGTCTGGAGGAATTTCTTGAGCACGTAATAGAAGAAATTCTCCTGACGGGAAAGCACTTCGCTGGCTTGAATGTCCTCCCATTCCCGGAGCAAACCTCCATCGTCACATTCTTTCAGGAAGCGCACCAACTCGGCTTTATGCTCCAGGGCAAACCCGGTCAGCATATTGACCATGCTGTGCATATTGCTGGAGACGAAATAAACCGGCCGCTCCAGCAGCTCCGGCGCGGCCTGCTGGATGCTCTCCCACCAGGTATGGGTGGCGCGGCGGTACTCATTGAGGTTGCCGCTCAACAGGCGCACCCCCGCC
>CBDUUP010000028.1:0-19873 GCA_965370435.1 uncultured Anaerolineales bacterium | reverse complement strand
ACTGGCCCCAGACGTGCTCGGGGTAGGGCTGCCAGAAGTTGAGGAAGTAGGTGGAATCCATGTAGCCGGGCAGACCGCTCCATTCAATGGTCAGGTCGTCAACCGCTACGTAGGAAGCGGTGCGGTCGAAAGCGAACTTGCCGGCGGGGGTGTCGGGGTCGCCGTTGAGTTCAAAGGAGTAGACTGAGTCGGCGGTGGTGAGGGGGGCGCCGTCGGACCAGGTCAGTCCGGGCAGCATGGTGAAGGTAACTTTCAAGTAGTCCATCTCAACGTCGCCGCCGGTGTACTCCAGTGCGCAGGCGTCGGAGCCGCAGCCGGAGGGCAGGTACAGCATGCCCTCTTCCAGGATTCCGACATCCTGGAAGGCGTCTGAGAAGGTGTCGCCAGCGGAGACAGTGACAGTCCCGATTAGGGCGTCGCCGTCAGCCAGGCTGGGGAGTTTCTCCAGAATGGTGACTTGGTAGCCGAAAGTGTTGGTGTCAAAGGGGCCGTCCCAGACAGCTTCCTGGACGTTGCTGGAAGCTACCATGCTGCCGCCGTAGGGGTACAGGGTGTCGGGTTCCTGGCCCTGGCAGATCACCAGAGTGTCGGGGAAGGGTGTGGAAATCACATCTGGTTGAGTTGTGACAATCTGAGTGATCACAAACGGAGTTTCATCTACGCCGGTGACGATGACTGTCTGAACTATTGGTGTCCCCGCAGCAGGCGCACAAGCGGCTAGGATCATGCTGGCGGAAACCAAAAGGCTTAACGCCAATAACAATTTCTTGCGTTGCATATCTTCTTCTCCTGATCTAAAGATTTGTTTGAAAATTGGTGGTTGTCCTGATAGATGGCGTTCTAGCAGGTTTTTCGGGAGTTTATCGTGCGATAAGCGCTACCTCCTTTAGGTAGATTTGGATAAACCTGGCTGTTGGTGGATGTCAGTACCTTGAGCGCAGGCAGAACCAGCGAATGGATTGGCGGTGATCGGCTGCCGGTTGACTTGGGACCCCGAGCTAACGCGATCAAAAGAGGGAGATTAATTCACTTTTTTTTTCAAGTTAATTATATACGCTAAAGGATGAAAATAAGTTCATAGAGGTGTTAGATATCTGTTAGGTTTTCTTCATAGTCTAATGATGAGGAATTGCAGAGGTGGTATTGAACTTCGTCCTGCTGGTGGAGAAGGGGTTCCGGGGTGTCAGGGATACACGGTATAATCTCTCCATCTTATGAACTGAGGTATTTTGAATGAGCAATTCTATTGTTGAATGTATTCCCAATTTTTCCGAAGGCCGCCGCCCGGAAGTGGTGGAGGCGATTGTGGATTCGATCCGGAAGGTCTCTGGGGTTTGGGTTTTGGACTATAGTTCTGACGAGGACCACAACCGCACGGTGGTGACTTTCGCCGGGCCTCCGGCGGCGGTGGAGGAGGCCGCTTTTCAGGCTATCGCCCAGGCGGCTCAACTGATTGACCTGGATCAGCACCAGGGGGAACATCCCCGCGTGGGGGCCGCCGACGTAGTGCCGTTGGTGCCGATCTCGGGGGTGAAGATGAAGGATTGCGTCGAGATGGCGAAGCGGCTGGGGAAGAGAGTGGGCGAGGAACTGGACCTCCCGGTCTATCTATACGAGGAGGCGGCCACCCGACCCGAACGCCGTAATCTGGAGAACATCCGCCGCGGCGAGTACGAAGCGCTCAAAGAGGAGATCGCCAGCGACCCCGGCCGGGCTCCGGACTTCGGCCCGGCCCAGGTCGGCCCGGCTGGAGCCACAGTGATCGGAGCTCGCCAGCCTTTGATCGCCTATAACGTCTATTTGAATACCGATGAGGTTTCGATTGCCAAGAAGGTCGCTAGAGCGGTGCGCCATTCGTCGGGAGGGCTGCGGTATGTCAAGGGATTGGGCCTGCTGGTGGATGGGCAGGCGCAGGTCTCGATGAACCTCACCAATTACAAGAAGACGCCCGTGGCCCGGGTGGTGGAGATGATCCGCCGGGAGGCGGCCCGCTATGGGGTGGAGGTCTCTCACAGCGAGTTGATCGGCCTGATCCCCCAGGATGCGCTCATTGATGCAGCCGCATGGCATTTGCAGTTGGATGATTTCGAGCGCGACCAGGTTCTAGAAACCCGCCTGTATGCCGTCCAGAAGGAGGAAGCGCCCCCAGATTTTCTGGAAGCCCTGGCTTCCAGCGAGCCTACGCCGGGGGGCGGATCGGCGGCGGCATACACAGCCGCAGCGGGAGCGGCTCTGACGGCGATGGTGGCCCGAGTCTCTATGGGGAAGAAGAAATACGCCTCGATTGAGGCGGAGATGCAGACGGTTCTGGAGGAAGCGGAGAGGCTGCGGGCCGAACTGACCGTTGCGGTGGATCGAGACGCGGCGGCGTTCAATGGGGTGATGGCGGCTTTCCGGCTGCCGAAAGAGACCCCGGAGCAGAAGCAAGCCCGGTCTGAGGCTATCCAGGCGGCGACGCTGGAAGCGGCCCGGGTTCCGATGGAGGTGGTGGGGATGGCGGTGGCTGTCATGGGGTTGGCGGTGCAGGTTGTCACACTGGGTAATATCAATGCCATCAGCGACGGCGGCTCCGGCGCGGCCCTGGCCCGCGCGGCTCTGACCGGGGCGGGGCTGAACGTGCGCATAAACCTGGCTTCCTTGAAAGATTCGGATGCCGTTGAGGAGCTGCTGGCTGGTTTGCGCTCCCTGGAAAAAGAAGCTGCCGGATACGAAGCGCAGGTGAATGATGCGCTGGTATCGCGCGGCGGACTGGAACTCGCCAAACCCTTCGGGTCTTAGACGACCGAAGGGTTTGGAAATACCGTTATTATAAAAATTCAGAATCCATGAAGTTACCCATTCGTTATTGGTCATTATTGGCATTGATATTTTTTCTGGGCGCGTCTTCCTGTGGGCGCGATTTGCCCACGCCTGGCCCGACCTATCCACCCTCCCGAACGCCTTTCCAGCCGACTACCTCCTCGATGGCGGTGAGTCCGGGGACCGGAACGCCAATTCCCTTCTCGTCCGCCACCCCGACGACCGAAAAGCCGCTATCCCTGTGGGTGGCGCCGTATCTCCCCGCGGGGGTGATAGAGTCTTTGGCCCTGCCTGCTGAGATCGGGTTAACCGCTGAGGAAGAGGATGCCGATTTTCGCTTAGAGGTGGGCGAGGAAAATATATACAGCCGGTTGGTGTATGCGCTGGTGGCGCCCTTCCCGACCATCTCAGATGGGGTGACGTTGGGGGAACTGCGCAACGCCTGGGGCGGCGGGTCAGGGGGGGCTTTTGCCAGGCTTCCCCTGATGATGGACCAAAAAACCTTCATGGTCTTTGAGAAGTGGTGGGGCAGCCCGGGAGAGGGGGCTGCGCTGGTTTACCCGGCTGATCAACTGCTGGACCAGGCCTGGGAGAATCGCCCGGCCTGGGGGATCGTGCCCTTGGAGGCCTTGGAACCGCGCTGGAAGACGCTCACCGTGGATGGCCTTTCTCCGTTGTGGAAGGCGTTCAACCCGATGGAGTATGTCCTCAGTGTGCCGATCTCTCTTTACGGCGAGGCGGAATTGACCGCTGCGGTGAATTCGGAGTACGGCCCCGAATCTGCCAGCCCCTTGCTGCCCTCCTTCAACCGGGATCCCCAGCGACTGACCACCCTGGTGATGACCGGGGTGACAGCTCTGGTGCGGGCCACAGCCTGGGAGATGGAGACTCAGGGGATCACCTATCCGGCTCAAGACGTTGGCGGCCTGCTTCGGGAAGCCGACATCACCCACATCAGCAATGAAGTGACCTTCGCCGAGGATTGCCCCTATCCAGACCCAGTGACCACCAGCATGTCCTTTTGCAGCGACCCCCGCTACATTGAACTGCTGGAATACGTGGGCGCTGACATTGTGGAACTGACCGGCGATCACTTGGGGGATTGGGGGAACGCCGCCATGCTGTTCACCCTGGATATGTATGACCAACGCGGTTGGCTTTATTATGGCGGCGGGGCGAATCTCCAGGAAGGCCGCCAGGCGGTCACCTTGACCCACAACGGCCACCGGTTCGCCTTCATCGGCTGCAACGGCAAAGGGCAGGGTTTCGCCGGGGCGTCCGATACCGCGCCCGGCGCGGTGACTTGCGATTTCCCCTGGATGCAGGCCGAGATCGCCCGTTTGACCGGGGAGGGGTATTTGACCATCACGACATTCCAACATTATGAATATTACACCTACGTCCCCCAGCCCACCCAGGTGCGGGATTTTCGCAAGGTGGCCGGGGCCGGTTCGGTGATTGTGAGCGGCAGCCAGGCTCACCAGGCGCAGGGTATGGAGTTTTATGAGGGAGCGCTGGTGATGTATGGCCTGGGTAATTTGTTCTTCGACCAATTTCGGATCAGCGTACATACCCGCCAGGCTTTGATCGCCCGGCACGTATTTTACGATGGCCGCCACATTGGGACCGAGCTGTTCACCATTATGTTTGTGGATTTCGCCCGCCCCCGTTTCTCCACCCCGGAGGAGCGCGTCCAATTGTTGACCTGGGTGTTTGAAGGTAGTGGATGGTAGAGCGTACACTCATGTCATTTTGCAATCTCGTAGGGGCGGGTCTCATACCCGCCCCTACGAAGTGATGAATACTTATAGTAAAGGAGCGACAATTCTTATGGGACTAAAACCTGACCACTGGATAACCAAGATGGCCCGAGAACACCGCATGATCGAACCCTATGCGGAGAACCAGGTGCGCGATGGGGTGATCTCTTACGGTGTCTCCTCATATGGTTACGACATTCGGGTGGCTGACGAGTTCAAGATCTTCACCAACGTGTACTCCGTGGTGGTTGACCCCAAGGACTTCGATCCGAAATCCATGGTGGATTACAAGGGAGAGGTTTGCGTCATCCCGCCCAATTCGTTTTGCCTGGCGCGAACCGTGGAGTATTTCCGCATCCCCCGCAGCGTTCTGACGGTGTGTTTGGGCAAGAGCACCTACGCCCGATGCGGCATCATCGTCAACGTGACGCCTTTCGAGCCGGAATGGGAAGGATTTGTGACCCTGGAGATTTCCAACACCACGCCTCTGCCCGCCCGGATCTACGCCAACGAGGGCATCGCTCAGGTGTTGTTCTTTGAAGCCGACGAGGAATGCGCCATCTCCTATGCGGATAAGAAGGGGAAGTATCAGAATCAGAAGAAGATTGAGCTGCCGAAGGTGTGAACAGTAGACAGTTGTCAGTCGGCAGTAGACAGTGGGCAGTATGTAGTTGGTTGAGGTAGATTGTGATGGATATTACGTTGATTTCGGTGGGGTATTCGCAGGATGAATATGAGGTGGGGATGGGGTTGGGGCCTGCCGCGCTTATGGAGGCGGGGTTGGCGGGACGGCTGAAGCAGCGAGGGGTGAGGGTGGCGGCGGAGGTTTCTGCGCCGGTTGACCTGGGGGCTGGCGAGCGTATGGAACGATTGGGCCGTCTGGGGGAGGCTGTTGCGGGATTGGTGAGGGAGGCTGTCGAAAGGGATACCCTGCCGGTGGTGTTGGGGGGCGACTGCCTCAACGGGGTCAGCGTGGCGGCCGGCTTGCGGCACGTCTGGGGGGAGCGGGAGTTTGGGGTCGCCTGGTTTGACGCTCATGGGGATTTCAACACCGAGGAGACCACCCTTTCCGGCTACCTGCCGGGGATGCCGCTGGCGGCGGTCTGCGGGCGGGGTCTGGCCTGGCTGCGGGAGGCGGTGGGGTTGAACCGTCCGGTGGACGAGAACCAGGTGGTGATGCTGGGCGTCCGCGATCTGGACCCGCCAGAGAAAGACCTATTGGACAGCACACCGATCTCTTATCTTTCCCCCGATGAGGTGCGATCCGGCAGGACGGCGGTGGCGGCGGGGCATCATTTCAAAGATGTGGAGGGCGTCTATCTCCACATTGACATTGACGCCCTGGACCCGGAGATCGCGCCGGGGGTCAATTACCTCACCCCTGGAGGGCTTTCTTTTGAAAATACGCTCTCGGCCTGCCGCGCGGTTCTGGAGGCTGCCCCGCTGGCCGCGTTGACTCTGGCCGCGGTCAACCCGCCCAAAGATGTGGAGGGGAAAACTGTAGAGATGGGGGTTCGTTTATTGGTGGAGATTTTGGCCGGGTTAGGGTAGGAAGATTGGATCTGGTGAGTCGGGGTTATTACTAGGCGGGAGCGCTGGTTGGGCTGGCACGCGGTCTTTCCAGATATCAAAAATCACCACGCCGCTGCGCTGGTATTCCTCGTCAAGCCATTCCTCGAATAACCTATCCTGGAGGAATTGGTGTTCATAATTCTCAAGCGGACGATCCTCATGGCCTAATACCTGGGTGAGGCTCCATCCAAATACATGCTCTACCGGGTCGCTTACTTCTCCGATCGGAGTGCTAAAGGCAATGCGTTCAATTTCCCTTACCATTACACCCTGCCTGAACCAGCCCAAATCGCCACACTCATCTTTGGTTGCAGGATCAGTGGAGAATTCATCGGCCAGCGCGCACCAATCTTCGCCATCTTTAAGGAGGGAAGCCACCTCTAGTGCGGTTTCCTCGTCCTCGACCAGGATGTGGCGCGCCCAGACCATCTCACGAAATGGAGGGTCGTCACCGACGATGACCCCCTTTATTAATTCCTCAAAAAGTTGGCTTTCCAGGACATAGCGGAAATTATATTCGCTGAATCCGATCTCTCTGCGCAATTCATCCATGTATTCTTGATACATGATCTGATAATTATCAAATGTGACCCTGGTAGGTGTTGGGGAGGGTGCAGGCGTCTCGGTAGGTTGGAATGGCGTTTCCGTGGGAGTCTGGGTTAGGCCCCATGCAGGCGTATTGGCTGCCAGGATCGCTTGCTGGGTTGTGGAAAGCGTAGAGGTGGGCGCGGTTGTGGGTGTGGCAGGCGGGATGGGAATCCAGCCTTGGTAATAACCGAAAAACGCTTGAATGCTTTCACCCGCATCCGGGAACATTGGGATGATCCCCAGTTCCCTGGCCTTTAGTCGGATCAGGATATCACGGATCATGTCTTGAAGTACAAGTTCTCCAAAATTATCCTTGTTGCGAGGGTCAAGCTGAAATTCTATCTTTCGCATTGGATCGGGGTAGAATTGAGGCGTATTCGTCTCCTGGAGAGATAGCAGATAGTCATACTCTTGGACCAGTAGATAGCGTTCATAGCGCACCCGCTTTTGAAACTCACGGATGGAGATCTCTACGCCATTGACGATAGCGACTGGTTGGCCTGGCAGAATGACAAATTGATATACGAGGATATACCCGAGGATGATGAGAGCCAGGAAGAAAATTAGGATGGAGATAGGGAGAATTCGGCGGCTGGGGGGATTGATTTTCATTAGTGATCTGACTCCGCGTTCCCCTGGATTTTTTCATTACTTGAGACTCAACAGTTCGTAAACCGTGACCGACTGTTCACGCCCCTTGACCTTGACTGGCGGGAGAGGTTGGACGTTCACCTGCTCCTTGACGGCCTCGTAGGCTGGGCCGGAGAGCAGGATCTGGCCGGGGTCGGCCAGGGCTTCCAGGCGTTGAGCCAAGTTGACCATGTCGCCGATGGCGGTGTAGTTGAAGAGTTCGTCGGTGCCGACGTTGCCTACCATAGCGTCCCCCCGGGTGATGCCGACGCTGAAATACAGTTGGTGGGCCTCGGCTTGTTGGGCGCGGTGCGTCTGGATGACCTGCTGCATGGCGAGAGCCGCCTGGACAGCACGCAGAGTGTGGTCGGTTTGGGCGTCGGGGGCGTTCCACATCGCCATCACCGCGTCGCCCATGAATTTGTCCAGGGTGCCTTCTTCTTGCAGGATGGCCTGGGCCGCCAGAGAGAGATAGGAGTTGAGTACTTCGAACATCGTTTCCGGCTCGGCTTTCTCGCTGTAGGCAGTGAAGTTGTGCAGGTCGCCGAACAGCATGGTGATAGGCTGGCGGATGCCGTCCAGACGCAGGCTGGCGGGGTCGGAGAGCAGGCGGTCGCGCACCTTGGGAGCCACCACCCGCCCAAAGGTCTGGCGAATGCGCTCTTGCTCGGCTTTGAGCTGGCGCTGCTCGGTCAGGTCGTCCACTACTATGGCGGCGCCCATCGTGTTCCGGTGGGCGTCCCGCAGGGGGGTGACGGAGAGGCGCAGGTGTAGTTCTCCGCGAGAGGACAGCGTGGGAGAGAGCTCCTCTTGCAGGGCGCTGGCCCCCTCGGACAGGGTGGCGTTGGTCATCGCTTCCAGGCGACCCGGCCATAGATCATGCAGGGCTTCAGGCAGCGATTTTCCGAGGGCTTTGCCAACCTCAAGGCCGAATATTCGCTCCGCGGCCCGGTTGAATAGCGTGATCTTGCGTTGTAGATCCGTGGTGATGACCCCGGAGGCGATAGATGCGAAGATGTCGTCCATCAGGTTTTTCATCTCCAGGGTCTCTTCCAGGGTGCGCTGCAAATTGGTGAACAGGCGGACGTTCTCCACCGAGAGGGAGGATTGGCTGGCGACCGCGCCCAGGAATTCCAGGTCGTCGCTGGTGTAGGGAGTTCCGGCTCGGCGGGGGCCTAGCGCCAGTAGCCCGATCATGCGCCCTTTATAGGTCAAGGGGACGAACACCCGGCAGCCCAGGTCTTCCAGGGTCTCGGCTTCAGGGAGCAAGGCTTCCGGCCAGCCCAGGCCGGGCGGGAACCAGACCGGCTCCGGGTTCTGATTGAGCAGGTGGATGAGTGGACTTTCGGGGCGCAGTTGAAAATCGGTTTCCTGGCGGACGCTGTGGGAGATATAGACGCCGTCGTCATCATCATATAGGAAGAGGATGAACTGCTGGGGTTTGAGGGCTTTTTCCAGAGAGCGGTCCAGGAGACGCAGGGTGCGGGCCAGATCGGGGGTGATGGTCAACCCGTGAGAGAGTTCGGAGAGCAAGCGGCCGTAATCAGCCCGGCTGCGGTAGAATATCCGGTCAATAGCGTTTTGGGTCAAGGCGCGGAGAGGGTTCAGCAGCAACACCAGGATGAACAAATAAACCGCCATGAGCAGGGGATTATTTGAATTGATCTGTTGACCTAAAAGCATGGAGAGACCGGTGATCAAGCCATAGAACAAACCCACTGCGCCGACCGTTATCACGCTGTAGGTGACGGTGCTGCTCAGGATGCGGTCCACGTCCAGCAGGCGGTAGCGGACGATGGCATAGGCCACGGAGAGCGGGAAGAGGATCAGGGGCGGCAGGAATAAGGCCACCTGGAAAGGCGAATCGTACCCCAGGCTGACGGGGATGAAGAAAAATAACAGGATGGGGCTGAACCCCAGCACCGAGCCAAAAACAATGATACGGCTTTGCTGGCGGGCGATGGCCGAGCGGCCCCGGATGATGCGAGCCATCAACATGCCGAAGAAGAACAGGATGGACAGGCTGCCGTAAATGTAGCTGTAACGCCAGGGTTCAAAGTAGCTCCAGGGTGTGGCCGGGTTCACGATCCCCTGGATGATGGGATAGGCCAACAGAAGGACCGGGATCCAGGGCAAGAAGCGCAGCGAGGGGTATTTTCGGATGAAGGGCATCTGGCGCGGAAAGACCAGCCCCAGGTGGATCATGGCCGCGGCCAGAACCGGCATGCTCAAAGCCCAGCCGGTGACGAAGACCCGGGTGGTGCTGATGTCCAGCAGGGAGGCGATGGCGACGCTGGTCGCGGCGGCGAAGATCAGGAAAGCCCGGGTGGAGCGTTTGTGAGGATCCGTCCGGTAGGCCCATAGGCCGGTGGCGAGAAATGCCAGACCGATGAGGTAAGGGATGATGAAGTAGGTGACCAGTTCGCTGAATTTGACCGGGCGCGGGGTTATGATTATGGTGTAGGTTGAGCCATCCCGCTTTCCAAAGGTCAGGTCAACCGGTTCGTAACCTTTGGCGGTCATCACCTGGCGCAGGGATTGGGGGTTGGTGATGGCGACACCGCCAGCTTCGATCAGGTAATCGGGAGCCTCAGCTCCAGAGTCCCTGGCGGGCCAATCTTCCCCAATGGCGGTGGTGACCACGTTCCCCGGCTCCAAGAGCGCTCCGATGAAGGGGGTGTTGTACCATCGGGCGGCCCAAAATGGGGAGAGGATCAACACCGCGATGGCGGTGAAGACGGTGAGAACCGGCGGGATGTGGATGGGCCAACTGTCGCGGGGGGCTTTAAATTTCGTCATGGGGCGCTTTCTACGGATATCTGGTCTTTAATGTCTTCGAATGTGGAAGGCCCGATGCCGGGCACGTCCATGATCTCTTCAATGCTGGTGAATGGCCCGTTGGCCTCCCGGTAGGCGAGGATGTCTTGTGCTCTGGCGGGGCCGATGCCGGGAAGAGTCTCCAGTTCGGCCTGGGTGGCGGTGTTGATGTTGATGCGCTGCCCGCCGGCGGCGGACTGGGTGGGCGGCGCCTCACCCTGGCGGAGGACGTTGAGGCGCATGCCGTCGGTCAGTTTGGCGGCCAGGTTGAGGGATTGATCGTCAGCTTCGGGGAGCAGGCCACCGGCGGCCTGGATCGCATCGCGCACCCGGCTGCCGGGCGGGAGTTCATACGCGCCGGGTTGGTTCACTGCGCCGTTGATTTGGATGACCAGTGGAGCCGGCGTTGGCGGCAAAGAGAGGCTGACCGGCTTGCCCTGCGGCGGCCGGGTGATAAGGTAAAGTATGCCCGCGCCCAGCAGTCCCCCGAGAATACCCAGGATCAAAATCCATCTTTTTTTCATAACGGTCTCCCTTTTCAGACCTTGTGAACCTTCTCAAAGGTTGGGGGAACAACCCCAAGGCGTTGGCTAATAGATCAGAACTTTGTTGCTAGAACTATTATACGTCAAGCGGTTAGAAATGCAAACTACTATGCTTTATAATTGTCCTGGTTTCGAATGAAGTATCAGTATAACTTGATGTATTGGTCTTGAAAATGCTCGATATGTTTGGACGCCAATCTTCAGTATAAACGATATACTACTCATAATGTGCTATGGATCCAATTTGGCTGGCGCTCTGTGATTCAGATTCATGACGCCTGGAGGCGTGATTTGACGGATAAAAAATGGGTTTATGGCCCGACCCATCCGATATTAGATTCATCTATTTATCGATTACCCATTCCGTTCATCCGTAGTATTTTTGCCAATTTCGGATTTTATGGCCCGCGCAGCCGCTTTGCTAAAGAGCGGATCGCTTCCATGCAGCAAAAAATTAGCCAGGGGGAAACGGTGTATTTGTTGGGACTTGGGGTTGGGTCGCATAGTTCGGGCGTCGCTTTGGTGGAGGTCTCTGTCAAAGAAGGGGTGAGGTTGATACGGAATAATAAGGAAGAACGCTATACGGGAATCAAGCATTACATGGGGTATCCAGAGAAGAGTATTGAAGCCTTGGTCGTCCTTATGAAAGAGATGGGGATCGGGCCGGAGGATATTCATGCCGGTTTGTCGCGATTCGATGTGCCTGAATATTATGTTGCCACCTTCAGGAATTTTCTGGAAGAACTACCCTATAGTTTAGCCTTGTTGAAGAAGAATGCTTCCATTGAGAATGATGCTGGCGATCTAATGCGAATCATACAGGGAACCTCCAGGCGATTGGGGGAACAACTTGGGTTGAAGAGGCCATTCCCCATTATCGGTGTGCGCCACCATGATGCCCACGCTTATTTTTCCTACGCCGTCTCCCCTTTTACCTCCTCTGAGGAGCCAGTGATGATTTCGGTGATTGACGGAAACGGAGACGATGGGGCGATTTCATTATATTTGGCTCAGGGAAATGAGGTCAAGCTCCTTTATGAGAACCAGAATTTAAATGACTCTTTGGGCACCCTTTACCGTTTCCTCAGCGCCACGCAGGGTGGTTGGACTCCCTACAGCAGCGAGGGGCGTTATATGGGCGCGGCCGCCTGGGGGGATCAAGACCGGATGACGAATACCTATTATCCACAGCTCCGTGAATTGATTTCCCTGAATGGCAATGGAGAGGTTCTCATCAACCGGTCCTTGGCCAATTGGACCCGCCAACGGTGGATCAAGCCTTATTCCAGAGAGCTTGAAAAAATCCTCGGCCCCCCTATTCCAGCCCAGAAATTATGGAATCCAGATGCGGTCTTGAAGATTGACATGACTCAAAATGAAGAGATAGACCAGGATAGGGTTGATAAGGCCGCCGCAGTTCAAATGGTTTTCGAAGACGCCCTTTTCCATATCATCGAGCATTTGATCCAAACTACGGGAAGCGATAAACTCGTCCTGACCGGTGGAACCGCGCTCAATTGCGTCGCAAATTCCCGCTTGCTGGAACGCTTTGATGAAAACTATTACGAGAGCCATTTTGGAATGCAAGAGACCCGGCTGCAGGTCTGGGCGCCGCCCACGCCTGGCGACGTTGGCGCTACCATGGGCGCGACCTATGCTTTTGCGATGGCAAATGGCGTCCCTTTGGGGGAACCGCTCAAGCATGCCTTCTACTGCGGGATGGCGCCGACAACCGATGAGATAAAGCAAGCGTTGGAAGCCAGTTCGGATATTGC
Source organism: uncultured Anaerolineales bacterium (assembly GCA_965370435.1). Taxonomy (GTDB): domain Bacteria; phylum Chloroflexota; class Anaerolineae; order Anaerolineales; family UBA11579; genus CBDUUP01. The sequence goes on along the minus strand of CBDUUP010000028.1, from coordinate 7,387 downwards.
ATTCAAGTACCTGGGCAATCTCACGGAGAGGGACTGCCGGGATCAGGTTGCCGATCTGCTGGCTTATATTGTTTCTCAAGATGGCATGGTGGGGGTGTATCAGGGCGTGGCTGAGACCGGCCCGCGAGCCTTGGGGCATCGATCTATTCTGGCAAATCCCTGCAACCCGGAAACCCTCAGTTTCTTGAATAAGTACGTAAAGTTCCGGGAGGTATTTCGTCCCCTGGCGCCAATGGCGACTTATGAGGCTGCGCAGCGTTGGTTTGCGCTTTCTCCCGGCGCATCGGCGGATGAGCATAACGCTTACAATTACATGGTCTTGACCGCGCCGGCTCGTCCAGAGAGCCGAGAAGTTATTCCGGCAGTCATCCATAAGGATGGCAGCTCGCGCATTCAGATCGTGCGGGAAGAATCCGACCCTTTCACCTTCGCCTATCTGAAGGCTATGGGGAGGCGGGTGGGGGTTGAGGTTTCGGTGAATACCTCTCTCAACGTCGGCAGCCCTATCGTGCAAACGCCGCCTCAAGCGTTAGAAGTGCTTCGGCGGGCGAAGGGATTGGGAGGCATACTTCTTATAGGCGATGATGGGGAAGCCTTCCTGGCCTGGTATGATGTGATGGACCCACCCGCGGATGCTGGACAGCGGCTGATGGGATGGGTCAAGGAGTGGGAAGCGGAAAGGTGATTTCAGGGGATGGATAAGTTATTCCCCTCGCGGGCGCGAGATCGGTAAACAGTGTATCATTGATACCCATAGGAGACGAAGACGCATGACTGGAACAATACTCAATATTGTCACGGTTCTCATCGGGGGCGGTCTGGGGGTCTTGTTTGGCGGCCGCCTGCCGGAGCGAATCCGCCAGACCGTTATCGCCGGGCTGGGGATGTTCACCATGGCGATAGGCGTGCAGATGTTCACCAAAACCCAGAATCCCATCATTGTACTGGCAAGCCTGCTGGTGGGCGGGATACTGGGAGAGTGGTGGCGCATCGAGGGGCGCCTGGCGGGGTTGGGGGCCGCCCTGGAGGCGCGCTTCGCCGGGGGCAGCGGGGAGGTGGACGAGGGCAGCCGGTTCATCCGGGGATTCCTCACTGCCTCGCTGGTCTTCTGCGTCGGCCCGATGACGATTGTAGGCTCAATCCAGGACGGCCTGTCGGGAGATTACCGCCTGTTGGCGATCAAGTCGGTGTTGGATGGCTTCGCTGCGCTGGCCTTTGCCTCCTCGCTGGGGGTGGGGGTGCTGTTCTCGGTGTTGGTGATATTGGTCTACCAGGGCGGCCTCAGCCTGCTGGCGATACAGGCCCAGGCCTTCATCACCGACCCCATGATGGCCGAGATGACGGCGGTGGGCGGGATCCTCATCCTGGGGATCGGCATCGTTCTGCTGGAGTTGAAGCCCATCCGGGTGGGGAATTTCTTGCCCGCCATTTTCATCGCCCCGTTGGTGGTCGCGTTGATGGCTGTGTTGGGGGTAGGGGTATGATCATCCCATGACCGAAATCAAAGAAGTCACCATCTACACCGACGGGGCCTGCGTCGGCAATCCGGGGCCGGGGGGTTATGGGGTGGTCTTGCTGTTCGGGAATCGGCGGAAGGAACTGTCGGGCGGCTTCCGGCAGACCACCAACAACCGGATGGAACTCCTGGCGGTGGTGGTGGGATTGGAATCGCTCAAGGATAATTGTCGCGTGACTCTGCACAGCGACTCCAAGTACATGGTTGACAACATGAATAAGGGGTCGGCGCGGGAATGGCAGGCCAACCGCTGGCTGCTGAACAAGCGAAAAAAAGCCGCCAACGCAGACTTATGGGAGAGATTGCTGACGGTGTGCGACCGGCACGAGGTCGAGTTCTTTTGGGTGAAGGGCCATGCAGGGGACCGGGAGAATGAGAGATGTGACGCGTTATCCTGGATAGCGGCCAATGGGGATAATCTTACCGATGACTCGGGCTTTGAGGTTGACCCGCAGTTGGGCTTTGACTTTCCCCAGAAGAAGTCCCAGGCGGAGAACGCCAGCCACGCCAAAATCACCACCGAGGGCCAGCCCTGCCGGAAGTGCGGGACGCCGGTGGTCAAGCGCACCCCTAAACGGAAGAAGCGCAAGAAAGGCCAGGAATATTATTTCGAGTATTATTTTAACTGTCCCGACTGCGGCAATAATTATATGGTCGAGGCGGCGAAGCGGTTTTTTGAGTAGGCGAGGGGGATGCGTTGAGGTTTGAAGATTAGTGGCGTTTAGCGACTAAAGTCGCGCCAACAACTGCGAAGTCCGCCCTTCGGCGGACTAAAAGCGCTTATAGTCGGCGAAGGCCGACTTTGTAAATGTTGTAGCGACTTTAGTCGCAGCAGATAATAATTTGCCAAAAGCGGATTTTTCTGCTATTCTTTATACAGATACCTTCAACCACATAGACAAAAGGAGTCAGCCATGAGCGAGAGCGTGTATAAGATCATTGAACTGGTGGGGAGCAGCCCCGAGTCTTGGGAGAAGGCCGCTGCGGCGGCGGTGGCGACGGCAGCCAAGTCCCTCCGCGACTTGCGCATAGCCGAGGTCACTCAAATGGACATGCAGATCGAAGATGGCAAGGTCGTCGCATACCGGGCCAAGGTGAAGGTTTCCTTCAAATATTACACCGAAGAAGACTAATATTTTGAGCTGGGGTGAGCGAGCCTGGTTCGCAGCCCCAAAGATAAACTGAACGTTTCAATCGATATTCTCAAAACGCGTCTGGAGTGGATTTTGGCTGCGGGTTCGTTCGATTGAGATACGAGCCGGCAGTTTGCTAGCTGATATAATTTGGCCGGAACACCTATCTATATCTTGATATCTGGAGGCACAACTATGGACGAAAAAATCTATAAACGCCTGGCGGAGCGACTGGACGCCCTGCCCAACAGCTACCCGCCCACCGAAGACGGCGCCGACCTTCGCTTGCTGGCCAAGCTCTTTTCCCCGGAGCAAGCTGAGTTGGCCTCCCACTTGCGCATGACGTTGGAGACTTCCAAACAGATCGCCGCCCGTTCCGGCGGCGACCCCAAAGAGACCAAAATCATGCTCAAGAAGATGGTCAAAGAGGGCCTCATCAAGGCCGGACGGGCCGAGGGCGGCCTGGGCTTTGGACTGCTTCCTTTTGCAATAGGGATCTATGAATACCAGTTTGACAAAATGGACGCCGAAATGGCCCGCCTGTTTGAAGACTATTATCAACAGACTTTCACCCAGGCGCTCACCATCCAACCTCAGTTGACCCGGATAGTTCCGATTGGGGAGGAAATCCGCAAGGATATGGAAGTCCGGCCTTATGAGCGAGCTATGGACGTGGTGGATAATGCTAAAGCCTGGGGTGTTTTAGATTGCATCTGCCGCAAGCAGAAAACCTTGATCGGCGACCCCTGTCACCATCCCCTGGACGTTTGTTTGAGCTTCAGCCAGTTCCCCAACGCCTTCGATGGGAGTGACAGCGTCAAAGCGCTCACCAAGGAGGAAGCGGCGGCTACCTTACGGCGCGCCTCCGACGCCGGTTTGGTGCATCAGGTGAGCAACAACCAGGAAGGGCTGTGGTTCGTCTGCAACTGCTGCACCTGCTCCTGCGGCATTCTGCGGGGTATGTCTGAAATGGGCATCGCCAACGTGGTGGCCCGCTCCGCCTTTGTCAACCAGGTCGAGGTGGATCTATGCATCGCCTGCGATCTGTGTGTGGAATACTGCCAGTTCGACGCCCTCACCCTGGCGGGGGAGGCCCAGGTGGATGAGGTGCGTTGTGTGGGCTGCGGGGTGTGCGTCCCCGCCTGCCCGGAAGGGGCTTTGGGTCTGGCGCGGCGTCCAGAGGAGGATATCTTGCCTATTCCGGTCACGGAGGAAGATTGGGGAGAAGTGCGCGCCGCCCATCGCGGCCTGGATATGGGAGATGTTCGTTAGGGGATGATTGAATTGAGTTAACCACAACCTCCCGCGGGGTTCAATCCCGCGGGAGGTATTTTTTTATGCTGAGGTGGAATTATTCAGATCCCCCCAAGATAGCTTCGATCTCAGCTACAATTACGTCGAAAGATGTGTTTTCAACAAGTTTGCCATTTATGACCAGGCTGGGCGTGCCCTTTACTCCATAATCTTCACCTTCTTTTCGATCTAGAGCAACCTGGTCGGCAAACTGATGGCTTTCCATGCAGGACTGGAACGCTGGAACGTCCAGCCCCAGAGAGTTGGCGAAGAATTCTAGGCGGTCGGGGGCAAAGGCGCCTTGATTCTCTCCGGCCTGGTTGGCGAAAAGGACATCGTGGTAAGCCCAGAATTGACCTTGTGCGCCGGCGCAATAGGCGGCTTCGGCTGCAGGCACCGATTCAGGCCCTACCCACTCTCCCATGCTGCGGTAAATGAAGTACACTGTTCCGGTGTTAACGTAAAGCTCTATGAGACGTTGTTCGTCTCCTTCGGTGAATATGCGGCAATAGGGACACTGGAAATCGGAGAAGTCTTGAATGATCACCGGCGCGTTGGGGTCGCCCAGCGCGTTTCCTAGAACATTGCCCATGTCAACCAGATATTCCCTGGTGGGAGGCTTTTGGATCAATAGAGCGGGGATGACCATGATGGCGACGACGACCAGGGCAATCCCGGCGATGACCCACATGGTGGTTTGCTGCTTGCGCTTGGCTCGTTGGCGCGCTCTTTCTTTGCGTCTTTCTCTTTGAGACATCTCTCTCTCCTGATGAAGATTTGTGATGGGCTAATGAGGAAGCTTATTCGCCATCTCCGGCAAGCGCCTCTTCGATGAGGGCTTGGAATTCGCTGAATGGCTCTGCGCCTTGCAGTAGTTGTCCGTTGATGAAGAATGCGGGCGTGCCTTGAACGCCTGCATTTTGTCCGTCAATCAGGTCTTGCTGTGCCTGGTCGCGTTTGTCATGTCCGTTGAAGCAGGCGTTGAATGCGTCCATGTCCAGGCCCAAGTATTCACCGAAGGCAACCAGGCGGTTGTCCCTGTAAGCGCCGACGTTCTCCCCGGTCTGGTTGGCGAAGAGCATATCGTGGAATTGCCAGAATTGGTTCTGGTCCCCGGCGCAGTAGGCGGCTTCCGCGGCGGCGAGAGACTCGGGGCCAATCCACTCTCCATAGCTGCGGAAGATGAAGTATACCTGACCGGTGACGACGTAGGCGTTGATGATCTGGTCTTTGGTCTGGTCGGAAAATCTCTTGCAGTAGGGGCATTGGAAGTCGGAGTATTCGATAATGGTGACCGGAGCGTTGGGATCGCCCATGGTATTTGCATTCGTCATCGGGTACGCTTTGGGGGCGATTTCGACAATCTCGCCCACCGGCAGCAAGTTGGGGACGATCATGATCGCGGCCACAACCAACGCAATCCCTCCGATGATCATCAGCGTGGTGGTTTGTTTGCGCTTCGCTCTTTGGCGTTGTCTTTCTTGGCGTCTTGATCTTTGGGTCATGGTTTTTTCCTCGGTTCAGCATCAAACTTTGATATCGCCTGTTATAGAGGTTGATGGCGACTTGGATTGTAATCAGTATGATACCCTGATTCTCCCACGATTGGGTGTGATTTGTCCAGGGATAGGGGAGAGTTAATGGGACTTTCTAACGGGATTCTAAGGCGAATGACTCTGAAAGGGCGAATCCCGGTGGAGTTCAGGAGAGCGGTTCGCCGATTTCGAAACGGCAGTATTCATCTCCCTGAGCGGCGCAGTGGGTTTCAGTGATCTGGTGTTCAGTTCCGGTCGCCCACTGTACCGCTTCGGTGAGCGAGCCGACGTACAGATGGCAGATGGGCCGGTCGCTGGCGCGCTGGTGGCAGATGGCGCAGGTGCGGTCCACGAAGGCGACCTGGCCCTCCGATTCGTCCACCCAGGCGTCCACCTGGGGATTGGTTTTTTTGAGGGCGTTGACCATGCTGTTGAGAATGAAGAGGATGCGCTGTTTCTTGGGCAAGACCTTGAGGGCCACGCCCGCCAGCCCCAACAAGGCGGTCTGCTCCCGGGTGGCGTACTGGAAAGAGGCCTTCCCAATCCGCCGGAGAAAGCCGCGCCCGCCCCTCCCGTAGAAACTTTCGATGGCCTGGTTGAGCCGGGCATATTGGGCGGTCTTGATGCTCGGTTCCAGGTTGTCGGGCGGATAATTGCCTACGAACTGCTCCAGCCCGGCGCTCTTGAGCACGATGTTGAGGCCGTTCACGCCCATAACTTCTTCGGAGGCCACCAGGGCTTGCCTGACCAGGGCGTTGACGATGATGGATTCTTCACTCATGGCTGCTTCCCTCCAAGGGTGGAGGTATTTTCGGGTGTCGGGATGCTATCGGAATTTATTCAAAATGGTACTGGTGAACGGGGTGACTCTCTCCCGTGGGTTGAAATCCGAGTTTGCTGTAGAGTTTGAGGGAGGGTTGGTTGGTGTTCTGGGTGTTCACGCTCACCCGCAGGGCGCCGCGCTTCTGGAACTGGGCCATCATGTCACGCACCAGGGTGTAGGCGACGCCTTGCCCCTGGGCGTCGGGATGCACGGCCAGACGGGCCAGATGTCCGCCCAGCATATTGGGTGTGCTGATCTGGTAGCCGACGATCCCGGCTTCATTCTCGGCCACGGTGGCGACTGCGGCCTGCTTCAAAGCATATTTCAGGGAGGGCGGCGAGTTCCGCCAGAGAGGGGTGAAGGCAGCCGCATCCACCTCCTGAACCCGGGGCAGGTCTTCGGAGGTAAGGGGGCGGAGGGTGACCTCGGCGGGACGCGGCGGGGGCAAGGCTTTCTCCTCCCAGGCCAGGTGGACGACGCTGTGGGTGTGAACGAAACCGCTGGCTGCCAGCAATTCCCGCAGCCAATCTTGCAGGGTGATGGCGGCCAGGGTGATCTTGCTTTGGGCCAGTTCTTGGCGGACCTGCGGCCATAGGGTCTGCCAGGCCCGGTCAGGGGTGATGAGGTTGTTCACCGAAAACACCTGGATCCAGGCTACTTCCGGCGGGTCGGGCGGGCAGGCCAGCGCAGCCACCAGTTGGCCCCACTGTTCGGCAACCAAGAAGGGTGGGTGGTCTATCCAATCCAGGGGGGAGCGCCAATCCAGGTGGCGGTGAGAGTGGGTTTGGTAATGGATCAGGTTGGCGAGCGAGGCGCGGTCGCTATGCTCGGCGTTCCGGACCGATAATTTCTCTTGGGTTATCATCTCTTTCTTTATAGCATGATTGCGTAGAGAGGGCAAGTGCGGGACAGCGAGTTGCAGGTTGCAAGTGGGATGATAAATCATAAAAGAGCGAAATATTGCGTTAGCCACCAACCAATAGTCTGGAGTCGGGGGGGTTTGAGGGGGGAGATTCCGCCCCCCCCCCGCAAAAAAAACACAAACAAAAATTGGCGGGGATAAAAAAAAAAAAAAAAAAAAAAAACC
>CBDUUP010000027.1:0-20553 GCA_965370435.1 uncultured Anaerolineales bacterium | reverse complement strand
CGTTTTCTCATTCCTGGTTGGCTTTGGCGCAGTGGTTTCCCCCGGCCCGGTCTCCACCGCCATCGTCAGCCAATCGCCGCGCCGGGGCTGGCAGGTAGGCCCGCTGGTCGCAACCGGCCACGCCTTCGCCGAATTGCTCATGGCCCTCCTGATCGCCCTGGGACTGACCACCGTGCTGACCAATCCCACCATCCAGACCCTCATCGCCCTCCTGGGCGGCCTGCTGCTGATCTGGATGGGCGCGGTCATGGCGCTGGACGTCTTGCGCGGCCGGACCCATCTCCCTCGCCCCGACCAACATTCCCAAACCGCCTCTCGCTGGGAACTGGTCGGCCTGGGCGTCATCACCACCTTCAGCAACCCCTTCTGGTACGCCTGGTGGGTGACCGTGGCCGCCGGATACCTGGCCCAAGGCAGCCAAGAAATTGGCCTCAGCGCAGTGACCGCCTTCTACTTCGGCCATATCAGCGCCGACTTCGCCTGGGACACCACCCTCTCCGCGGTGGTCGGCAGCGGACGGCGTTGGATCACCGACCGCATTTTCCGGGGGATCATCTTGATTTGCAGCATATTCTTCATCTACCTGGGCGTTGACTTCCTTCTGCAAGGCATAACAAGCCTACTCTGACCCCCAAAACCCGTTAATTCAGCTCCCTACTCCCCCACCACAAAAACCACATAGTCGCCAACCGCGAACACTTCCCTCAGATACGCCGCGGCATAAGGGTCCCACCCCCCCAATTCCCGCTCCTGCGGCCCCCAGAAAACGTATCTCACGCCAAATTCATCCAGAAGCGCACGACGTTCAGCGTCTGTTGTAGCGATTTGGTAAAATCCAGCCACCCGAGGGCGGAGTTCATCCAGGTTTGCGCTCTCCGGCCCGTGGCCGATCACCACCTGCATGGCCGCCCACGCAGGCAGAGCGTTGCCGGTCTCATAAGCCGTCAACACCACCCCGCCGGAAACCGCCTCCGCGTCCAGATAAAGAAAAGCGGCCACCTCGTCGGCCGGGCGGAAGAGCGGTTGATCTGGCGACAACACCGCCAGCACACCTCCCAACAGCAAGAATAACGTGGTAGGGAACGCCAACAACAACGGCCCAAAGCGAGGGAAAAGCCGTACCGGTCTTTCCTTCCCCTCAAACGCTGTGAGGGCCAACACCACAACCGCCACCCAGATCCCTTCAGGGAGACGCCGCTGCAAGTTGTAAGGCGCATAGGCCAGCAAGGGCAAGGACAACACCCAGGCCACCGGCAGCCAATCCGCCATCCGTCCCCGGCGCAGCAGCCGGATCGCGCCCGCCGCCGCGAAAGGCAGCGCCAACCCATAGGCCACCAGATAGTGCAAAGGGGGAGGGGAAAGCACCAGGTTCTGGGCTGTCCAGGCTTTCAGGAACGGGTCGCGGTTGAACGCCGCCCAGGTATACACCACCATAGGCGCGGAGATCAACCCGGTGATGACCGCCCGCCGCAGGTACCCCCGCCAACTCGGCCAATCCGCATCCTCTCCCCGGCGCATCCGCCACAACCCATGCAACCATGTGATTCCCAGATGCGCCCCCAGGACCGCCCAAGCCACCACAATGGTCAACGGTTGGAAGAACCCCATCACCAACCATAATAGGCCCGTTTGAACGTTATAACGTTTAAACGTTTGAACGTTCAAATACTTAACCAGCCCCCATAGGAATAATGCCCGCGCCATTAAGAGATGCGGAAGAGTATAGAATGCCAAAAACCCAAAACTCTCCGGGGAGATAAAATCAAGGGGCAGCGAACCCAACCACTCGCCCTGTCCCAGGACTGCCAGCACCCATCCCAACCCGCCTCCCAAACTAACCAAAGCCAACCCCCATCGCCGCAAACGCATTTCCTTGAGGAAAATAGCTAGAAAATCATAGGTCGCCAGCATCGCCAACACCCCAGCCCCAATCCGGTAGAGATGGTAGAGCGCCGCCAATTGCTCGTGTTGGGCTGGCGGCGCGGAAAGTTTTCCCAGCAGCAGGTACGGGAAAAACGCCATCACCCCTCGCTGAGGAGTTGCCGTGTACGGCGTACGGAACAGCCAATCACCGGCCCCACCGCTCAACATCTTGGCGATGTATGAATTGCCATCCTCCACCCCCAGAACAAAGCCGGTGAAACGCCAATTCTCCCCCTCCATAGCATAGCCCAGCAGATAAGGCAGCGTCGTGACCAACATCACCGCCAACGCAAATCCCAACACCCACCGGCGCTCCTGAGAATTGACCGTCGTATCCTTATCCCTCATCGTTTCCCTCCAGTCTAACTGGTCTCAGTGGTCTGACTAGTCTGACCACTGAGACCACTAAGATGACTAAGACCGCTAAGACTCCCCCCCCATACACACTCAATGGCCTGAAGCCGAACACGACCTCATGTTGTCCATCCCCAAGCCAAACTCCTCGCAGCAGCATCCTCATAACGTCTACCTTCACCGCCTCGCCGTCCACCCATGCCCGCCATCCGGGATAAGTGTTCTCGGAGAGAGTCAGCCGCCCGGGGCCTTCGGCCCGCAGGGTAATGCGGTTAGGTTTCCATTCAACGATCTCGACGGGCTTGTCCTCACCGCTGGGTGAATCCACCCAGGCCCGTGGCTGGGCCAACTCGTTCTCGTAAAGCCTGGTATTGCCAAACTCTCTCACCAGCCTCAATCCCTCAACCTCCAGATCGAATTCGGCAGCTACGTAGCGTACGTTGAACAATCCCAACAACTCAGCATCTGGCATATAATCCGCGTTGTCGGTGGCCGGTTCCCCCGTGGCGAAGGGTGGCAGGGTGACGCTGTACGTAGACGATGGCACCCCGCTGGCCTGGGTCATGTGATCGCGGTAAGCCGCCAACTGCATGGGATTGACCCCATCAGCCAGTTCCAACCCATAATGGGCCGCTGTCTGCTGGGGCAGGCTGTAGGAGGGGGAATAGACCCGGAACATTCCCGGCTGCTCGGCAAGATATTCAGCCAGCGCGGACTGTTCACCCAGGGTCTCCTCGACGGAATGGTATGAAAATGACCTAAGCCCCACCCCGCCCCAATCGAAAAGGCAAATCCCCATCAGGACGACCATCCACATCCGAGCCTGAACCCGCCGTGACATGAAAACTATCACCCATAACGCGCCAACCAGCAGCACACCCGTTCCCCATACAAAGTTGGCGGGCAGCGTCCCTGTCAAGGCCCAGATGCCGCCGGTCAAGATCGCGGCGAAGGAAGCCAACCCTACCAACACCAGCGAAGCGCGCCGTTGCTCCCCCGGTGAAGGGCCGGAGAGCAAGTGGTCAACCGAATAGGCGGCCAGCGCAGCCAAGGCCAGCCCGGTCAGGAACAAAGCCCGCGGCGGAACCCGCAGCAGGTCGAATCCCGGCAAGCGGGCCAATTCCGGCAGCAGCGGCAAGTTATCTCCCAACGAGTAGAGCAAGGTCAGCCCCGCCACCCACAGCCAGAACCCGACCCGAACCCGCACCGGCTTCCACAAAAGCGCCAGCAGGCTCAAGATCAACACCAGCGCGCCGGGATAGAGAACCCATTCATGATTGGCGTCGAAAGAAGGGAAACCCAGGCCCAACAAGCGCGCCGGAGGCAGCGATTGCGTAAAAGCATCCTGGACGGTGAGTTGGGCGCGGGTGGAGAGGCGGGTGTATTCTAATAATGGCAAGGCCAACGGCGCGGAGAGTACCGCCGCCAACCCCAACTGCGACAACATCCGAATCCATCTTTTTATCTGGCTATGCGCAAGTGTCCAGCCCACCCAAATCAGCCCTGCATACGCCGCCCACCGCACGTCAGCCATGAAAATCAAAGCCAGGATGACACCAGGTTGGCCCAAGAGCTTTCGCCGCCCAGCCCGGCGCGCCGCCAGCAGCAGCCAGGGCGTCCAGGGTACCGCGTACAACAACGTCAGGTGTCCTGCGCCAAAATGAGCCAACAGCTTAGGCAGCGTCTCAAACGCCAACCCGCCCAGCATCGCCGCCGGATGGCCCAACCCCTCCTCCCGCAGCAGACGGTAGGTCCCCAATCCTCCCCACAGCAGGTGCAGAGCAACCATCACGTTGAAACCCAGCGGCAGGGGCAACAACAGCGCTAGCCATCCCGGCGGATACCACAGCCCGGACAGCGGGTCGGCGGCGAAAGGAAAACCGCTGAGGATGGACGGCGACCACAGCGGGATGGTCCCCCATTCGGAAATCGCACGCTTCAAGAAGACTGCATTAGGATAATGGGAAACGGCCATATCAGAAAACCGCGCCTCCGCCGAGGGGAAAGAGAAGCCGGTAATGCCCGGCAGCAGCAGGAGAAGAGGCAGCAGCAGCGGCCAGAGGTCGCGGATTGAATATTGCGGATTGCGGGTTGCGGATTGCGGATTGCGAACTGACGCCATGTTATTTTTCCGAATCCCCAAATAACAACACCTTGCTAAGATTAATTGGATCGCAAACGATACTTATCGTATTCATTGAAATGATCACCGTAACTGAATTTATCACAAGCCTTCGCAACAATGCTATTCCTTGTTCCTTGTCAACTTGTTTACTTGCTTCCGTGTTTCCGTGTTAACCTGTTTACCCGTTTCCGTCCTTACCTAATCACCTGAAATATCAGCGCCTCCCCCTCCTCAAACACTAACTCGAAGCCTTCCAAATAAGGCAGCGTCCCCAGAGCCTGCTCCCGCGGCCCGTAGAAGACATAATCCACTCCTTGCTCGATCAGAAAAGCTTCTATCTCCTCCGTGCTCCAGCCGCCAGTGAAAAAATCGATTACCAAGGCCTCCAAACGCTCCGCATCCACAGTTTCGAACGGATGCCCGTATATCACCCGCCGACCAGTGTGGGCAGGGATGAGCAGACCGGTATCCGGCCCGGCCAACACCAGGGCATCGGGCGCGGCGTTCTCCTCGAGCCAGGTTAAAGCATCGGCCTCCGCTCGCCACATATAAAGGGCATCGTCATGGGTTGAGGCTCCGAACTGTGCGGTGAGCAGCACGATCAAGTTGGTCGGCAGGGCCAGCAGGAATAGGGCCAACACCAACCCTCGTGTCCGTCTCGCCCTCTGCGCCAACTCCGCCACGCCCCTGGCCGCCAACCCTGCCAGCGGGACGTACAGCCCCACCATGAAACGGCGCTGCAAGGGAAAAGGTACAACGACCAGCAGCAAGCCCAACCCCGCCCAGACCAGCAGCGTGCGGGTTTGTCTCTCATTCTGCCGCAACACAGCCCAGGCTCCCGGTATCGCCAACAGCAAAGCCGGGGAGAGCGAGACCGCCACGTCCCAAAGAGGCGGAGTCAGGGTCAGATTCTGGGCGTTCCATGCGGACAACACTGGGTCATTAAGAATCACAAAATACTGGTATATCAACGTCGCTCCCCCGCTGACCCCCACCCACAGAACTCGCTGCACCTCCGATTTCGATAGCACCGCTGAAACACCATCTTTCCAGACCCGGTCACGTCCTAGCTTCCAGGCAGCCAGACCGCCCAACACCACGCAGACCACCACCACGTTGAACGGCGATATGATCCCCAGCGCAAGGGAGGCCAACGCCATCCCGGACCCCTCCCGCCAGCCGCCTCCATCCTCTCGTGGAGTGACCAGCCACAACACCAATGCCAGCCCCAGCGGGAAGTGGGCGTTGGTATAAGCCGTGAGGAAGGGATACATCTCCGCTACCCAAAAATCAGCGGTGAACGCGCCAAAAAACGCCCCCACCCACCCCACCCCCGACCCCACCGCGGCCAGCCCAAAAGCCAACCGCCGCGAGTTTGCCGTCTCCGGGAATATTGCCGCCATGAAACGGTACAAGGCCCCCAGCATCAATACCGCCCCCGCCAATCGAGCCACATGAAAGACCACCACCAACGGTAGATTCACCAGTCTCGACAGGTGGCCCAGCAGCAAATAATACAAAAAGAGAAAAGCCCCTCCACCCGGTTCTGCGGTGTAGGGCAAGGTGAAACGCCATTCCCCCCGCCATCCCTGGTACATCTTCGCCAGATAAGTGTTCCCATCAATGGGATTGAGCAGGAATCCCCCGAACACAAACTCCGTCCCCCCCGCCTTCGCCGCGACCAGATAAGGCACAATTACCGCGGCCATCACTACCCCAATCAACCCGCCCACAAAAAGCCTTTCCCGTTTCTCCAACATGGAACTATTGTAACCGGGATTGGGGATCAAGGGGCAGTTGTCAGTAGACAGTGGTCAGTGAGTGGCTGGCAACTATCAGATTCGCATCTTCGCGTTTTTCATCCCTCATTCTTCCGCCTTTATCCTTCTCTTAAAAGCTCCGCCTCCAACTCGGCGATCTCCTTCTCCAGACCCTTGACCAGGTCGCTCAAGAGGTCGCGTCCATTTTGACGGGCCAGGGTCGTCTCCAGTTTGAGCTGCATGGCCGGAGAGGCGTCCACCCCCGCGATCCTTCGTTCCAGCCCCAGGATCACCTCATCCAGGCGGGTGATTTCGACTTTCATTTCAGCGATGACCTCCTCCCGGCTGCGGCCATTGGCGCTGGGAGCGCGGTCCGGGCGTTCGGCCATCTCCTGGAGCGCCTCCAGGTTCCGGGCTGCATAGGCTTTATTGATCTCCGTCATCACCTGTTCGCGCCAGGCCTTCTCCTCCAGATCGGCGGTCAGGTCGGGATGGAATCGCTTGGCCAGTTCCCGGAACAAATTCTTGATCTTGGCCTCCATTTTCGGGTTATGAAATAGGTCAGCTTTCGCCTGGTTCGCGGAGGATGGCGGACGGTGGGTCCCTTGCTCCGCCCCGCCGAAGGCTCCGCCCAGATCATCCCCAAACCGGGTGGTTCTGGGCTTGGGCTTATGAAATCCCCACCGGGCCTCCCGGGCTTCTTTCACTTGAATCTTCAAAGCCTCCAGACGGTTTTCCAGCGGCGTTAGACGCTCCTCGGTCCGCCGGGTGAACTCGCCTAACTCGACCTGGGTGTTGAAGAACTCCAATTCCAGCACGGCGACGTGCTCTTGCCGCTTCTCCACCCTGGCGCGCAGGGCCTCCAGCAAGGGATCCTCCACCTTGCGCAAGGCTTTTTGGTCGTCAGATTTTTTTGAGGAACGTTTCCAAAACTTCATAGATCCAATAATAATCCCCTTATGCCCAATCCGTCAATCGGTTTCACCCCGCGGCTTCAAGCGAATTCTCTCCACTGCCGGGTGTCCCTCTCCTAAAATCTCGGCGTAAAAAGCCCTGATCTTACCAAAATCAGCCTCCATATCACCGGACAGTGTCATCAAAGAACTGAACACCAATCGCTTGTTGGCCCAATCAATACAAACTGTGGCCACAGGCAACTGCGCCCCCAGAGCAATATAATAAAATCCAGTCCGCCAATAAGCAGCGTTATAGCGGGTGCCCTCCGGGGCGATCACCAGTCTCAGTTTCTCCCGGCTGTTAAAAATATCCACCACCTGCTCCACCGCGTTCTTACTTTTGCCGCGGTCCACCGGGATGCCCCCGATCCGCCGGGAAAAGAAGCCCATCGGCGGGCGAAACAGGGTATGTTTGCCCAACCAAGAGACTTTAAGGCCCGACATAATCGCCATGCCGATCAAAATCAGAAAATCTATCCCTGTGGTATGGGGCGCGGCCACGAGAATAAACTTGAGATCATGGGGCATATGTCCTACTCCCCGCCATCCGAACATACGCATCAGGAGAGTGCCCATTCTGGAGATAAAACTTTGGGGTCTTGTTTTACTCGGCGTTACTATATTCATTGTCTCAATCCTAACATTGCCTGCTAAATGCATTTACTGGTGTCTTGTATAACCCATAAGACGGAATAAAGACGCGCAGGGATAAGCGCTCGTTATCTGTGATTTGAATTTTTATTGGGATTATTACCATGAAATAGGGTCATATTGTAATCTATGTTGCTGGGTTCCGACACCCCCAAACGCAGGTTTCAACCTTACAAATCAGTTAATTTACGCCCCGGCAAGCGTCGAGCAGCCGCCCTCAATAACGCCCGCGCCTCCTTCACTCGCAGCGCTAACACCGCCGCCCCATACACCCCGCCGCCGACCACCACCCCGCCGCCAGCCGCCAGCCAGACCGGCCAATCGGCCCCCAACCCCATCCAGAGTCCCAACGCCAATCCCATCGCCAGCGTCGCGATGGCAGCCTGCGCGCTCCCCGCCAGGATGCGTCCGCCTTCCAGCCCATCCAGGCGGCGGCGCATGAGGATCAATAAGGCGATGGCCTCTAGGCTGGTCGCCAGAGTGTTGCCCAACGCCAGGCCTCCGTGCGGCGCCCATCCCACCCGCAAGAACAACGCCGAGAATGCAATGCTGAGAACTACGTTCAGACTCATCGCCGCCACGCCCACCAAAACCGGCGTCTTGGTGTCATGCAGGGCATAAAAGGCCCTCGAGACGATCTCCACCAGAGAATGCCCCACCAGCCCCAGCGTATACCACAGCAAGGCCCAGGTCACCAATTCGGTGGAGTGCAAATCAAACTCACCGCGCTCAAAGAGCAAGGCCGTCACCGGCCTCCGCAGCATGATCAACCCTACCGTCGCCGGAAGCGAGAGCAGGATGATTCCCCGCAGAGTCCCCGCCAGCGAGGTCCGCATCTCGGCCAGTTCGCCCCGGGCCACCTGCGCCGAGAAGGTCGGCAAAGCGGCGATGGCGATAGCCTGAGCGATCACCACCTGGGGCATCGTCATCACCGCCCAAGCCACTTGAATGGCCGTAAGGCTGCCCTCCGGCTGTCCGGAAGCCAGGATGGTGTTGATCCAAAAGTTCAACTGCACTATCGCCACGCCCAGCAAGCGCGGGGCCATCAATCGCCCCACCTCCCGCACCGCCGGAGATTCCAAACCCAGTGAGATCCGGTAGCGCACTCCCAATTTCATCAGGGCAGGGATTTGGACGACCAGATGCAGGGCCGAGCCTAACACCGCCCCCCACGCCAACCCGTGGATGCCCATCGAAGGGGCCAGGAAGATCACTCCGAAGATCATCCCCAGCCAGTACATGGTGGGCGCAAGCGCGGGCAGTAAGAATTTCTGGTTAGCGTTCAAAATCCCCATCAGCAGGCCGCTGACCCCAAAGATGACCGGCGAGATGAGCAAGATCCGCAGCAGTGAGACGGTCAAGGCTTGCTGCTCCGCCTCAAAACCGGGAGCCAGGACATACTCAACCACCGGCCCGGCGAAAACTGCGCTGAGCGCGCTGACCAGGGTCAGGATCACGATCACTAGATTGACAATGGAGGAGGCCAGATGCCAGGCCCCTTTATGATCCTCTTTGGTCAGGAATTCGGTGAACGCAGGGATAAAAGCCGAAGCCAGCGCGCCCCCCGCCACCAGCACGAAAATCGTATCCGAGACCCTTGAGGCGGCGTTGTATGCGTCAATGACCGCCGAAGTGCCAAACGCTCGCGAGACCAATATTTGACGCGCCAGCCCCACCAGATTGCTCAAAACAAAAGCAGCCATCACCACCCCCGCGGCCCTGGCGATCTGGCGATTGGCTGTATTTTCCGTAGGGGTTTCCACGATGGAGGATTATATCAGGAGTTATGCGTAGGAACGTTCCAACGTTTAAACGTTTAACGTTCCTACGTGCTAACGTTCAACGTTGTAACGTTATAACGCCCCAAACCCATCCAAAATCCTCGCCATATGCCTCGCCGCATTCAAGAAATCCTCCAACCGGACGTGCTCGTCCGGGGCATGGGTGCGGTTGTTCCAATAGCCCACCCCCGCCCGCACCACCGGAATCCCGCCCAGCGGCCCGGCGAAAGCATAGATCGGACTGCTGCCGCCCACCATGGGATAGAGCTGGGCTGGCTGGCCGTACACCGCCTCGCCCGTGCGGGAGGTCAGCTCCACCAGCGGGTCGCCGGGGTCCACCTTCGCCGGCCACATCTTCCCCAGCGGATTCACTTTCACATCCTCGAATCCCTGCGCGTCCAGATGAGCGCGCAGCTTGGCGAAGATGTCCTCCGGGTTCTGATCGGGGACCAGGCGGAAATCCATCTTGGCCGAAGCCCGAGCCGGGATGACGGTCTTGAGGCCCTCGCCCTGATAGCCCGCCGTCAGCCCAGCGATATTGCAGGTCGGCTCAAACACCGCCCGGTAATACTCCTCCGCCGAATCAGCCCCCCGCACGAACCGCCCAACCTCCAGCGTCTCCGCCGTGTGCGCTCGATTGTCCGGCAGCCCGGCGAGGATCTCCAAGTCCTTCTCCGACGGCGGTTTGACATCGTCGTAAAACCCGGGGATAAGGACCCGTTCATCCCGCCCCTTCAAGGTATCCAGCGCCCAATGCAGACGCCAGGCCGCGTTAGGCAAGATGTGCGCCCCTCCAGAATGAGCGTCCCTCGCCATCACCTGCACCGAGAGTTCGACGTACAGGATACCTCGCACGCCCAGGTAGTTAATCGGCCGCCCCTGCGCCGAGATTCCCCCCTCCTCCCATATCGAGCCGTGACAGCGGAGCAATTCTTTGTTATCCAGCACGAACTGGGCGATGTGTGGGCTGCCGATCTCCTCCTGTCCCTCAACCACGAAAGTCACCCCGCAAGGCATGACTCCACCGTGAGCGGCGCGCACCGCCTCCACCGCCGCCAGCCGGGCCACAAACTCGCCCTTATCGTCCTTGACGCCCCGCCCATACAGCGCTCCCTCCCGCACCACCGGCTCGAAGGGCGGAGAAGTCCACTCCTCCAGCGGCTCCGGCGGCTGCACGTCATAATGGTTGTAGAAGAGCAGCGTCCGCTCCGATTCCCCCTCCAGACGGCCGACGACGATGGGATGCCCTGGCGAGGGGATCTTCTCCACCGCGAACCCGCGCCCCGCCAATAGCTCCGCCACCATATCGGCGCACGCCTCCATATTCTCCCCCACCGCTGATACGCTGGGAATGGCGCTGAGTTGGGCAGTCTCTTGAATGTAATCGTCCAGCCTCTCTTGCAAGAAATCATCTATTCGTTGGTTGATGTTACGCATCATCATCTCCATGTCGTTATTGATTTTAGAGTCATCTGGTATTTTTTAGCCATAAGTTTCATTATCGAGGAAAGCGGAAATTCAACATTGAACGGGTGCACGAAAGATATGTAGGTGGTTAGTGTAGCGATTTAGTAATGAAAAATGCACTGATTACATCACAAAACCTCAATAGTTTAGTACACACCATTATACAATATTTGACATTCCACACATTTTAGTGTAACCTCTGTTTATAATACTTTCCAGGTGGAATAACTTGAGGGCCACTGTAACTATCATACCAGCCAAACCCATTCGTTTTCCAGAGATGGAAAGTACCAACTACCTGCCCTCATGAAAGGAGGAACCGATGAGCAAGAAGATTCTTTTTGTTGTGTTGGCGATAGCTATACTGCTGACCCCAGTAAGCCCCGCCCTGGCGCAAGATAAGACCCCCCCCGAAAAACCAGAAGGCGAAAAAGGCTCGGCGTCTGTCTCCATTACTATATACGGCCCTAGAAATCCCAACGCGCCGGAGGGGGCTGCGAGTGGTGAAAGTGCGGTACTGGCTTCAAAAATGAAGTGGTTCTGGTTATGGTTTGAATATGTAAAAGGAGGCAGCAAAATCACTGTCAATGATTTACAACATGCGTTTGCTTGGACTGTCCTATATGAAGGATTGTTTACTAATTGGACCTCACAAGTTTGCCAAACACTATCGAGTTGCTCTTCCTGGACCGGTTACCACATGGGATTCTCCAGCTTGTGGACTAACGTAGCATATGCAACTATCTGGTGGAATGCTGGTGGAAATTCCACTTACTCCAAATCTTATCAAAAACAATTCTAATCCAATGACCTAAAACAAGGGACAGGTTGGCTGCCTCGCCAACCTGTCCTCACGTTAGAAATCAAACGCACACTCACACTAACAATATCCACAAAGGATAGCAATATAAAGAAACAAATACGTGCACACCCTCTCAAAACACTAATCATCATTGGATTTTTCGCCCTAGCGGGAATGGTAACACTATCGAGGTATGCCACCCTCTCGACGCCGGACTGTCTGCCACTCACCCCTGCCCAACCGAGCCCGGTAACGTTCCAGGTAGTTAGCGACGACCTGGAAGCCATCCGCGACGTGGTATTGGAGTCTCCGGTTATAGCTGATGAGTGGCAGCAAAGACTGGACTTTATCTCCCCGACAAGTGAATGGGCGGGATGGGAAAAGGAATTAAGATTTCTTCCCGCCCTCAGACACGATGAATTCTTCTCTAACCCCATTTTGGTTCCCGACGAAGAGGAGCTACATGGGTATCTTCTGGTCCACAGCGGTTGGTATCAACCCCATCCCGTGCGGATCATCTTCCTCCTTGACTACCAGCAAGTACCAGTCTTGATTGGAGACCAATGGATGGATTACTATGACATGCCCGCGCTAGATTCGCAGGGGGAGGGAGCTATCGAATTCATCCTTCCCGGATTGGAGGAGGGGTTCCACCAGCTTTCCACCATCATGATCGCGGATCCCGAAAGCGATTCCACAGACTGGGAATATCGCCTTATGCAGCGAACTTCTTTTCGGGAGTTTCGTTCTGATATCTGGATTGGCTTCGATTCCCTACCCCCGGGGACACCGGGATTCGAAAGCTTTGATATTGGAGTGTCTGCCACCAAGAATTTCAACAATATAGAATTCATCGGAACGGAAGAAGACCCCAAGCACGGCCTAACACATTCGCTTGAGATGAGCCCCGGCGAGGAGCATTGCATAAATCTACAAATTGTCCATACTGACGCAGAACTGAGGCTACCATATACCGGACCGGTTTACTTCCGTATCGGTATCTTCTGGGATGATGTGATGGTCGAGTACTTAGACTACGAACTTCCCCCCGACGCCAACGACCAGCACAACGTGTGGTTGATGGTGAAAGCCCCGAATGATTCTGGTTCTCACCAACTCCATGCTACAGTATTCACCTTTCCCGGTTACAGCAAATACTTGGCCCCCATGGAGCCTAGCTGGCTCGACATAGGATTGTTCACCTGGCGTGTTCTAGTTGAGGTGCAACCGTAGAATTACCACATACTCAATAATTTTTAGCTATGGTGTAAAATGAACGGCATGATGTACATTATGCCGTTCCCTATTCTACTCCGAAGTCTCGTAATTGGGTTCACCGTCGCCGCCGCGGTTGGCCCCATCTTCCTGCTATGCGTCCAGCGCACCCTGGCGCGGGGCTGGGCCTTTGGCCTGGTCTCCGGGCTGGGCGTCGCCACCGCCGACGGGCTGTACGGCTTCATCGCCGCGCTGGGTCTGGCGGTGGTCTCCGAATTCCTGGTCGGCCAGCAAACCCTGCTGCGAATCGCAGGCGGCCTTTTCCTCTGCTTCCTGGGCCTCAAAATCTTCTTCACCCCGCCCCAAGGCCAGGCCGCCCCGGCCAAAGGCGGCGGCTACCTCACCGCCTACGCCAGCATCTTCCTCCTCACACTCGCCAACCCCTTGACCCTGCTCTCCTTCGCCGCCATCTTCGCCGGGATCTGCGGCGTGGACACCGGCGACAACTACGCCTCCGCAGGCCTGTTCGGGCTGGGCATCTTCCTGGGGTCGGCCTCCCTCTGGCTGATCGTGAGTGCAGTTGTCAGCCTGCTGCGAGAGCAAGTCAGCCAACGCGTTTTGGGGGGATTCAATCGGGTCGTGGGGGTGGTGATTGCCGGGTTTGGTTTCACTTTGTTAATCAGTCTGGCATAAAAAAAAGACCCGAAGGGTTTCTGACGACCTACGGTCGTAAAACCCTTCGGGTCTCCACATATCACTCTCAACCCCTACCCAGCCGCCGCCTTCTCCTTCTTCACATATTCCGCCCCCGCCTTCAAAGCCTCAATATTCATCGGAACCATGTGCTTGCGGTGTTCCGGCAGGTGCTTCTTCAGCGACTCCACGATGGCCTCCGGCGACAATATAGGCATTAGTTCCAACAGCGCGCCCATCATCACCATGTTGGTCAAGCGGTTGTCGCCGATCTCCTCGGCGATCTTATTGCCGGGGATCAGGATTGAGTCTAAGTCTTCACGTTCCAAACCCCGGTCAATCATAGATTGGTTAGCGACCAACGCCCCGCCTTCTACGACCAGCGGCTCGTATTTATCCAACGAGGGCTTGTTGAGGGCCATGACAGCCTTGGGCCTCCGAACCAGCGGTGACCCGATCTCCTCGTCAGCGATGATGACCATACAGCGAGCCGTGCCGCCCCGCATTTCCGGCCCGTAAGACGGGATCCAGGTCACTTCCAACCCCGCGTCCATGGCTGCGTAAGCCAATAACTGCCCAGCGAACAAAGCGCCCTGCCCCCCAAATCCAGAGCTAATGATCTCAGTTTGCATATTGATATTCCTCTATACTCGCAGTTTCGCCAGTTCGTCCACCACTTTGTAATCCCCCAGGGGATAGACCGGGATCATGTTCTCCTCCAACCATTTCACCGCATCCAGGGGCGAGAGGCCCCAGTTGATGGGGCAGGTAGAGAGCAGTTCAACCATAGCGAATCCCAGCCCCCGCTCCTGGGCCTCGAAGGCCAGCCGGATCGCTTTCTTGGCCTGGCGGATGAATTTGGGCGCGTGCAGGCTGCGGCGCGCCACGTACCCCGACCCGTCCATCTTGGCCAGCAGTTCAGCCATGCGGATGGGATACCCAGCGGTCTCCACATCACGCCCGTAAGGGGAGGAGGTGGTCTTCTGGCCGGGGAGAGAGGTGGGGGCCATCTGCCCGCCAGTCATGCCGTAGATGGCGTTGTTGATGAAGATGACGGTGATATTCTCGCCCCGCGCCGCGGCGTGCATGATCTCCGCCATGCCGATGGAGGCCAGGTCGCCGTCGCCCTGATAGGTGAAGACGGTCGCCTCCGGCAAGACCCGCTTCATGCCGGTCGCCATCGCTGGAGCGCGCCCGTGGGGAGCTTCCACAAAGTCGCAGTTGAAGTAGTTATAGGCGAACACCGCGCAGCCCACCGGGGCCACCCCGATGGCCTTCTCACGCAGCCCCATCTCGTCCAACACTTCGGCCACCATGCGATGGGCGGTGCCGTGCGTGCAGCCGGGGCAATAATGGGTGACGGTGTCTGCCAGGGCTTCGGGACGTTGGAAGACAATTTCAGCTTCGGTTTTATTTTCGTTGGTCATCATCCTCTTCCATTCGAGGCCAGCATACGGGCCAACCAGCGGGAACGAGCAGTGCCTTCCAGCCCGTCCAGCGGCCCTTTGGCGACTCGCCGTATTTCTGCTAATATCTCATCCGGGAACGGCACCACACCCCCCATCCGGCCGTAGAATTCGATGGGCAGTCTCCCCTGAGCGACCAGCCGGACGTCGTCCAGCATCTGTCCGGTGTTCATCTCCACCACCAGGAGGGCTTGGGCTGATTTGGAGACCTCTTCGACCGCCTCAATGGGGAAGGGATTGAGCGTGATGGGTCGCAGCAATCCCACTTTGATCCCCTCGGCGCGGGCCGCTCTCACCGCCGACAAAGCCACCCGCCCCGCCGAGCCGAACCCAATAATGACGAACTCAGCATCGTCCAGGTAGTATTCCTTGTAGCGCACCTCATTGGCGATCACATCCTGCCAGCGCCGGAGCAGCCGCAGGTTGACCTCCTCATCGTCCTCCGGCTTCATGTAGAGGGAAGTGAGGATGCGGTGCGGACGGTCTTTGGCCCCGGTGGTCGCCCATTCGGGGACCTCGGTTTTCAAGGGGCGCATCTCGGGGAGTTCGGCAGGCTCCATCATCTGGCCGATATTGCCATCCGCCACGATAGTAGCCACCGTGCGGTATTTCTCGGCCAGGTCGAAAGCCAGCACGGTCAGATCAATCGATTCCTGCACGCTGGCCGGGGCCAGCACGATCAGGTTGTAATCGCCGTGGCCGCCGCCATGCACCATCTGGTTGTAGTCGCTCTGGGCGGGGGAGATATTGCCCAAACCCGGGCCGCCCCGCATCATGTTCACCACCACCGCCGGGACCTCGGTCGCCACGATGTAGGATATGCCCTCCAGCTTCAGGCTGATGCCGGGGCTGGAGGAGGAAGTCATCACCCTCTTGCCGGCGCAGGCTGCCCCGTAGACCATATTGATGGCGGCGATTTCGCTCTCCGCCTGCACAAAAGCCCGCCCCAGCGGTGGCATGCGCTTGGCCATCCATTCCAGAAGTTCGGTCTGCGGCGTGATCGGGTAGCCGAAATACCCATCCACACCTGCCCGGATGGCCGCCTCGGCGATAGCTTCGTTCCCTTTGAGCATTTCACGGGCCATGTTACGCCGTCTCCTTAACTTTCTCTTTGACCACCCGCGGGGAAACCTTACGGTACACGGTCAGCGCCGCGTCTGGGCACACCAGCGCGCAGATCACACAGCCAGTGCAGCCCTCGTCGTGAAGGTGAACGGGGTGATACCCCTTGGGAGTCAAACGCTCCATATCCAGGCTGAGCACATCCTGCGGACAAGCGTCCACACAAAGCTCGCAGCCCTTGCAGTGGTTTTCATCAACTTCAATCCATCCCGTAACGGGCATAGGAAACCTCCAATATCTTGGAATTATCTTTCAATCGAGAACCGATATTTTCAGGTTCTACCGTTAAAATAATGAGACACGAAGTTGGGGGCGATATGCCTCCGCAGCTTCGTGTCTTGGGGGTAAGCTAAGACACCTAGAAGGAGAATTAATAGCAGAATTCTAAGAGCTAGATCCATTGCACTAATTATACCTGAATAAGCTCACTTTAATAATGACAGTTTTGAAACGAGTGCATGCAAATATGCCAGGGAGACATCTGTCAGTCCTACTTCCTACCAAGGAAAGATGCAAGTCCCAATGGGAAAGATGTGAGAGAAAATCGTTCAAGCCCCGCGTATTTTGGGAAATATGTTTATGTGAAGATTAAGTTTAACTATATTTAGCCAGAATCGCCTCACAAAGAATTATGTTTTCCTTCATCGTCTTGATCAGAATCTTTTTGCTGACTCAATATCTATCGAGTTTAGACAAAAGTAAGGGCGGCTCGCGAGAAGCGAAACCGCCCTGTGGTAGAAATAGGTATGACAAGTACCGAAAGTTCTACCACCCAGAAGTTTAACAACATAATCGAGTTTCGGCAAGCAATCTACAAGCACTTCTTGACCCAGGGGCAGGATGCGCAATTCGAGTTGGTAGATGCGATGCTGTTGAGCGCCAATATCCGGAGCTTTCCAGCCTTGAGCCAATCGCCAGCATTTCGACGAGGCTGGTCGAGTGTGTACGCAGCCATGGGACGAGGTCAGCAAGATGAGGACTGGTGCATTTGCGTTGTTGGCATAGCTTGCATGCCCAACAAGATGCGACTACTGCCTTCAGTGTCATCCGGGTTGAGGTTCACCAGGAGCGAACCAAACCACCCAAACCGATCTGGCTGGCAACCATGGGCGCACCGGAAGTCTCCAGTTACCTCCCGTGGCTTTGGTTTGACCAGCGTTGGCCCATCGAGCCCGCTTTCCGTTTCCGAAAGCAACGCCTGTACTGGACCCTGCCTCATTTCCAGCAGGCTGATCGCTGGACACGCTTGGTTGATGTCGCCTACTGGCAGGTCTGGCTGGCTCGACAATTGGTCTCCGATCAGCCCTTGCCCTGGCAAAAAAAACTTGCCCGTTTGACGCCTGGCCGCGTAACCCAGGCCCTGGGAGCTCTTTTTGCACAGTTTGAGCGCCTCACCACGACCCCTAAAACTCGAGGAAAGTCGCCGGGCTGGCCTTCCGGTCGTCCGCGCACTCGCCCCAAGCGCTACCCTGTGCTCAAACGTGGGTGAATTTGCCTGTGTTTCTTGCCGTTTTTCGATTGCTAATGTGCTGAACCTTGTTCGGTTTTATTCAACTTTGTCTAAAGTCGATTAATTGGAGTTAGGCGCAATCCTGGCTATTTATTCTTCAGCCTGGGGTCTAGCGCGTCACGCAGGCCGTCCCCCAACAAGTTGAATCCCAGCACCGTCAGCATAATGGCGATCCCTGGGTAAATTGTGTTCCAGGGCGCAAGCCGGATGTACGAGCGGCCCGCAGCCAAGATGGAACCCCAACTGGGGATTGGGGGCTGAGCGCCCATGCCCAGGAAACTGAGGGTGGCTTCGATCAGGATGGCGTCGGCCATCATCAGGGAGAACATGACTATTATCGGGCTTAGGATGTTGGGCAGGATATGGTAATACATGATCCACATGTCATTGCCCCCTAGAGCCTCGGAAGCGAGAACAAATTCCCATTCACGCAGGGACATCACCTGGGCCCGCGCAACGCGGGCGAACCCTCCCCAATAGGCCAGCCCCACAGCGATCATGACGTTGACCAAACTGGGGCCTAATATGGCCACCAGGAAGAGGGCGAGTAGAACCGTAGGGAAAGCCCAACTAATATCTACGAGAGCATTGATGACAAAGTCCACCGTGCCGCCCAGGTACCCGGCCAGAATACCCAGGGTGATGCCGATAGCGGCGGAAATAACGGTGGCGATAATGCCGACTTGCAAAGAGACGCGAGCGCCGTGAATGATGCGGCTTAACATATCGCGTCCAAATTCATCCGTGCCCAGTGGAAATTCCTCGCTGGGCGCCAGCAGGCCTTTGCGCAGGTCTTGGTCGTCAATCCCTTGAGAGGCGATAAGATCAGCCGTGGCGGCTGTGAACAGCAATAGAATAATTAACACCAGGCCGATCATGGCGCTAGGGCTTTTGCGCAGCCGCCGCCAGGTGCTGAAGTGTTTGGTGAAGCGCGAATCTTGCCCTTCAAAAGGTGATTTGAATGCCGCTTGGGGAGTTGGTTGAACTTCTTCCATGAAATAAAGACCTAGGTATGACGTATTCGAGGATCGACAAAAAAGTAAGCGACTTCAGCCAAAATGTTGCCGATGATGATGGCAAAAGCCAGGATGAACATGCCTCCCTGTAGAACCGGGAAATCACGGGAACGAATGGCATCCAGCATCATACTCCCAATACCGGAGCGGGCAAAGACGTGTTCAATGACCACCGACCCGCCAATGATATAGCCAAAATCCAGGCCCATCAAGGAGATGATGGGGATCAATGAATTTCTCATGGCATGCCGAAGCACCACCCATCTTTCTTCCAGTCCTTTGGCCCTTGCAGTGCGGATATAATCTTGATCGATTACCTCCAGGAGCGATGAACGCGTGATCCGCGCGATTCGCCCCACCCGCGGCAGGCCCAGCGCCAAGGCGGGTAACACCAATTTTGAAAGGCTTCCATATCCGGTTGGCGGAAACCAACGGAGATTCACCGAGAAGGCGAACATCAAAATCAACCCCAGCCAGAAGCCGGGCATCGAGACTCCAATCAGGGCCACCACCATTGAAGACCAATCAAAGAATGAGCCGCGTTTGAGCGCTGCAATAGCTCCCAGGGGAACCGAAAGCAGGTAAGCGACCAGGAAAGCAGCCAGACCTAATTCCGCAGTGACAGGAAGCTTCTCTTTAATTAGATCTATAACCGGGCGCCTGTTGAGGATCGAATCTCCAAGGTCACCCTGAAAGATGTTGCCCATGTAGATACCAAACTGGACGTACAGGGGTTTGTCTAACCCCAATCTCTCCCGGGCCGCCTCTCTAACCCATTGCGGCGCGGTTGGGCCAACAACCATTGTCACCGGATCGCCGCCGGAGAGATGCAGTGCAGAGAATACCAGAAGCGCGGTTACCAGGAGAACGGGGATGGCTAGTAAGAATCGCTTGATGAGATATGTCGTCATCCGGTTTCCTTAGAAATAAGATTGTTCAATAATAGCACAATAAAACAAAAAAGACACTGCTGCTGGGCGACGAGTTTGCCGCCCAACAGCAGCTTTTTAGATATC
The DNA here is from genome assembly GCA_965370435.1 of uncultured Anaerolineales bacterium. Classification (GTDB taxonomy): domain Bacteria; phylum Chloroflexota; class Anaerolineae; order Anaerolineales; family UBA11579; genus CBDUUP01. Next base: position 696 of record CBDUUP010000027.1, on the reverse strand, counting down.
GTTTCTAGCCGCTCATCTATTCCGAAACGTCCAGATCAATGAGGAGCCATACTTCGGTGGACATACCCGCTCGCAAGGGGATGGACACGAAGCCCGATACTGAGGCGCGTGCAATTGTCACCCAGGGGCGTTGATAGATCGGCGCCCAGGGATAATGGGTGTCGATCAGGTACTGGTGGGCTGCCTGGTATTGTAGGTCACGCTCCGCCCAGGAGGTGGTAGCATAATCGGCATCGTCCATCATTGCGTCAAGGGCAGGGTCATTGGTGCCGACGTAGTTGGGATAGTCCAGGTACTGGCTGTGATGGAACCAGGGAAGGATGTCGTTGTTGTCCCAGGTGTAGCGGCGCAGGATGAGGGCCCATTCCTTTGACTCCAACACACCATCGTAGGACGGTTTGTCCATTTGCTGGATGTTGGCTTTTACGCCGATCTGGCCCAGCATGTTCTGGGTCGCCTCAGCCAGTCGCCGGGCTTCATCGCTGTCATAGGTCAAGTAACCAACCTCAAGCACGGTGCCTGCTGCCACCCCTTCAACACTCTCAGCTACCAAATATCCGTCATCTCCCATCACCCAACCAGCATCAGCCATCAGGGCATTGGCGCTGGCGAGATCGTAGCCAGGACCGGTCACGCCTTGATCGCCGCCCAGTTCACTCGCCAGGTATGTGGTTTTGGCCTCACCCAGGCCCATGT
>CBDUUP010000026.1:0-20715 GCA_965370435.1 uncultured Anaerolineales bacterium | reverse complement strand
CTTAGTGGTAAATTAACGTTTCTACTCACTTCACCGCCTCCCCATCATTTTCCCCTCTCCCCGCCAACATAGACGGAAGCACAACCGCCCCTGGCAGGCTGACGAACAGCATCAAGAGCCGGTACAAAATCGGCAGGATCAACCGGCTCTCTTCAGAGATTCCGCCCACGCTATAGAACAGTGTCGCCATAGATAGCTCCTGTACTCCCAACCCGTTTATGGAGATCGGCAGCAGGGTGACGAGCAGAGTGATGAAATACACCAGGCTGTGCAAGCCGCCGATGAGCCAGAACGACAGCGACTCACCCATGCCTGTCAGGAGAATGGAAAGGATGGAGAAAATCGCCAGCATGTGAACCCAGGTGAAGAACAACGCCAGCATTAGAGCGCGGGGCCTTTTCAGCCACAAGGAAAGCGCAGCCATCAAGCGCTGAAGGAAAGCCTTGAGTTTTTCCATCCACCGCTGTAAGGGAATGAACCCGGCCAGAATGACCGGATTCTCAGGGATAACCTGCGCGATACCGCCCTTTTGAAGCCACGGTATCAAACCCGCCGGAATCATCATCGCCATCCCGGCCATCCCCACCAGACGGTCCACCACCAGCGAAGCCGCTGAAACCGCGCTGTCCAACTTGAACTGCACTGCCCCGGCCAATCGGGCCACGTCCCCGCCGACCGTGGTAGGCAGGAAATTGGCAGCGAACAACCCGCCAAATGTGATGCGCAAACTCTGCCGGAACGAGATCGCCATATCCGCGCCTCGCAGCAGGACGTGCCAACGCAAGGCCACCGCCAACCGGGAGACCATCATCAGCAATAACGCCGCCCCGAACCGCCATACTGGGATTTCTCTCAGGGCGGTCAAGATATCCCCCCATTCTTGCTTGCTCAGCAGATACACCAACATAATGACCGCCAGCAGGCTGCCCAACAGTCTGACGATACTTGCGGCTGAGAGTTTAGGAGAGCGTTTCTTCATATTCCTGATATTCTCCGGTGTCTAGGGTATCCGTTGCAGAACCACAATATTGGCGCTTTGTTTGCATGCGCCCGAAGTGGACAAATTCGTAACTCGGCTGAAGTCTTCTGGGTCAATCATATCTTGCAGCAAGTTGTAGTACACATTTTCTCTGACCAGGATGTAATCCGCCTCCCCCAGCCATTCCCAGGCCAGACTGTCATTCCAGTATCCATACGCCAGCAGCGCCTCCGGGTCCCCGCCCAGATAATAAGCATAGCCGTCGTTCAACTGGGGCGGATAGACCTCCGCCTCCGGCAAGTATAGCATCGGAACCGGGGATTCCACCCACAGGAAGACCTGCGCGCCGGCGGGGATCATATCGGCCAACTCAGCCCCCACCGCCTCGTAAGATGCGATCATATCCCCCTCGCAGTCATAGTTTCTGAACCCGCCGCCCAACAGAACAATCGGAGAGAATACCAATCCCAACCCTATTGTGGCGGCCAAGAAAATGGTACCTAGTCCATAGTGAGTCAGGGTTTGCCTGCGGGTCAAATACCGCTTCACTCCCGCCAGAATCCCCAGAAGAAGCAGCCCAACCAGGAAGCCAAAAACCGCCGGAAGCCCCCGCAGCAACCCTTCATAGGTGAATCCAAATTTATTCGCCAGCAGCCCCCATAATTCAATGCTCCCCGGCAAGATCCGAAACGATTGAATTCGGGGCGCAGGCAGGGTTAAGAGGACTTCTCCAATATCCGGGTAGGCGGCGAACCCCAGTCCGGTGAATAAGAACAAGACCAGAAGCCCGATCACTATCTGCCGCAATCGCGAAGGGCGTTTGTCCAGGATGCCGTAGAAGATGATGACCAGATAGATTCCCAGTTGGCTGAAAAAGGATAGATAATTCTGAAAACAGAACACGCAATAATTCTGCCCCGGAGAGGCCCACAGATGCAGGAGGAAAAGCGTCGCGGCCAAGGCCAACAGGAAAATGCCCGCCTTGAAGTTGGGATGGCGTTTCAGGTCTTCTTTTTTGGTCCCCAAGGCCAAAACCATCCCCGCCCCCAGGACCGGGACCAGGTGCGAGCGGATCCCAAAGAAGAAACTCATCACCCGGTCCTCCAGGCCGATGGGGGGATCCCAATAGGGTCTCCCTCCAGCGGACAGCCGCCAGGCATCCAGGAAAGGGACGAAATCGGGCAGCCACTTGGACCACATCCGGAGGATTCCCGGCCAATAAAGCGCGTGGCCGATCACGACCACCCCCAGACCCGCCCCGGCCGCGACGAGCCCCGTTCGCCAACCGTGCTGCCAGATCAGGTACAGGATGAGGAAAAAGAGAACTGGCGCGAGATTGATGCGCGTCAACAGCATGGCCCCCGCCAGCATCGTCCCCGAAGCCAACTGCCACCGGGGACGGTCCGCTCCCAACGTCAAGACCATCACCCAGGCCAACATGCAGAAGATCAATCCCTGCGACACCCACTGGCTGTACATCTTTATCACCGCCGGGTTCAAGGCCAGCGTCAACACCGCCAGAGCCGCCCACCACTTCCCGCCCAGCCGCCGGGCCGTAATCCAAACCCCCACCAACCCCAAGACGGCGAGAAAGATTCCCAGGTATCGCCCCGTCCGTATCCCCGGCCCAAACCAGGCCTGTACGTAGCCGGGGATCAAGAAAGACAGCGGCATGTGGTTGGTCCAGAAGCCATAGTCCTGGAAAGGGATGTACTTCCCGGTGACAAATGCGTATCCTTTATAAAGATATATCCCTTCATCCAACACCGAGAATTGGGTGTGGGCGTAGATCCACAACTGGACGCTGAATAGGATGCCTCCCAGAGCGGCCAGGCCTTCGGCCAGCCAGGGAATCCCGGCCAGCCGCTCGATCTGGAACCTCTCCTTCATTAAATGCTCTCCTGGGCCAAGCCCTCGGAGAATTTCTTGCCGTTCTTATTCATCGAGGTTTTTATAGATGGGCGAATAGTCATCTTTTCTAGTGAATACCATTCTAAAGTCTCGTTGGTTACGGAACCCTCTCAAAAATATGGATAAACGAACCTTCGCGACATAGATTGGTTAAAGGAGTTGGTTCTAGCTCGTTGAAGCTATCTGACCTGACAATATCTAGCAACCATTCAGATTGAAAACGGTCTTCTACTAAGACGTAATCGGCCTTCATAATCCATTGATCCGCCAGTTCCTGATTCCAGAAACCGTATTTCTCGAACTCGGCCGCTTTACCGCCCAATCGAAACGAGTATCCAATATTTAATTGGGATGGGAATATTTCAATATCGGGCAAATATAACAAAGATACAGGTGAATATGCTTGCCAGTAAATTATCGAACCTGATGGAATTATCCCGGCAAGATGTTGGCCGGCATCTTCATATAAGTTCAAAATATTTCCTTTGCAGTCATGCTCATAAACGCCGTTGCCTAAAACATCCGTTGGACTTAGGAGAACACCCATTCCTAAGAATATCACTAATGTAGTATAGCCGACTTTATATTCGGGCAGTGATTTTCTGAGAGTCAAAACCAATTGGGTCAATAAGGAAATCACAAGGATGAGCAAACCGATGGTCAGCCCTGCTAAGGTAGGTAGTACTCTTTGCATGAGGATAAAAATTTTTGTGTACCCTTCAGAATTTATCGGTAACCTCAATTTGTTGGCTATCAATATCCACAATTTCAACTTAACAAGTTGCTCACCTAAGGAACGAACCCAATAAACCTTTGTGAAAAGTAAATCTTTAATGAATTTCCTAGAGAATAGCTCGCGGCCTACATCTCCGCTGATTCCGTATCCTAGTCCTATTGATATTATCAATACCAGACCAAAAATGATTAGACTTCGCCTAGTCGTTAGCGAGTCTTTACTCAAGGGTATTACCAAGATGATAATAAATATTCCCACAGGCATGAAGAACGCGATGTACCCATTTAAGCAGTAGACGCATTGAGTCCCTGCTAAAGTTACCCACATGTGCAATAACAACAAAACTGCATAGAGAATAGAAAGAAAAATCGCCATTCGGAAGCGATTCTGGCTACCCCACTTCTCTTTTTTTGGCCACAGGATCCAAGATGTAAAGACTCCAACCATTACCAGGAAATGGTGCCGGATTCCAATAATGAAACTAAGGATTTGGTCATTCAATTCATTGGGGCTGGACCAACTTGGCAGCGTATCCGGGGGAGGTCTCCATGGCGCCAATGGCGGCATTAATGTCTCTGGTAACCAATATGCCCATAGCTTCAAAATATTCGGCCAATATAAACCATGAAAAATAAGTAACGGAATTACCCCAGCCACAAATGCCTGTACACCAACCTGCCAACCATGCTGCCAAAGAATGTAAATTAAGAGTAACGGTAGTAAAGGCGTTAGATTCACCCGCGTCAAGAGGATAACTCCCGCAAGTGCAGAACCTAACCAGATTTGCCAACGTGGGCGATCTTCTCCCAGGGTTAGTACGAGTGTCCAGACCAACATACAAGCAACTATTCCTTGCGAGACTCCCACACTATACATCTTGGCGACCACAGGATTGATGACAAGAATCCAAACCGATGTTGTAGCCCACCATTTTCCTCCCAAACGTCGCGCAACCACCCAAACCCCAGCTAACATAAGTATACTTATTATTATGGCGAAATATCGTCCCTCCCGTAGACCTGGCCCAAACCATTTTTGGATATACCCGGGGATGAGAAAAGATAACGGCATATGGTTCGTCCAGAAACCATAGTCTTGGAAGGGTACATAACTACCAATTGCATATTGATATCCTTTATACAAATACAACCCCTCGTCTAGCACAGAGGATTGGGTATGAGCATATGTCCACAACTGAATGCTGAAAATAATCCCGCCCAATAATGCCAATCCTTTCGCAAGCCAAGGCACATCAGCAAGCCGTCCTAATCGCAAATTCTTGTCCATTTAAAAAATCTCCTGCGCCAGGTACTTCAAATCCGCTTCCACCATCATCTGCACCAGTTCGCCGAAAGCCACCCGCGGCTCCCAGCCCATCTGGATTTTGGCCTTGGACGGGTCGGCGATCAGTTGATCCACCTCCAGGGGGCGGTAGAAGCGTTCGTCCTGAACCACGTAATCCTCGTAATTCAATCCCAGATAGCCGAAGGCCGCTTCGCAGAACTCCCGCACCGAATGAGTCACCCCGGTTCCGATCACGTAATCCTCCGGCGCATCCTGCTGGAGCATCAGCCACATGGCCTCCACGTAATCCCCGGCGAAGCCCCAGTCCCGGCGGGAGTCCAGGTTGCCCAGCCGCAGCTCGCCGGCCAGCCCCAGCTTGATCCGCGCCGCCCCGTGGGTGATCTTGCGGGTCACAAACTCGATACCTCGCCGGGGGCTTTCGTGGTTGAACAGGATCCCCGAAGCGGCATACATCTCATAAGATTCCCGGTAATTGACCGTGATCCAATGGGCGTACACCTTGGCGACCCCATAAGGGCTGCGGGGATAAAAAGGAGTGGTCTCTTTCTGGGGAGTTTGGCGCACCTTGCCGAATACCTCGCTGGAGGAGGCCTGGTAGAAGCGCGTTTTAGCGTTCACCAGCCGAATCGCCTCCAAAAGCCGGGTGACGCCCAGGGCGGTCACCTCGCCGGTCAACACCGGCTGGCTCCAGGAGACCGGCACGAAGGATTGCGCCGCCAGGTTGTAGACTTCCTCCGGCTGGTAGGTCTCGATCAGGTCAACCAGCGAACTCTGGTCGTGCAGGTCGCCCTGGACCACGTTGATCTCGTCCTGGATGTGCTGGATACGCTCAAAGGTGGCCGTGCTGGTGCGCCTCGCCATCCCCACCACCTTGTACCCCTTCCCCAGCAAGAACTCCGCCAGGTAAGAGCCGTCCTGTCCGGTGATCCCGGTAATTAACGCCGTTGGCATACAGACTCCCTTTCACTAAGTTTCATCATTTTCCATTCTGGCCCAATCCCAGAGCCAATATAACGCCGCGGTGATGAGTCCCAGTCCGGCGGTCTTGAACAGGTCCACCACCGGCCATTCCAGAGGCGTATACCGCCGCAAATACCAGGGCATGAACCAAGCTGCCACCAACCCGGCCCCCACCAAGGCTCGCCGCAGCCAGGGGTCGGGAGAGCGCCGCTGCTCTATCCAGGCCCAGGCCGCCAGGGCGATCTGCAATCCGGCGAAAGTCGCCCGGTAGCGGGGGTTATCCCACTGGTCTCCGCCCCCCCGGTAGGATGACACCAGGATTCCCGCCCAGACCACCAGGCTAATGCCCAGAGGCAATCCACGCCAATTCTTGAATCGGAAGCTGCGCAAGGTGGCGTACAACAGCGCCGCCAGCAGCAGCGTCCAGCCCGTCGCCCGCCAGACTGCCAGCCCGTACCAGATCGGCGTACTGGGCGCGACCAAAGCCGCGGGCAGCAAAGGCTGCACCACCCCGTAACCCAACAGGAAGGGTATGTGCGTCCATTCCGGCGTGCTATTAAATATCTTCTGCAGCCAGCCGGAGGCCCGTTCAGCGTAGTAGGCTTGCCATCGGGCGATTTCGACAACCCAATATTGAAAAATCTCTAAAGGCGACGCCACCCCTTGAGGGGCGATCTTATCCCAGAACAGCCACGCGCCGACCAAGGCCAACGCCGCCAACCCGCCCGCCGCCAGCCAGAACCGGGGCTTGCGCAGCGCCTGCCATTCGCCCATAGCCAGAGCCAGAATTCCCAAGGTCCCCGCGATCAGTACCGCCACCGGCGGCGATAAGGGCAAACAGATCAGCAGCGCGCCCAGCGTCCAGGCCAGGCCAACCCGGGAGCGTTCCTGCCAATAATGGATCAGCCCGTACACCGCCGCCATTAATAGCGTTACCGTGAAGGCCTCCCGCATCTGCGAGCTGCCCAGCATCACCGCCTCAGGATAAACCGCCAGAACCCAGGCCGCCAGCCAGGCTGTTTTATCATCCCAGGCCCGCCGGACGAAGCCCCAGGTGAACAACACCGCCAGCGAGGAAAAAGCCGCCGTCAACACCGCCATTTGCAGCGGTTGGTGAACCGTCCCGCCCAACGTGCGGTAGAAGGCGGCGCTCACGAAGAGCAGCCCGCCGTACTGGTCGGCCATGCGGAAATCTCGGCTGAATGCCTTGAGCAGGGAATCATCTGATTGAGCCAATTCCCAGGCCGCCTGGTCGCGGTGCCGGGCGTCCTCCATGACGTAGCCTCCCAATTCCGCCGGGTTGCCATGCCCCCCCACCGGCAGCGCCACGAACCACAACACCCCCGCCGCCAGCCGCAGTATCGCCGCCCCGATCAACAAGAATCCCAGCCAACGGGGAGGCGTTTCGCCTCGCAGGCCGCGCCATCCTCCCCACAGCAGACCCGCCGCCAGCCCCAGCATCGCCAGGAACGACGCCCACCCATCCACGCCGGAGAACCCGGTCGATACCCAGGCCAGCAGAAACGCCAGCCCCCCCAGGCCCAACCCACCCATGATCCCCCGCCGCCATTGAATAGAAATCTTTTGCGCTTGCTCAGTCATAATTTATTATCGTGAAGAAAAAGGGACGCGGATAAACGCTGCCTTCGGTCGCTGATAAAACAAAAAAATCAGCGTTCATCCGCGTCAATCAGCGTCCTATTAAATTTTGATGCCTTCCAAAATCCTTTCCGCCCGCGCCTCCCAGGTATAAGCCTCCGCCGTCTGCCTGGCTCTGGCCGCCAGCGTGGCGCGCATTTCGGGGTCAGCCTGCAACGCAACCAAAGCATCGACCCAGGTTTCCGGCTCGTCAGGAGGTAATAATACCGCGTTTTCCTCCGAAAGCGTCTCCCGGAACACCGGCAGGTCGCTGGAGATCACCGCCCGCCCGCAGGCCAGATATTCGAAGAGCTTCATCGGGCTGAGGTAGCGTCCGATGTCCCCCCCGCCCGAAGCCGCCACCCGCCGTTGATACGGCATCAGCAAAACCTCGCAGGCCGCCTGATAGCGGGGCAGCTCCGCGTTAAGCACGAACCCGGTCAAGACCAGGTTATCCAGCCCCGCGGCTTCCGCTTCAGTTCGCACCCTCGCCACGTCATCCGGTTCTCCGCCCACCAGCAAGAACGTCACCTCCGGCAATCGCGCCGCGATGGCTAACATCAGTTCAGCCCCCCGTCCGGGATAAAGATGGCCGGTATACCCCGCCGTGAACCGGTTGGGCATATCCAACGAACGCCGCGCCTCTTCCGGCACAGGCAAATCGGCATACCGCTCCAGATCAACCCCATCCGCCGCGACCAAAGTGAATGTCCCATCCTCCGGCGCGCCCAGCTTGGCTGCCAGGTCTCGCGCCAGCGCATGGGTGATAACGACCAACCGCCGCGCCTCCCGTCCCCTCAAGAAACGCCGGAAAAGGAACCTCCCCATCCTCCCCTGGGGCAGATCGTGAACTTCCAGAATGGTCGGGATACCTCTCCCGCTGGCAATCGCCGCCGCCTGGGGCAGCCGGGTATAAACCAACTCCGCTCCCCACCTCCGCGCCCAGCCCACTGCCCGGTAACCATAATCGTACCGGCGCAGCCGTGGATGAGCGGCCAGCCACGCAATCGGGAACCGCCTTTCCAGCCCATAATGCTCGGCCAATTCCTCCCACCCCACCCCCGGATCAACCCCCGGCACACAGACGCGCGCCTCCTGCCCGCAGCCAACCAACGCCTGCGCCATCTTCATCACCTGCACAGTGTTGGCCCTCCGGGAGGGCAAATAGGTGGGAGCAATCAAAGCAATTTTCATGAGCTTCGTAATAATGAATCTAAATTCGGGGCGCAGCAGCGCTGCGCCCCTACGAGGGGATTAAATATATATTGACAACCTTCTCCGCAACCGCGCCCCAATCATAATTCTCAATCACAAAACGCCGTCCCCTCTCCCCCAGTTCCCGGCGTAGATCAGCATCCTGCGCCGCCTTGATGATCCCCTCCGCCAACGCCTGAATCCGATCCGGCGGAAGGCTCAACGGCGCGTCGTAATCCGACGCCTCCCGGTCGAACAGGTTCACCAGCAGCCCCCGTTCCTCCGCCCCCAACATCTCTTTATACGCCGCCAACCCGCTGGCGACCACCGCCTTCTCCATCGACATGGCCTCCAGGCAGGCCAGGCTGGTGGATTCGGCGCTGGAGGGGAAGACCACCACGTCCGCCGCCTGGTAATAGTCGCCGGTCTCTTCATGCGGGACGATTCCGATCCAGCGGAAATGTCCCTCCACGCCCAGTTCAGCGGCCCGACCTCGTAGATAGCCCTCCAGCTTGCCCTCCCCGGCCACCCAGAAGCGCACGTTGGGCACAGCCTCGATCACCGCCGGCGCCGCCTCCACCAGATACTGCACCCCATTCTTGGGCGCCAACCGCCGCATGGTGAGGACGATCAATTCATCCTCATTCGCCGCTTTTTCTTGGGGAGTGAACTTGGCGGTGTCCACGCCGTTGGGGATGATGACGATCCGCTCATCGGGGGCGAAGCGCAAGGCCACCCCCCGCATCTCCTCGCTGGTGGCGATGATGGTGTCCGCCAGCTTGAGCGACACCCATCGGTACAGCCGCCGCAAGACGTGTTTGTTCACCGAAGACTCCAGGGTTCCCAGTCCGTGAAGGGTGACCGCTGTGCGAACCCCCATCAAGCGTCCCAATACCGTCCCCAGGGCGGCCAAGAGGAAAGAATAATGGCAATGGACGAAATCCACCCGGCGTATAAATTTCACCAACTGCGGTAATGCCAACGGAATCTTGAGAAAGGCTCGCCACCCCCCGCCGGACAACCCCGCCAGCCGCAGCACAGGGAACTCATCCCCAGAACGGTCAGGGCCGTCAGGGATCGCGGTGCAAACCTCCACCTCGTGGCCCAACCCCCGCAAAGCCCGGCTCAATTCCAGGACGTGAATCTCCGCCCCCCCCATGATGGGCAAATACGTGTCCACCAACATCCCGATCTTCATTGGATCAACCATCTCGTAGGGGCGCAGCTATGCTGCGCCCCGACGAGCGATTTGCTCTCACGCGCCGCCATCCATCGCCTCCAAACGCCGCAGTTCCGACCGCGCCTTCAACACCGAAAGCGTGATACCGAACAAATAAGAAATGGTCAGCATAACCGCGCTGCCGAGATAACCGATCTGAGGGATCAAGATGAGCGCTCCAATGATATTTAAAATCGTCACACCCAGGTTCACCTTGGTGGCGTAATCGGGTAGTCCCAGAGACAGCAAAGCCGGGCGCGCCCAATAAAAAGTGTTGGCGACCAATAGCCCAACCAACATGATCATCAAGGCCGGATACGCGGGCAGGAATTCGACGCCGTAGATCGAAATAATGAATTTGCCAAACAACACCAATCCCACCGACGACGCCAACGTGTAAATACCCGCCAGGAGCGAACCCTGGCGCAGCACGCTGCGCAAATTCGACCAACTGCGGCGGGCCACCTGCCGGGCCATTTCTGGATAGGTGGCTTTGGGCAGCGGCATGATCGGCATCAGCACAATATTGGCTACCGTTTTGGCAATGCTGTAATAACCGGCTTCTTCCGTGGGGCGGAACGCCGAGATCCACAGGGATTCGGAGTTTTGCACGATGAAGCTGAGCGTTCCGCTCAAATTGGTGCTGATCCCAAACACCGCCAGTTCGCGGATATGGCCGCGCAGTACACTCAACGGCGTCCGCCACCAGCCGCGGCCCCAAGTTTTATTAGCTTCCCGCAGCGCGATGGCGCTTTTTCCCACTGCGCCGACCAGTTTACTCCCCAGGTACGCCATCAGCAGGGTGAACACGTCTCCGCCCAGGATGAGGGCGCTGACTGTCACCGTGATCACAGTGATGGATTGAAGTACGTTAATGACCGCGATTTGGCGGAAGCAGTTGAATATTTGCAGCAGTCCGGTGGTGCTTTCTATCGCCATGTTGATGAAAATCAACCCGGTTCCATAGAACAGCACCCAGGTCACTTTTTCTGGGCTTTCGATGTCGCCCAAGAATAACTGCACCCCTTGGGGGGCGATCAGCCAATAGGTTAGCGGCCAGAGCAGGGCGATAGAGATAAAGGAAGTCAGCATTTCCACCAGGGCCGCCCCTTTGAACACCGCCGCGGCCCGGGTCTGGTCGTCCTGTTCGCTGAAATGTCCCACGTATTTGACCACCAACTCGCTCATCCGAAAGGAGGTGACGCTGTTGACCATAGTGCTGAACTGCACCACCACTCCCACGATTCCACGTCCTTCCACGCCCACCAGACGTGCGGCGAGGATACCGCCCAAAAAACTGAGCACAAAGGAGATCCCCGCAGCAGAGGAGAGGTACCCGGTGTTCTTGACCACCCGGCGCATGAGTTCGGTAGTGAATATCCGGTGAAAGATGCCCCGCGCCCAGGCATAAAGAGACTTCAACATGCCTGCCTCACTCCACCCTTATGTGCTTGACCCACTCGCGCTCGGCATTGTACCAATCCACCAGACGGGCCACGCCTTCTTTTAAAGAGACCTGCGGCTCCCAGCCCAGCAGACGCCCGGCTTTTTCCACCTCGGCGTGGCTGGCCTGCATCTCGGCGGGCGGCGGTGGATAATATTCGATTTGCGCCTCCTTGCCTATCAAGTCTTCCAGCATCTTGATCAAATCATTGATGCTGATGGTCTCGTGGCCGCCCAGGTTGACGATCTCATAGCCCAGCGGCTTGAGCGCCAGGATGGTGCCTCGGGCGATGTCGTCCACGTAGGTGAAGCCCCGGGTCTGATCCCCGTCGCCGAAGAGCTTCACCGGCTTCCCCTCGCTGATCCAGTGGGCGAAACGGAACATCACCATGTCCGGCCTTCCCGCCGGGCCGTAAACGGTGAAGTAGCGCACCACCGTCACGTCAATCCCGTAAAGATTGTGATAGGCGTGGCACATGGCCTCGGCGCCTTTCTTGGTGGCGGCGTAAGGTTGGAGGGGGAGACTGCTATCGGCCGTCTCCGGGGTGGGCAGGGGGGCATTCTCGCCGTAAATGCTGGAGGTCGAAGCCAGCGCCAGTTTGGGGATATCGTTGTGGCGGCACAACTCCAATAAGTTGAGGGTGCCGGTCATGTTGGTGTCCACATACACCCAGGGATCCAATACACTGGCCCGCACCCCCGCCCGGGCTGCCAGATTGATGACCCCATTGAAAGGCCCCGCCTCCCCCAGCGCGGCGACCGCCTCCCGGTCGGCGACGTCCAGTTTTTGAAAAGTGAACCCCTCCCGGCTCTCCAGCTTCGCCAGACGGTATTCCTTCATCCGCACGTCGTAGGAATCGTTCAGGTCGTCCACGCCGTAGACGCTGTGGCCGTCATCCAGGAGGAACTCGGCCACCCGCGCGGCGATGAACCCGGCTGCGCCGGTGAGTAAATATCGCGCCATTTACAGCCTCACAACCTTGGGATTCTCCCGCCCCGCCGCCCCCAGCGCGTTGCGGGTGTCAACGATCAACCGGGCCGCTTCAAGCAAAGCGGCGTAATCATAGTCGCTGTGGTTGGTGATGATGACCACACAGTCGACCTCCCCGACCGCCGCCATCAGGTCTGGCACGCTGTCCAGACTCCAGTCTTCGTGCTCAATGTGGGGAATGTAGAGATCATGGTAGCTGACCTCCGCGCCCTTCTGCCGCAGCAGGCCGATCACGTCCAGGGCCGGGGATTCGCGCAGGTCGTCCACGTCCGGTTTGTAGGCCGCGCCCAGAACCAGGATGCGGCTGCCCTTGAGGGCCTGGCGGGTATCATTGAGCGCGTCCTGCACCTTGCTCACCACAAAACGGGGCATGTTGGCGTTGATCTCCGAGGCCAGGTCAATGAACCGGGCCGTGTAATTCAGAGTGCGCAATTTCCAGGAGAGGTAGAGCGGGTCTACGGGGATACAGTGCCCGCCCAGCCCGGGGCCGGGTTTGAAAGACATGAAGCCAAAAGGTTTGGTGGCCGCCGCCTCCACCACCTCCCACACGTCAACCCCCAACCGGTCGCACATCAGCGCCATCTCGTTGACCAGGGTGATATTGACCATGCGGAAAGTGTTCTCCAGCAGCTTGGACAACTCGGCCACCTCGGTGGAGGAGACCGGCACGACGACCTTCAATACGTGTTCGTACCAGGCGGTGGAGACCTCCGTGCAGGTCTCGGTGATCCCACCGATGACCTTGGGGGTGTTGGCCGTGGTCCAGTCCTCCCGTCCGGGGTCCACCCGCTCCGGGGAGAACGCCAGGAAGAAATCCTCCCCCACGGTCAGGCCGCTGGATTCGGTCAGAATAGGCAGCGCCAGCTCGCGGGTGGTGCCGGGATAGGTGGTGGATTCAAGTACAATGACCATCCCAGGGTGAACGAACTGGGCCAGGTCTTCCATAGCCGAGACGATGAAGGAGAGGTCCGGGTCGCCGGTCTTGCGCAAGGGAGTGGGCACGCAGATGCTGACCGCATCCACTTCCTGTAATGCAGCGTAATCGCTGGTCGCCTTCAGCTTGCCCGCCTCCACCAGCCGGGCCACCTTCTCAGTAGGCACGTCGGGGATGTAGCTCTTCCCCTGGTTAATTGCTTCCACTTTGCGCACATCCGGGTCCACGCCGGTGACCTCAAACCCGGCCTCGCCGAACAAAACCGCCAGCGGCAGGCCCACGTACCCCAGCCCCAGCACAGCCACCCGCCCCGTGCGCTTGCGCAGGCGTTCCAGGAGTTGATCTTTGGTTGTATTAGTATTCATACAAGTTTCTTTTGCATTTCATGCAGCAATCACTTGCCGCCAGCATTTTTCTCAATTTCATCTATAAGGGACTGTAACGAGTACTGATGCGTTTGTTTGCGAGACCTAACTCGGCTAATGACAAAACGTTTACCACTTTTTGTCTTAACTTTGGGAGTGTATCCTCTCCCAGCTTTGGATCCAACCACAATACCCATCACTCGATGGTCTGAAGAGAGTGGATAAACTTCTGTTGCATTTTGGTGATGTCTTTCGCCGTCATCGGTCAATGCTGGATTTCTCGAAGTCCTACAAAGGATTTCGATAGTAGATTCAACTTGTTTTGTAGCTTCACCAAAATTTGTACTAGTTCCTTCCAACTCTACCACAATAACGCAAGTCTCTCCATTTGGCAATCGTCCTGCATATAGCCCATCGGCTGTTTGGGGGCGAGTAGCTTGCCCATTGAAAAGTTCTTCAAAGTATTCTTCTATTTCATATGCTTCTGCTGATTCTCCTGGATCCAGTCTTAAGCTGATCCGTTTACCTTTTTCCTTATACGTGAGACCACTTTTTTTATAGTTTTCACTTAGCATCATTTTCCCTTAACGCCCCAAAGGACGCCATACGAGCGGATTCGATTTAACTGCTGTTCGAGATTTTGGTCCATCTCACGTAAACGATCTTCATCTAGCCATTCAATTTTTTCCTTGCCATTTTCTTCAATTGAGAGATCAACTGGCATCAAAATTGACTCAACCTCCCCATCGTCTTTGAAAAGATAGGCCGCAACCTTATCCGGCGATAGACGCACCTCAGGTTCAGGCACGCCATCTTCTCTCAAATCTTTGGGTAGCAGTTCAGACGCTGAGATCAAGTTGTTCAAGGTGTACAAAACTGTTAACGAATGGGTGGTTACGATCACGTTGAACCCATTATTGACCAAATAAGCGAGGATTCTAGTCAACGTGTCCTGTGCCGCAGGGTGTAGGTGAATCTCAGGTTCCTCGATGTGTAAGTAAAAGGGATCATCAATAATCCCTTCTTTGCGCCATGAGAACAACACTTCAGAAAGAAGAACTAATGGCCCATTAGCCTTTTGTCCTGAGGAGGCCATACCTATATCGAGAGCGATATTCTTATCAACCTTCCACCTCCAAATATCACCAATGTTCTCAATTTCTCCCGAGAGAATATCTTTACCTTGATTTCGAACCCATATTCCCTCATTAGTATCCGGTTTGCCATTTTCCCAGCGGCGATAAGTGTTTCCCGCCTCTTCCATTGCATCTGCAAAAAGAATCATAGTGGATGGCATAGAAAGTAACTGCCAAGTCGAGGGGCTTCTGGCGCTAAATAAGAGTCCTCGTTCAGCAGGTACAAAGATAGCGCTTTTTTTATTCGTAAAGTTAGGACTGCCTTTTCGAATTCTTTCTACGTAATTAGGCAACTCTCCGAACATGACGGCTTGCAAATCTGCCTTGTTTAGCTGGATTCCCAATCCTGATGGTAATCCATAGCGATCCCATTCCATGTTTACCGTGGGAAAAACATCACTAGACGAAAAAGTGGAAAATGGATGTTTGTCACTTCGTAGGTGATCTAGGATATCATTTATTATCTTTTCACTGGACGTACCCCCTCTTGCCTCATAATATTGAACAAGAAACGGTAAATTTCTGAAGAAATAAAGGATCTGCGAAACCAAAGATTTTCCGACCCCTTGTTTACCGATAAACACGGTCAAAGGTCGGATTTCTAGCCCTCCTTCAGGAAATTTCCGAACAGGGCCAAACTCTCCGGGGCCTAATGTCAATTTTTCATCCATCATCTCTCGTTCCTTTCTGGGAGCATTACGCTCTAGAACATGCTCAATTGTTCAGCTTCCTCATCATTATTATTGTTTTCCGCGTTCGGCTCAATGTATTCCGGCGCGTCCGCCGCCGAGGCGATCAATTCGGGCAGCTTGGCGAAATCAGCCTCCACCACCGGGCGCAGCGAAGGCTGGTGCAGCGCAGCTGCGGGATGGTACATGTTCACCACCAGCCGCCCCTTGATCTTCATCGCCTGCCCGTGGACCTGGCTGATCTTGGCATTGGGCGCGTAGCGGGCCATCGAGAATCGTCCCAGGGTGACGATCACCTTCGGGTTGATAGCCTGGATCTGGCGTTCCAGATACCCCCCGCAAGCGGCCAATTCGTCGGCCTGGGGGTCGCGGTTGCCCGGCGGGCGGCATTTTACCACGTTCCCGATAAAGACCTCCTCCCGCTTCATCCCCACCCCTTCCAGCATCTCTTCCAGGAATTTGCCCGCCGCGCCCACAAAGGGGCGGCCCTGCTCGTTCTCGTGGAATCCCGGCCCCTCGCCGATGAACATAATATCGGCGTCCGGGGGGCCTTCGCCGGGAACCCCGTTCTTCCGCGAGTGATGCAATTCGCATTTCTCACACCCAGCGACCTCCCTCCCGATCTCTTGCAGAATTTCAGCAGGCTCCATGTAAACCTCCGGGAAACAGTCTAACTGGTCTCACTCGTCTAACTAGTCCAACCAATCAGACCAGTCAGACCAATCTTTCAACCTCTCAATCGTCATCAACACCGCGTCTTCGCCGTTATCCAAATAATAAGCCCGGCGGCGGCCAACCTTCACAAACCCAAATTTCTTGTACAGCGCTTGGGCCGCCCGGTTGCTGACCCGCACCTCCAGCGTTGCGGCCTGGGCTTTCTTGCGGACCGCCCCGTCCAGAGCCGTCTCTAGCAGGCGGGAGGCGATGCCCTGACGCCGGTGGTCGGGATGGACGGCCAGGGTTGCGATGTGGGTCTGGTCCACCACCATCCAGATCACCACCATGCCCACCACCCGCCGGTCTCCCTGCGGCTCTTCAACCTCCGCCACCCACATCAGGGAGAACGACTGCCCGGTCAATTCGCTCCGGTAGGTGCGCAGCGACCAGGGCATGGCGAAGGAGAGCGTGTCAATCGTGTGCACCTGCTCCAGGTCGTCAAGTTCCATGGGGCGGATGGATATCCGCTCCGCCTGGCTGATCGCCATCATGACGGCAGCGGCTCCCCTTGGGAGAGATAATGCGGGGACAGCGCGGCGGGGTCATCTGCCTTACCCGCCTGCCAGCGTTCCCAGGCCAGCTCGGCCAGGAAAGCCGGACGCCGCACACACAGCGCCGGGGAGGCCAGGATCACGTTCTTGCGCTTGCGGGATAATAACCGCCGCCCCGCCTCGTCCAACTCGCCGCAGACCTGGGTCGGCTTGCGGATCCGCTGGGAGAGTTCCTTGACGGTCAATATCTCCGGGTCGCCTTTGGGCTTCCAAAGTCCATCCACAGCCTTATACCAGCCCACCGCCAGCCGCTCGCGCCCCACCTGCATCGCCGCCGCCAGGGTATCCTCAGTCACCGGCTGGGCCGCGGCCAGGATGTCCAATGTCGGAATCCCGATGATGGGGATATGCCGCGCCAATGCCAATCCTTTCGCAAAACCCAATCCAATGCGCAGCCCGGTGAACGACCCCGGCCCAATCGCCACCCCAATCGCCTCCAGGTCGCCGACCTCCATACGAGCGCGCCCCAGAGCCGCCTCCACCGCGGGAGCCAACTCGACCGTATGGTAGTTAGCGCTGGCCCACACCGCTTCGTTGAGCGTTTGAGCGCCGTCGTAGAGGGCGATGCCGATATTCTGAGAAGAAGTGTCCAGGGCTAATAACATCATATCACTCCAAAGACCTGCTGCCGGAAGGTCTCCAGCATTTGCTCGTAGCGTTCCCCTTCGGCGGAGAACAGCATCCCCCGCTGATCTTCCGCCACGTACTTCAAGCTGACCTGGAACCCGCCCCCCGGCAGCGCGGCTCGGATCCGGTCGGCCCACTCCACCACCAGCGGCCCGCCTTCCAAAAGCGGATATATGTCCAGCGCTTCCGCCTCCGCAGGCCCCAGCAGCCGGTACGCGTCCAGATGAGCCAGACGCTGCCCGTCCGGGCGGCGGTAAAGATTGATGAGCACGTAGCTGGGGCTGGAGACCGCGTCCAGCGACCCCCATCCCGCCGCAATGCCCTGCACCAAGGTCGTCTTCCCCGAGCCTAACTCCCCGGTCAAACACACCACGTCCCCCGAATCCAGAATGGCCCCCAAGCGCATCCCCACGCGGCGGGTCTGCTCGGCGCTGCGGCTGAAAAACTCCAGGGTCTGAGCGTCCAATATAGGCATTGCAAATGGATTATAAGCCAGGGGGAGAGTAGGGGCAAGTGTGAAACCGTTAATTTTGTGTCCTGTTGAGCAGTAATCCGGGGAACTCGGAGAGAATTTTCCTTTATTATGAATACCGTTGAATAATTTTCAGTATTCTTAAAGGATAATCTTCTCTAAGTGGACTCCGATATGTCTTTTAAAATCGTGTCAGTGCGAATCCTGTAATGGTGAAGCAATTTCACTCTTAGCAAGGTTACTGCCACGCTTCGCTCGTAGTGACGGTAATTTCAAGGACATTCCGAAATCCACTTAAGTCGAAGTATAAAAATATTTAGCTGTGATATTACCTCAATAAAGTATTTTATCTACCCCAGATGTGACATTTGTATGATAAAATATGACTAAATGGAGTAATTAAATCATATATTATTCTACTCAACACGATGGGCGACTTTACGACACCATAACTATCGAGCAATCACAACTCGTAGTTAGCCGTATTTCAATTTCGTCGTCATTGAGAATTAAACAAGTATTGGAGGTTTTATGGATCGGATAAAACAATGGTGGTTCAACGATCTTTCGAAGGGGGTGAAGTTTGTTTTATTGGCATTGCTCGCTAATGGGCTGCCAGCTTTCATCATCCTGATGAGCGTGCCCGATATGACCGAGGTTCTCTTTGTTTGGACCATCAAGCCCGAGATCAATGCCCGGCTGATAGGCGTGATGTACAGCAACGCCCTGCTCCTGGTCGGCATCAGCGCTTTCCAAACCAACTGGGCGAGGGTCCGTATCAACATGGTCGTCATTACACTATTTTCCATCTTCGCAACCGTGCTGACTTTCTTCTACCTGAAACCATTCCTGGCCCACCCCTGGTATCACCTGGCCTTCTGGCTGAGCATGTACCTGGTGCTGTTCTTCGCTGCGCCATACATTTTTCTGACCCATGAGAAAAAACACGGCGGAAGGCTGCCAGTCCAGATTCCGCTGAATTTCGGAACCCGGGTAGTCGCAGGCCTCTCAATGCTCATCAGCCTAGTCGTCGGCCTGGGCCTGCTCTTCCGCGTGGACCTTGTCAACCAATATTGGCCCTGGACTCTCCCTCCCTTGGTTGGCGGACTGATCGGCGTGCTCTTCATCACCCATACCGCCGCATACGCCTGGGCGCTGTGGGATGGCGACTGGCTGCGGGTGCGTCCTATGTTCTGGCAAGCCCCGCCAACTGGTCTGCTGCTCATTCTCCTGCCTCTAATCCACTCCGCCGATCTGCGCCCCGATGCGGGAACGGCTCTTGCGCTGTACTATGCCCTGGCAGGATACGCCGTATTATCCAATGTTGTCATCATTTTAGGATACCGCTCGGCTGAGAAGGAGTTTTCCAATGGAAAAAGCTAACCGCGCCGCAATACGTCTGGATGTGCTTGGCCTGTTCCTGGCCGGGTTGAACAACACCTTTTTGGCGTTAATTGTCGCCGTCCTCATCCACGGCCCCGGCACTGCCACAAGCCAGCCTGATCTGCTGCTGCGCGCTAGTTGGATCGCCGAGAACACCCTGCTCTGGAAGGCCGGTTGGCTCTTTTGGTTTGCCCCTACCCTCAGCTTTTCCTGGAGTTATTACGCTCTTGGTCGTCATTTGGACTCTGCCCGCCAGTGGCGCAACCTGGCGATTGGGATAGCGCTGATTGCTGCCGCGGTCGATATCGTTGGCGTGCTCGTTAATCTGACCGTCTTGCCTGAGTTAGCCCGTGAATTAGCCGCCACAATAGCCAACCCCGACCCGACTTTACAGGTCGTCTTTCTAGCCATGGAAAAGATTGCCAACAACCTGACCAATGTCGGTGGATTCGGCCTGTACTCATTGGCCGGCATGCTGCTTCTGCCGGCCGTCTTCGCTACGCCTGGTTTCCCCCGCTGGCTGACCTGGCTGGGTGTGGCGGAGTGGAGCATCTCTTCGATTGCCACCGTGCTGCTTGTGATTGCCCCCGCCTGGGCAACCGGCCCCTTGTTGGTCAGTTTCGCCCTCTACGCCCCCTGGGTGTGGGGAAGCGCTTGGTGGTTGCTGCGCAGGAAACCAGTGAATTGAACTTATTATAGGGGGATATGCCCAACCGACCTTGATGTTAAGGATTCATCATCCAGGATCGCCCCCAACTGCATCCCCACGCGGCGGCAAGTGTGAAACGATTGGTTTTGTGCCCTTTGGGGAGGCTGCGGCAGAAAACCATAGAAAACTTATTCGAGTTAATCCATGAATTACGATGTATAATGTTACATGATAACCCAATCTTCCATCCACTGACATTTCACGGAGATTGACCGATGATCGTATCAAAAAAAATCTATGAATATGTGCTCAAGCTTCCAGAACCGCTTCAAGTAGAAGTGCTCAACTTCGTCGAATTTCTTATGGCGAAAGGCGAGCACAAAATCGGCGAGCAAGCTGACCGCGAGTGGGCAAACCTGTCCCTTGCTATGGCGATGCGCGGGATGGAAGAAGAAACCCAGCCATACACGCTCTCAGATTTGAAAGACACATTCTCGTGATCCAGCCCGGTCAAACCGTTCTATTCGAGTTCCCCCAGACCGACCTTGATATTATGCATTCATCTCCAGGGTCACCCCCAACCGCATCCCCACGCGGCGGGTCTGCTCGGCGCTGCGGCTGAAGAACTCCAGGGTCTGAACGTCCAATATAGGCATTGCAAATGGATTATAAGCCAGGGGGAGAGTAGCGGCAAGTGTCAAACGGTGAGTTTTGTAATCATGTGGATGCTTTCACGGAAAAACCTGGAGAGTTTTTTTTGAAATTATATGAGTTGTGATGTATAATATTCAATGCTCACAGTATCCCTAATCTTAT
>CBDUUP010000025.1:0-20890 GCA_965370435.1 uncultured Anaerolineales bacterium | reverse complement strand
TCAGCGATTCAGTGTTTCAATCTTTTACCAACATTTAGCTTAACATTACACTAAGCCCTTCCCGAGACTTGAAGATGATTTGTCAGGATAGGGGTATAATACCATTAGTGATTTTCGTAACAATATTCTCTGTCCCCAAAGCGACGAGAGCGCTCAAGTGAGATGAGAGGTTCCATGGTTTTGCTGTTATGAGCACCCCCCACATCCCCCTGGTGTTTTTCTTCTACGGCCTGGCTTTCTTCAGCATGGGGCTGGCGGTCGCATTGGAAGGCGGCCGGGGTTCCGATGCCCGGCTGGGCCATGCCCTGCGGCCTCTAGCCGGGTTCGGGATCATCCACGGGTTGAACGAATGGATAGAGATGGGCGATCTCCTGGGCATACTTCCGGGACAGAACATCGCCCCGCTGGCGTGGAAAAGCTTGAATTTAGCCATCCTGGCCTTTTCGTTTTTATCGCTAACCGCATTCGGGGCTTCGCTGCTGGCGTCCAACGAGCGCACCCGCCGCTTGAGCTGGACGGCTCCCCTGGTGCAGGCGGCCTTATGGGGGTTTGGGCTGCTCATTTTACGGGGACGCTATGATCTGGAAGTGATCTGGAACATCGCCGATGTGTGGTCGAGGTATGTTTTAGCCATCCCGGCTTCGCTGACCGCCTGCGCCGGGTTGATCGCCCAGCAGCGCGCTTTCCGCCGGGCGGGGATGGCCCGGTTTGGAAGAGACAGTTTGTTCGCCGCGGTGGCTTTCATCTGGTATGGGATTGTGGGGCAGTTGTTCACCCGCCCCAGCGCATTGTTCCCCTCTACGGTGGTCAATGAGGAATTGTTCTACCATTGGTTTGGCTTCCCGGTGCAAATTCTCCGCGCGGCGGCGGCATTGGTCGTCGCGGTCTTCGTGATCCGCTTTCTGCGGGCCTCGGAGGTCGAAACCCGGCGGCAGATCTCCGCCCTACAAAGAGTTCAACTTGAAGAGGCCCAGCAGCGGGAAACCCTGCGCGGCGAACTGTTCAAACGGGTGGTTGCCGCCCAGGAAGCCGAACGCCAGCGCATCGCCCGAGAATTACACGACGAGACCGGGCAAACTCTGACCGCCATCGGTCTGGGGCTGCGGGGGGTGACGACCACGCTGCGGAAAGACTTGGACCTGAGCGCCAAAAACCTGCGCAAGCTGGAAGGCCTGGTCGCCGACTCCCTGGATGAGCTGCAGCGCATCATCGCAGATTTGCGCCCCTCCCACCTGGATGATCTGGGATTACCGGCCGCGCTGCGCTGGTACGCCGGTGAGATCCAGGAGCGGGCCAATCTTAACGTGCAGGTGGAGGTTACGGGAACAGAACAGGCCATCACCGCTGAGATCAAGATCGCCATCTTCCGGGTGATCCAGGAAGCCCTGACCAATGTTATCAAACACGCCCAGGCCTCCTCCGCCAGGGTGTCGCTCACCTATGGGGAGAGAAACGTGCGCGTACAGGTACACGACGACGGATGCGGTTTTAACGTCCAAAGGGTAGGCGCCGCGGACCGGCCCTCCTGGGGTTTGACCGGCATGAGGGAAAGAGCTTCTTTGCTGGGAGGAGAATTCATCCTGGACTCCCAGATCGGCGCAGGCACCCAAATCTGTATTTCGATCCCTTACCAACTGAATGGACTCTCTGAAAAAGAGGAGGCGCTGAATGGCAATCCGGCTTCTGATCGTTGACGACCACGCGGTGGTGCGTTCGGGCTTGCACATGCTCCTGGAGGGCGAGGAGGACGTGCACATCATCGGGGAGGCGGGCACGGCCAGCGAGGCCTTGCAAGCCGTCCTGGAACTCGATCCCGACGTGGTTTTGATGGACATCGGCTTACCGGACCGTTCGGGGATAGAGGTGACCCGCGAGATCAAGCAAAAAAAACCGGAGGTGGCGGTGGTCGCCCTGACCATCCACGAGGATGAAGAATACTTCTTCAAGATGCTGGACGCGGGGGCCAGCGGTTATATTCCCAAACGAGCGGCCCCCGAGGAACTGTTGACCGCCATCCGCACCGCCGCGCTCGGTGAAGTTTATCTTTACCCCTCCCTGGCCAAGCTGCTGGTGAAGGATTTCCTCTCCCAGGATCAAGAAACCCGAGCGGCGCGCACTCAAAGCGGTTTGACCCCCCGAGAAGAGGAGGTTTTGGCCCACCTGGCCGACGGGGCCACCAATCCCGAGATCGCCGAAACCCTGCACATCAGCCCAAAAACTGTGGCTCGGCACCGGGAGAACCTCATGCGCAAACTCAAACTGCGTTCCAGGACTGAGTTGGTGAAATACGCCATTCGTAAAGGGATCATCCAGCCCTAATAATCAATTCTACAGTTAATACAAAGCCCGCCGGTGAAATTGGCGGGCTTTTGGCGTTTGAAACCAATGGGGGAGAAGCACCCATTTTATATGGGTGAGTCTACCCATGTATAAATCGGGTGTATGTCCGATTTACTCTCCTGGCCTAATTTGCTATTCTATAAGTGAAGATACCCCTCAAAGAGAACAGGAGGCCCGAGATGTTGACCGGATTTGAAGTAGTCGTTTTCCTAATAGTTTTGACCCTGGCGAGATTGGTTTTACCGGTGACTTTACTGCTGACCGTTGGCAGTTATCTGGAACGCCGGTTTTCAGGAGTCTAGATCATGGATGGTCTCATCATTTTCGCCGGCGTACTTTTGAGCTTTTTGCTGCGTTTCGGCGTTCCTCTTGCCATAACGGTTCTGCTGACCTGGTCGCTGCACCGGATGGATACTCGCTGGAGAGAAGAAGCTGAAGAGGAGTACTTGAGAGAAATAGCTGAAAAAGGCAAACTGCTGATGGGGCCTTGTTGGGAGGTGACCGAATGCGCCCCCGAAGTCTATGAAAATTGCCAGGCCTATCAAAACCCCGACATTCCCTGCTGGGATTTCCGAGCCAATGGAAAAATGGAGAAAGCTTGCACCGGCTGCAAAGTCTGGAAACAGGCCCTCACACTGGCCGACCCAGCCCATACCAAGGAGATGGAATATGTTGAAATTGCTTAGCCGATTGTTTATTGGTTTATGCTTTGCCCTGCCGTTCAGTCTGTTGACGGGGGCTATCGTCCACGCCGATTTGAGGGTCCAAGAAGCTGAGGTTCCAAATTGCCAAGCCTGCCACCCCTCGATCCAAACCACCTGGGAGACCAGCGCGCACGGACTTGCGCTTTCGGATCCAGTCTTTGTCGAGGCGTGGGAAGAGCAGGGGAAGCCCGGCTCATGTCTGGCCTGCCACGTCTCAGGCTATGACGAGGCGACCGGAACCTGGATTCAAGACGGCGTTGCCTGCATAGCCTGTCACTCCCCTATCCCCAGCAATCACCCTAACCAGGTTATGCCCACCGACGTGTCCTCACGCATCTGCGGCGACTGTCACATTGACACTTTTGCAGAATGGGAAAACAGCACCCACGGCCAGGATGGGTTGACCTGCTTGCGCTGCCACAGCCCGCACTCCACCAGCCTCAGAGCCGGAGACGTGCAGGAGCTTTGCCAGGCTTGCCACGATACCGAAGTCCACTTTTACAGCTTCACCTCTCATTCAGAGCAAGGGCTGTTGTGCGTAGACTGCCTCCTGCGAGTGTCCGAGGGCCAGATGGGAGAAGGCCACGGCCAACGCGTTCACACTTTTGACGTAGATTTAGACACCTGCAACGACTGCCACGCAGAAGCCATGCACTACCCGGTGACATCCGGCAGCGCCGAGGCCGATCCCCCGCTCCAAGCCGGGGTCATCATCCTCCCGGAAGAGACCCTGTTGAACCGGGATCCCTCGCCGGTGAACCCCTTGGGCTTCGCCGTGGTGGCCGGGTTGGTTGGTATGGGGCTGGGGTTGATCGTCGCTCCCTGGCTGGAACGCTGGTATCGAAATTTACGCATCGAAGCGAACTGAGGTATTCCAATGGAAAAAAACAATCTTGACCGCCGCGATTTCATAAAATTGACCCTGGTGGGGACCGGCACAGTCCTCGGCCTGCGGTACGTGCCCAAAGTGATGGCTTCCTCTGGCGAAGAAGGCGAGAGCGACCATCGCTGGGCGATGGTGATTGACCAGGCCAAGTGCAATGGCTGCGATTACTGCACCCTGGCTTGCCGGGCCAGCAACGACGTGCCCCCTGAATTCTCCTGGAACCGGGTGATAAAGGTGGGCGAATACGAAGGGAAGGACGAATATCTACCCATTCCCTGTATGCACTGCGAACAGGCCCCTTGCGTTGACGTATGCCCGGTGGGGGCCAGCTACCACCGGCCGGACGGCATCGTGATGATGGATTATGACCGCTGTATCGGCTGCCGGTATTGCCAGGTGGCTTGCCCGTATGGGGCCCGCTTCTTCAATTGGGAGACCTTCACCGGCGATAACCCGGCTATCCCTCTCTGGGGCGACCCGGACGTGGAGCGCAGGACGCGGGGTGTGGTTGAAAAATGCACCTTCTGCTTCCAACGCATAGACCGGGGCCTGGCGCTGGGCCTGACCCCCGGCATTGACCCCTCGGCGACCCCGGCCTGCGTCAACGCCTGCCCCCAGGGAGCCAGACTCTTCGGCGACCTCAACGACCCTGAATCCTCGGTCCGGCGTGCGTTGTCGAAATCGCCATCCTATCGTCTGAAAAATAATCTGGGAACCGCTCCTCGAGTGTACTACTTGCCCGCCGACGGCGCGCCGCCGGAGGTGTCCTCATGATCGCGAAAATGAAAAATATAAGGCTGACTAGTTTTCAGTGGTGGTCTATGGGGTTGCTGGCAGTTATGGCAGCAGGGGTGGTCGCCGCCGGCATCGTTTTAGTTCGTGGTCTAGTGGTGACCAACTTGAGCGATCTGGTCCCCTGGGGGTTGTGGATCACCATTGACCTGTCCGCCATCGCCTTGAGCGGCGGCGCTTTCCTGCTGTGCGCCACCGTCTACCTGTTGGGGCTGAAACAATATGAGCCTCTGGCCCGAACGGCGACTTACATCGGCCTGATCGGCTATACGATGGCGATGATGTGCTTGTTCATCGACATCGGTCAGCCGCTGCGGTTCTGGCATGGGTTTGTTTTCTGGAACACGCACTCGGTCCTGTGGGAAGTGACCATGTGTGTGGGCTTGTACTTCACAGTTTTAATAATGGAGGTGGCCCCCATCATCGGGCGGTCAGATTTCATTCAAAGCCGCTGGCCGAAGTTATCGCAGTTATTGGGCAAGGTCCACCGCTTCGCCCCCTATCTGGCCGTCGCCGGGTTGGCCCTCTCCATGCTGCACCAGTCCTCGCTGGGGGCCACCTACGGCGTGCTCCAGTCCCGGCCGGTCTGGTACCGCCCCGGTTTGGCGGTGATGTTCATCATCTCTGCGGGGGCCGGAGGGCTTTCCCTGACCGTCTTGGCCTCCATTCTGAGCGCCCGGCTGTCCTCGAAAGCGAAGGTCAACGAGAGGTTGATCGACAACGTCGCCAAAGTTGTCGGATGGGTGCTGGTGGGCTATTTGTACATGCGCTTCTGGGACGTTTTCGCCATGCACTACACCTACCAACCGGGCAAGACCGAAGGCCTGGACATCCTGCTGGGAGGGCCGCTGGCTATCAATTTCTGGCTGGGGGAGATGCTGATGGGCGCTTTGATCCCCATGGTGATCTTGTTGAACAGCCGGCTGCGCAGCAACAATCTGCTCCGTTTTCTGGCATTGGCTCTGGTGGTGGGGGGAACCGTGGCCTACCGGTGGGATACCAATCTGGTGGGGCTGCTGGTGGTGCAGACTTATTCCCCCAATGCAACCACGCCGCTCTTCACTAATTACGTCCCCTCCCTGATAGAAATCATAGTTGGCGCGGGCATCATCGCCTTCGGGTTGATGGCCTTCTCGCTCGGCGTCCGCTACCTGAATGTCGTCCAGCACCCGCCGGAGGCGGAGGCGCAGGTTGAACCCGTTGTGAGCGTCGCTGTACCAGTAGTGGGCGATTGACCTTAAAAAAGTAAAACGAAAGCTGTCTAACAACACTGCCGCCGGATTTCCCGGCGGCAGTTTATTTCACTATTCGCCATCTACCACTTTATATTCACTCATTAATCTTTCTTCAACGTCAATGTCAGTACCGCGGCAGCCGCGGCCAGCCCGGCCGAGAGGTAGAAGACGGTCTGGATTCCCAGCCAGTCGGCTACATGTCCACTCACGAAAGCGCCTATGGCTCCGGCGGAGAACATCAAGCCCAGGATCAACCCGGAGGCCAGGCCCACCCCGCCGGGGATCAGACGTTGGGCCAGCACAACCAGAACGCTGAATGTAGCCCCGGTCAGCGCGCCAGCCAGGGGGATGAGGACATACAGCCATGGGGACAGTCCTACAACCGGTATCAACAAGAGGGGGATGGTTGCCAATCCCAGAGCGATCATCGTCACCAGGCGTTTCCCGTAGCGGTCGGCTAGACTGCCGCCCAAAAGGTTGCCCACCGCCGAACCGCCCATGAAAAGCGAGGTCATGAATCCGTAACTTCTGGCTGTCTCTCCCAGATCGCGGAGGTATTTGGGGGTAAAGGTGACGACGTTTTGCTGCGCCCAGGATTGGAAAACCGTCAGCAGGACAAAGGCCAGGATAAAGACCGCGCCCTTACGCGCGATGGGTTTCGCCGGGTTTGGGGCGTCTGATTTGGCGGGTTTGAGGGGCGCGGTGCCCCGCAGTTGGCGGGCCGCGTTGAGGCCTACGGGCAGGGCAAAAACGGCGAACACCAGCAACCCGGGCGAGCCTACCCGATCCAATATCTGCCCGGCCAGCAGCGGCCCTCCGAAATGCCCCAACTGACCAAAGAGGAAAAAATACGACGCCGCGGTGGTCTCACGCCCGGAAAAGTGGGTGCGGCCTCGAAGGGTGGCCTGCATAGCGCCCGCCGGGTGAAAGGCGCCCGACCCGATGGCGGCTATCACCAGCAGCGCCAGGCCAGCCGTACCGGGGGTGAGGATGGCCATTGAAAAGAAAACCGCCATCCAGAGCACACCGCCGGAGATCACCCACCGGGGGCCATACCGGTCGGCCAAATAGCCGAAGATAGGTTGCCCCAAGGAGCCTGAGAGAATATAGGCAGTGCTGACCAACCCAATCGTGGCGTTGGTCAGACCCAGCGGTTCGCTGAGATACGCCAGCAGCACCGAACGCTGGCCGTTGATGAGGTCTACGGCCATATGGCCGAAAGCGACGGAAGAGAATAGGGCATCGAGGAGAAGGGTCATGGGTGGTCTAAGTGGTCGGAGTGGTCGAACTAGTCTGACTGGTCGGTTGAAAATGGCGCTCGAAATATTTGAATGCTTAGTCAGGGGTTTGATAGAGGCTGCGTTGGTGGATGATCTGGTGGACGGAGGGAGGGAGGTAATGGCGGAAGGGGCGTCTCTGGGCAATGCGGCGGCGAATCTGGTGGGAGGCGATCTCCAGCAGGGGCGTATCCACGAACTGAACTTTTTCGCCGATCCCGGGCAGGACAGATTCCAGAGCAGTCAGGCCAATCGTGTCTCCGGGGCGGCGCATCACGCCCAGGATGTGGCAGGCGTCTAAAAATTCCTGGGGGCGATGCCAGGTGGGCAGGCTTTGCAAGGAATCGCCCCCCATCAAGTAGAAGAGTTCCGCCTGGGGGTATTGCGCTTGCAGCAGCCGGACGGTATCCAGTGCATAATGCGGGCCGGGGCGGTCAATCTCTACCCGAGAAAGCTCAAAGGCCGGTTCATCCGCCAGGGCCGCGTTGACCATGTCCAGGCGGTGTTGGAGAGGAGTGATCGTGCGGTCTTGCTTGTGAGGCGGATGCGCAGTGAGCGTCCAGAGCAAGCGCGCCAGGTCAAGCTGGTAACGAGCCTCCGCGGCCAGGATCAGGTGTCCCAAATGGGGCGGGTCGAAGGTGCCTCCGAAAATGCCAATGCGCATGGGTTTGGGTTCAAGCTGCCAGTTCTAGGAGACGTGTCAGGCCTGCCTAGTCTTGCCACTCCAATTCATATTCGCCGATGAAGACGATGTCCCCTTCTTCCACGCCCGCCTCCCGCAGCGACTTGTCGATCCCCAGGGCTTCCAGGATGCGCTGGAAGCGGCGGACCGATTGTTCGTATTCCCAATAAGTCATAGAGGCAGCCCTCTCGATAGAAACGCCGGTCACCCGCCAACCTTCATTCTCCCGGCTGATGGCAAAGTCGCGGGGGTCGTCCTCCGGGCGGTACACGGGCAAGCCGACCACCTGGGGAGGCTCGGGCGCATCCTGGCGGAGTTGGAGAGCGCGGAAGAGCAGTTGGCGGGTGTTGGTTCCCGCCACCGCCGAGACCGACATGGGGTCGTAGCCCCGTTCTTTCAACTGCGCCTCGATCTCCGGCCAGCGGGTCTGGGCGTCGGGCAGATCCATCTTGTTGAAGGCCACAACCTGGGGTTTATCGGCCAGGTCCGGGTCGAAGAGGGCCAGTTCGCTGTTGATCTGAGAGAAATCGGCCAGAGGGTCCTCGCTCATGCCGTCCAGGAGGTGGATCAGCACCCGGGTGCGCTGGATGTGGCGCAGGAAATCATGCCCCAGTCCGACGCCCATGTGAGCGCCTTCGATGAGACCGGGGATGTCGGCCAGGATCAAGGTGGTGTCGTAGTCCAATTCGGCGACGCCGAGGTTGGGTTCCAGGGTGGTGAAGGGATAAGCGGCGATCTTGGGTTTGGCGTTGGTGACCGCCGCCAGGAAGGTGGACTTGCCTGCGTTGGGCACGCCCACAATGCCTACGTCGGCGATCAGCTTCAGTTCCAGGCGCAGGTTGAGGGACTGGCCGGGTGCGCCTTTCTCGGCCACCCGGGGGGCTTTGTTGCGCGAACTCTTGAAGCGAGCGCTGCCTCTGCCGCCGCGCCCGCCCTCGCAGACTGCCAGACGCTGCTTCGGCTCCACCAGGTCGCCCAGGATCTCCCCGCTATCGTCATCGTAGACGATGGTACCCGGAGGGACCTGGATGATGAGGTGGTCGGCGGAACGGCCGGTCTGGTTGCTGCCGCCGCCTCGCTTTCCCTGATCCGCCTTGAAAATGGTCTTGTGGCGGAAATTATAGAGGGTGTTCAGGTGGGGCGAGACTTCCAATATCACGTCGCCGCCGCGCCCGCCGTCGCCGCCGTCGGGGCCGCCGCGGGGTTCATACTTCTCTCGGCGAAAATGAATGATCCCGTCGCCGCCTTTGCCAGATTCCACTTGAATTCGCGCTTCGTCAATGAACATGATTTCTTACCAGTCAAACTGATTTCCCCGATTATATCACCGACCCATGGTTGTACCCTGGTTACACTCTGATTGTACGCTGTTTGTGGGGTATTGCACAAAGTGGGATTTTATGGTACATTTAGAGAGTAATCACATATACTAAGTCTTGTTATGAAAGGTGCCGAATCATGCCTAAGAAATCTATACCTGACATCGTCATTGGACGCTTGCCCACATACCTGCGTTCTATACAATATATGGCCCAGGAAGGGAGGCAAATCACCTCCTCCCAAGAATTAGGGGAACGCCTGGGGATATCGGCAGCCCAGATCCGAAAAGACCTCTCCCAGTTCGGCGAGTTCGGGAAGCAGGGCACGGGCTACAATATCGCCTTCCTGATCGAGAAGTTGAGCGAGATCCTGCACGTAGACAAAGTCTGGAACGTGGCTGTGGTCGGCGCCGGAGACATCGGGCGTGCGGTGGCAGGCTATCCGGGTTTTTCCGAGCGTGGTTTTCGGATCAAACTGATCTTTGATAACGACCCCAAAAAGATCGGCGCCCAGGCCGGAAAGGTCACCATCCAGGACACCGCCAAGATGAAAGAAACCATCCGCAGAGCCAGGGTCAAGATCGCCATGTTGGCGGTCCCCGCCGCCCACGCCCAGGAAGCCACCGATGAATTGGTCAAGGCGGGGATCAAGGCCATCTTGAACTATGCGCCCGTACACCTGAACCATCCCGAAGACGTGCGGGTGACCTACATTGACCCCTTGATCCCCATGCAGTGGATGACCTATTATTTGGAATGAGTCTAAGACGATAACAAATATGAACGGGTGCAATTCTGTTTGGGGTCAACACAGCGACTGAAGTCAGGCGACTGAAGTCGCGCCAACAACTACGAAGTCCGCCCTTCGGCGGACTAAAACATCGTCAAGTCGGCCCAGGCCGACTTCGTAAACGTTTTAGTGACTTTAGTCACGGCGACTTTAGCCGCAAAACACCCCAAAACTGAAATGCACCCAGTCTGAACCGTCGGAGGACAAGACTCCCCAATCTAAACATCAAAACGGGCTGCCAGCTGGCAGCCCGTCTCATTTAATTCATTTGCAGTTATCTGTGCCGACCACTCAGACTACTAAGACCAGTGAGACCACTTAGACAACTTTCTTAAACCGGCGGCAGGTTGCGCTTGAGGATGGGATACAACTCCAAAGCTCGCAGCGCGCCCTCCGCGATGCACATGGTGGGGTTGTCCACCCGGTAGGTGGGCACGCCCAACTTCTGGGTCAACAATTTATCCACGCCCCGCAGCAGCGAACCGCCGCCGCACAAGGCGATTCCGCGGTCAATGATGTCGGAGGCCAATTCGGGAGGGGTCTTCTCCAGCACGCTGCGGGCGATCTCCACAATGTCTTGGAGCGGCTCCTGCACGGCTTCGACCACCTCGCTGGTGGTGAGGGAGAATGGTTTGGGCAGGCCGGTGACCTGGTCCTGACCTTGGATCTCGATGCTCTTTTCCTCATCCTGGGGAACCGCCGCCCCGATCTGGAGCTTCACCATCTCGGCGGTGGGTTGGGCGATGATGAGGCCATATTTCTTGCGCACGTAGGTGGCGATGGCTTCATCCAACTGCAAGCCGCCAGCCCGCAGCGTCGCTGCGGAGACGATGCCGTGCATCGCCATCACCGCAGCCTGGCTGCACCCTCCTCCCAGGACGACGATCATATTGCCGGAGGGGGTGCCGATGGGCAGGTCAACGCCCAACGCGGCGGCCATGGGCTGCTGGACCAAAAAGGTTTCACTGCTCACCGAGAGGGCGGCTTCATGCACCGCCCGCCTTTCCACACTGGTGATGCCATAAGGCACTGTGACCATGAGACGGGGCTTGAAGATGCGCAGCGAACCGCTCACCTTGCCCACCATCAGGCGGAGGAAAGTTTCGGTCAGCTCGTAATAGGCGACTGTGCCATTTTGCAGGGGGCGGGTGACTTCGATGTTCTCAGGTACCCGCCCGTACATTTCCAGGGCGGCTTGCCCGGCCTCGACCAGCTTTTGCTCTTCAATATCAACAGTGACGATAGTCGGCTCTTGAAGGACCACCTCGCCGCTCTCGGCTATGCGGGTGAAGATCGTGCCCAGGTCTACGCCCAGGTCTTTCGAAAAGAGGGCCATTATACGCTTTAGGCTTCCTCGTCTTCGTCAACGGGGCGGAAGCGCATGGCGTCGGCCCGGTGGCTGCGGTAGCGGCGCACGGCGTCCAATCGCAGGCGGGAGCGGCGCAGGGCGGCTTCGGCGGCCAGATAAGCGTCGCTGTCCGGCGGGGGGCCTTTCTCGATCAATTTTTCAGCCCGGCGGCGAGCTGCCTCGGCGCGGGCCTCGTCGATCTCCTCCACGTTCTCGGCCGCGTCGGCCAGCACGGTGACGATTTGAGGCTGCACTTCAATGATCCCCCCAGAGATGGCAAATACTTGCTCGTCCCCACCCACCCGGACTCGGAGGAGGCCGAAGGTGAGGGTGGAGAGGAGCGGGGCGTGGTTGGGCAGGATACCCATATCCCCGGCCACGCCGGGCGCGATCACGATATCGACATCCCCTTCGAATACCGTGCGATCTTGAGAAACGATTTCACATCTAACAGGCATTCATCACTCTCGGGGCTAGATTTGGGCCAGGCGTTCGGCTTTCTCCACAGCTTCGGCAATATTGCCGACCATGTAGAAAGCTTGCTCCGGCAGCGCGTCGTGCTTGCCGTCCAGGATCTCCTTGAAACCGATCACCGTGTCGCGCAGGGGTACGTAACGGCCTTCCTGCCCGGTGAACTGCTCTGCAACCGACATCGGCTGGGAGAAGAAACGCTCGATTTTGCGAGCGCGAGATACGATCAGTTTGTCGTCTTCGCTCAATTCCTCGATACCCAGGATGGCGATGATGTCCTGAAGGTCTTTGTAACGCTGGAGCACCTGTTGGGCTTCGCGGGCCGTGGCGTAGTGTTCGTCGCCGACAATATTGGGGTCCAGGATCCGGGAAGTGGAAGCCAGGGGGTCCACGGCGGGGTAGATGCCCTTGTCGGAGATCGAGCGTTCCAGGGCGATGGTGGCGTCCAGGTGGGTGAAGGTGGCTACCGGGGCCGGGTCGGAATAGTCATCGGCGGGCACGTACACGGCCTGCATGGAGGTGATCGAGCCGGTGCGGGTTGAGGTGATGCGCTCTTGCAGTTCGCCCATCTCGGTCGCCAGGGTCGGCTGGTAGCCTACCGCGGAGGGCATGCGCCCCAGCAACGCCGAAACCTCTGAACCAGACATGCTGAAACGGAAAATGTTGTCAATGAAGAGCAGCACGTCGCGGCCCTGGTCGCGGAAATATTCGGCCATGGTGAGGGCAGTTAGGCCGACCCGCAGGCGCACGCCGGAAGGTTCGTTCATCTGTCCATAGACCATAGCGGTGTCCTTCAACACGCCGGATTCGATCATTTCGCGGTACATCTGGGTGCCTTCGCGAGTCCGCTCCCCCACTCCGGCGAACACCGAGTTGCCTTGGTGGACAGTGGCGATGGAGCGGATCAATTCCTGGATGATGATGGTCTTGCCTACGCCCGCCCCGCCGAAGACGCCGGTCTTGCCGCCTTTGGTGAAGGGAGCGATCAGGTCGATCACTTTCAAGCCGGTCTCGAAGACCTCCACGCTGGTGGATTGTTCCTCGAAGGGGGGGGCCGAACGGTGGATGGGGTAATACAGGTCGGCTTTGACCTCGCCCTGGGCGTCAATGGGATCGCCCAGCACGTTGAAGATCCGCCCCAGGGCGGCTTCGCCCACGGGAACCATGATGGGGCTGCCGGTGCTGCGGACTTCCACGCCGCGCTGCAAACCATCGGTGGTGTCCATGGCCACGCAGCGGACCCAGTTGTCGACCAGGTGCTTCTGCACTTCCAGCACCAAAGCCCTTTGGTCTGGGCGTTCGATCTCGATGGCGTCAAAGATCTCGGGGAGTTGACCGGCGGGGAATTCCACGTCAACCACACCGCCTTGAATTTGTGTTACTCGGCCAGTTGCCTCAGCCATAGGTTGCCTCCAGGTTATTCAGTTTGCGCTAACGCCTGGGTGAGCGCTTCCGCGCCTCCGGCGATATCTAGCATTTCGTTGGTTATGGTGGCCTGGCGCGCCTTGTTGTATGCCAGGGTCAAGACGTCGGCCAGTTCGTCTGCCGCTTCGGTGGCGTTCTTCATCGCCACCATGCGTGCGGCGTGCTCGCTGGCTTGAGCTTCCAGCACAGCTTGATAAATCTGTAATTGGGTGAAGCGGGGGATGATCTCGTCCAATATTTCAGCCTGGCCCGGTTCGTAAATATAAGAGGCCGCCATCCGAGGGATCGCCTCGCCGAACTCGGGCTGCACCAGCCCCTCCTCCTCCACGTCCAGGGGGAGCAGTTTCTTCATGGCGGGGTCCTGGCGGAGCATGTGGACGAAGTCGGTGTAGGTGACGTAAACTTCGCCAACCTTCCCGGCCAGGAATTCCTCCGCGGCCAACTGCCCCACCGCCGAAACGTCGGCGAAACCGGGGTTATCGGGGATATCCTCGCTGAAGTCGGCCATGATGTCCTTGCGGCGGCGCAGCAGGAGGTCGCGCCCCTTGCGGCCAATGGTCACGTAGCGCACCGGAACTTCAAACTCCCGGAAGTTGTTCAGGGTGAAGCGCAGGATGTTGGTGTTATAAGCTCCAGCCAGACCGCGGGTCCCGCTGAGCATGATGACCATCACGTTCTTCACTTCATCCTGTTTGGTGAGCAGGGGATGCAGCATGTCCCGGCCGGGCTGCCCGGCGATGTGGGTCAACACCTGCCAGGCTTTGGAAGCGTAGGGGCGGGTGGCCGTCACCGCCGCCATAGCCCGCCGGACCCGGCTGGCGCTCACCGCTTGCAGGGCGCGGGTGAGCTGGGAGATATTCTTGACGCTCCGTATGCGGAGCTTGACTTCTCTAGCGGATGCCATAGGGGTTCAGGGCCTTATTGCCAGGTGGCGTTGAAAGCATCCAACGCTTCGCCCAGCTTGGCTTCGGTCTCGTCGCTGATGGCTTTCGTCTCGGCGATGTCTTTGCCGATCTCGGGATGGGAGGTCTCCATATAGCGGAGCATGGCGGTCTCCCAGTCAATCACTTTTTCTACATCAATATCATCAATGTAGCCATTGGTCCCGGCGAAGATGGCGATCACTTCATTTGCCAGGGATACCGGGTCGTACTGGGGCTGCTTGAGGATCTCTTGCAGGCGCAGGCCGCGGTTCAATTGGGCCTGGGTGGCCTTGTCCAACTCGGAGCCGAACTGGGCGAAAGCGGCCAACTCGCGGAAGTTCGCCATTTCGATCCGCAGCCCTCCGGCGACCTTCTTCATGGCCTTGGATTGGGCGTCGCCGCCCACGCGGGATACCGAAAGGCCCACATTGATGGCCGGGCGGATACCGGCGTAGAACAGGTTGCCTTCCAGATAGATCTGCCCGTCGGTGATGGAGATCACGTTGGTGGGGATATAGGCGGATACGTCGCCCAGCAAGGTCTCGATGATGGGCAGGGCGGTCAACGAACCGCCGGTGCCTTTCACCTTGAGTACCTTGAAATTGTCGGGTTTTTCCATCGCCTTGCGGGCTTCTTCGGCCAGGTGTATGGCGATAGGCCCTTCGTATTTCTTGCCGTCCACCGCGTCGCCTATTTCGGCCTGTTCGCCGTCGAAGTCTTTGGGGACGATGGCGAAATGGTCGGCCATGCGAGCGGCGCGCTCCAGCAAGCGGGAATGCAGGTAGAACACGTCGCCGGGATAAGCTTCTCGTCCGGGCGGGCGGCGCATGATGAGCGATACCTGGCGGTAAGCCCAGGCGTGCTTGGAAAGATCGTCGTAGACCACCATCGCATCGCGCCCGGTCTCCATGAACTCCTCGCCGATGGCGCAGCCGGAGTAAGGGGCAATGTACTGCAAGGCGGCCGGTTCGTCGGCGGCGGCGATCACCACCACGGTGTAATCCATAGCCCCGAATTGCTCCAGGGTGGCGACAGTGCGGGCGACGGCGGCTTTCTTCTGGCCGATGGCGACGTAGATGCAGATGAGGTCCTTGCCCTTCTGGTTGATGATAGTGTCAACCGCCAGAGCCGTCTTCCCGGTCTGCCGGTCGCCGATGATGAGTTCGCGTTGGCCGCGCCCGATGGGGGTGAGGGCGTCAATAGCTTTGATGCCGGTCTGCACCGGGCTGTCCACGTCCTTGCGGGCCACCACGCCGGGGGCGATACGCTCTACTGGGCGGAAGCCGGTAGTCTGGATGGGGCCTTTGCCGTCAACCGGCTGACCCAGGGCGTCA
Source organism: uncultured Anaerolineales bacterium (assembly GCA_965370435.1). Taxonomy (GTDB): domain Bacteria; phylum Chloroflexota; class Anaerolineae; order Anaerolineales; family UBA11579; genus CBDUUP01. Next base: position 5,364 of record CBDUUP010000025.1, on the reverse strand, counting down.
ACCACCCGGCCTACCATGCCATCCCCCACCGGCACGGAGGCGATCCGGTTGGTGGAGCGCACCATCATGCCCTCCTCAACGCCGGAGAACTCGCCCATGATGATGACGCCGACGTGATCCTTCACCAGGTTGAAGGCGATGCCCATCACGCCGTTGTCGAACATGACCAGTTCCTGGGCGCGCACGTCGGCCAGGCCTTCTACCCGGGCGATACCGTCGCCCGACTCGATCACGGTGCCAACGTCGCGCACTTCCAGTTCAGGTTGAAAATCTTTGATTTGCTGCTGCAGGTCTTCTGTAATTTGTTTGATCAGATCAGACATTTGATCTCTCCAGGCCAATATTTTTGATTTCTTCTACGAGCGGGTCTGCGACCCATGTATATTATACGCCATGTAAGGGCAGGTCTCAGACCTGCCCCTACGTGATAATGACAAGTTAAGCCGTGAATCCGGCTACGGTCTTTGCATCCATGCGGGTGAGTAAGGCCACCAGCAATTTCACCGCCTGGTCGTAATCCTGGCGGTGGATGATGGAGCTGTGGGAGTGGATGTGGCGGGCTGCCACGCCGATGACGACCGAGGGAACGCCGGTCTTGTGCCGGTGGATGACGCCGCCGTCGGTGCCGCCCCGCTCAATGCTGGAATGTTGAATATCTATGCCAATGTCCTGGGCGGTATCGGCCACAAAATTGCGCAGGCCCTGGTTGGGGATCATGCTGCCGTCGTAGGCCAGCACGGAAGGCCCGCCGCCCAATTTGACGCTGGACACTTCTGGGGCGATGCCGGGCACGTCCCCGGCGATGTCGGATTCGAGGATCAGGGCCACGTCGGGATCCACCATCCAGGCGCTGGTCATCGCTCCCCGCAGGCCGACCTCTTCTTGAACCGTTGCCGCACCGTAGATGGTGTTGGGGTGGTCTTGGCCCTGAAGCTCTTGCAAGGCTGAGATGATCAAGGCCACGCCGACCCGGTCGTCGAAGGCTTTGGATAGGTAGGTCTGGCCGTTGGCCAGGGGGACGAAATCAGCGCGGGGGATCACCGGGTCGCCGACTTGCACACCGGCGGCGTCCACATCTTCTTTGGAGGTTGCGCCGATGTCGATGAACATATCCTTCTTCTCGACTACCTTCTTGCGGTCTTCCGGGGGCACCAGGTGGGGCGGTTTGGCCCCGATGACGCCGACCACGTCGCCCTGGCGAGTCTTGACAATGACCCGCTGGCCGAGCAAGACCTGGTCAAACCAGCCGCCTAGCTGCAAGAATTTAAGAAAGCCCTCTTTGGTGACGTGCTTGACCATGAACCCGATCTCGTCCATGTGTCCGGCCAACATCACCCTGGGGGCTTCAGACTTGCCGTCTTTGCGGCAGATCACGCTGCCGGTTTTGTCCTGGGAAAGTTCTCCCAGCGGTTCCAGATGTTTGCGAACAACTGCCCGGATGGGAGCTTCGTATCCGGGCACACCGTGCGCTTCGGTAAGTTCTTTCAATAATTCCAGCGTTTTATCCATGTATCCCATACGCGCTTCTAGTTTGCCTACCCAGTACGGGCAGGCGCAAGCGTGCAAATGATACCTGAAACAGGCTGAATTGTCCAGTTGTTCACAAAACAGTGAGCGGTGGATCGTGGTCAGTGGACAGTTTTTAAGTTGTATTTTCTATAATTCAATGTTGGGATTGTTTAATAACTGAATCATTGGCTAGGCAGGATTGATCCCGATTATGCGCCCGCGATCATCCATTCTTGTTTCTATTTTCATCCCTTGAAGGACCTTTGAGCCTAAATTGCAGGTCGAATCGTTGATATTGAAATCATAAGCGCTCTTTCGCAATTCAGTATCCCTGTCGGTTTCTAGAGATAGTGTTCCAGCGCCGGTCTTTGGATTGAATGATTTAACATAACCTACATAAATACGTTTTGGCATTGTAATGCTCCTTCTAGAGTCGGTTTTTGGAGAAAATTATTCTATTGTTAGATCGAGACCATAATAAGATCGTTTTTACCTAATATTTCTAAGGATACGGTCTTTGTCACTCGGTCTCATATCAGTCCATACTTCCTCGATATATTTCAAACATTCGCTCTTGCTTCCGCTTTTGCCAATATCTCGGAGGCCGCTCCTTAGGGATTGGTTGATTGGAATGATTGAATACTGCTCTTCGTGATTGATCACGACTTTATAACGGTCTGCTTTAGAAATCATTAATCATACTCCTTAGAAGAATAATCACTTTCCCAAATTATACACATTCTCCTTGATTTGAGTCAAGGTATATGAAACACAGGGAGTGGATAGTGGTCAGTGGACAGTTATTAGCTGCCTTTTCTATGATTAAGGCGCCCTGACCAACGTGAACTCGGTGATCTCCGGCCTGCAATTGAAGCGCACTGGCGGGCCGATGACGCCGACGCCCCGGTTGACGTACAGCCAAGTGTCGTTGACCCGGTATAGGCCGGTGTCGTATTTCCGCCCGTGGTGAGGCAAGATGAGGGCGCCGACCAACGGAAGCCGCACCTGCCCACCGTGGGTGTGGCCGGAGAGCTGCAGCGTGATGCGCCGGTCCTGGGAGAAGGTGTCCACGAAGTCCGGTTCATGGACGAGAAGAATAACGGGCGCGCCGGTGGTCAGATTTGCCAGGGCGGCTTCCAGATCGGCCTGGCTGACCCAGGGGTCATCCAGACCGGCCAGGTAGAGCGTTTCTCCGCCCACCGTCAAGTTCACACCCGAATTGACCAGCACGGGGATACCCACTTCCTCCAGGCTGCGGCGGATCAACTCGGCGTCGGTCCAGTGGTCGTGGTTCCCCAGGATGGCGTACACGCCGTATCTAGCCTTCAATTCGGCCAGCGCGGGGGCCAAATCGTATATGGCCTCTGCGGAGGGCAGCACGTAATCGCCGGTGAGGACCACCAGATCAGGGTTGAGGGAATTGGCTTTTTCGACCGCTTTTCGAATGAAGTCAATATCGGTATGAGGCAGATGAAAGTCGCTCATCTGGACAATGCGCAAGCCCTCCAACCCCGGCTTCAAGTTGGGAATGGGGACTTTCACGCGCTCGATGGCGAGCCATTCAATCTCGATGCGGGCGCTGTAGAAAAGTGCGCCCAGAGACCCGAATCCGTATGCGAGGATGACGTGAACAGAAGCCTTTAGAAATCCCTTGCGGCTCAATTTCAAAGGCTGTTTTTCGGGGTTGTTATCCTTCATGGTAGCCTTCACCTTTTCTAAATTTGACCCCTCCTGAATTCACCCCTTCACTAAAATATTGAACCCATCTCTACTTCAAACAAATAAATCATGCCAATTACCATTATCATTATGAATACTCCTGAGATGGTATAGAAAACAGTGGTGACATAGTTAATCTTAACTTCGTTGTTTTTATAGTAATCCACCATCTCGTTGACAGTATTCTTGAGTATGCTCTGGTCTCGGCTTTTCTTTAGCTTCAACTGTCCCGATCCAATCCAAGATTGGATAGCTACTTGAAGTTCAGCTTGATGGGAAGGTAATTTGATGCTAGACAGTGTTTCTTCATATTCGATACCCTGTTTTTCCAGCGCCATGAGGAGGGCAGTACGAAAGGATTCGTTATTAATTCCTATAACCATGTATCCTTTCATCTGAATCCAGGAAAAGATAATGAGTATGACATATAACAAGGGAGTGAGCAGAAAAACCCAAGCGAATGATCCAGTCGGTAAATCGAAGAGTATAATGATGGAATTTGCCATTTGGGGTAAAAACAAAAGTAACATAAAAACAAAGAACCATCGTGCTGAGATAAACATCGGTCGCTTGGTGATTAAGACCCTCAACCCAATCACGATCATAAATAGAGCCATCAACGGAAAAAAAATGTAAAACATTAATTTCAACATATATAGGGAATTCATGGGTCTCTCCTTGTTTTGCTTGTGCTTTTTATTATTAGTTAGTCGCCTGGTCAACTGGCGTTGATAAAGGCACATTATAGCTTAGTTGTGTCGAATTTGGATGTCTATTCGACAGCTATATCACATTCAATATGGGCGTGATAAGTCTACTGATCCTCCGGCCTCTCCGTTCTAGCGTCCTCCCCCAACGCCATTGAACGCTCGTAGGCCGCCCAGATGGCCCGCGAGACGGCGGTGCGGAATCCGGCTTTCTCCAGGTAATAGAGCGCTTCGGCGGAGGTGCCGCCCGGCGAGGTGACCTGGTTGCGCAGGCGGGCCAGGTGGCGGGGTTCTTCCTGGCTCAGATGGTCGTAATAGGCCACCGACCCTGAAACTGTCCGGGCCACGAGCTGTTCGGCCACCCGGCGGGGGAAGCCCATATGCACTCCCGCGTCCACCATCGCCTCCATGAAGAGGAAGACGTAAGCCGGGCCGGTGCCGGAGAGGGCGGTGGCTTTGTCCAGGAAGCTCTCCTCGGCCATGAAGACTTCCTCCCCCAATGCGCCCAGGATCTGGCGGGCGTCTTCCAGATGGCTCTCGGAGACGCCGGGGGCCGCGGTCCAGACGGTGATGCCCTGCCCGATCTGGGCGGGGGTGTTGGGCATGGCCCGCACTACGTTGGCGTTTTCCAGGGCGGTGGAAATCTTCTCAATCGGCGCGCCGGCCACAATGGAGAGCGCCAGCGCCTCCGGTTTGACTGCCCCGCGTAGTCCGTCCAGGACAATGGTCAATCGCTGAGGCTTGACCGCAAGAACTACCACGTCCGCCAGGCGGGCCGCGGCGGCGTTATCGGTGAAGGGGGTCAAATGGTAGCGGTCTTTTAGTCTCTTGCCGCGGGCCTCCCGCGGGCCGGAGGCCAGCAGCGCCTCAGGGGGGGCGATCTTCTGGCGCAGCAATCCGGCGATCATGGCCTCCGCCATCACGCCGGGGCCGATAAAGGCGATTTTCCGGTCTTTGAACATGAGGTTTTCTCCTGGTTGATCTTAATAAAGATTTTATCACAGCGCGCGGCAAGAACCCTGGCTAGATCTCATTGTGCCAGGAGATCAAGCTGAGAGAAGAGAGATGAAGGAGGTGCAAAGAACTTCACCGGTCTAAGTTGTTCAATGGGCTGATTCGTAAATAAACTTTGTAACCCCCTCAGATGCGAATTGTATATCTTGCTCTATCTAATTGTTGAGTAACTATCCGGGATATCCTAAATCTTACGTCGCAATACTTTTAATGTTGTCCATTATGACTATAAGTTCATTTTTGTATTGTGAATGCTTGGCTGCAACATCATTCTTGATTGTCTCTAATTTTTCAAAATCATTTCCCCGAGATTGTTGTGAACTGAATAATTGAATCAATGTTCTTGTAGTATCTATAAAGACGCTTTTGCTTTGCGAAATACATTCATTCAGAGTATTTTCAAGATCTTTGAACG
>CBDUUP010000024.1:0-20989 GCA_965370435.1 uncultured Anaerolineales bacterium | reverse complement strand
CCACGGCGACGGCTACAACCACGCGCACCTCCACCATCACCCTCACTGCCACAGCAACCAACACCTTGACGCCCACCTCTACCTTCACCCCAACCCTCACCCTCACCAAAACCAATACACCAACCCGAACTCCCACCGCAACCACCACCCCCATCACCGACCTGGAGGCCTTCCGCAGCGAAATCCTGGCGAGGGTGGAGGGGAAGTTGTGGGACACGTTTGATGTCATGGACGTGATCTCTATCCGGCTACATGGTCAGCGGCTGGAGATCGAGATGATGACCACCTGGGGAAGCTCGTCTTTCCAGCCCGACGCGCATTTTGCCGTTATTCTGGGGATGGCGGAAATATTTGTCGAGCAATTAACTCCGGAGGAGGCGGCTGTTTTCGCAGGCGGGGAAGATTTTTCGATCTTTCTGGGTTCGGTGTCGATCCATGGCGATAACCGGTTTGAGACCGAAACCTCCTACCAACTGCTGCAGCGGCTCTACTACGATAAGCTCTCTTTTAATGAGTGGATATCCCAGGCCAACCCTATATTTCCATAATTACGCCATAAAATAACGAGTCATACTCATGGACAAAACCCCCTACCAAATCCTGCAAATCACTCCCCAAGCCGATCAGGCAGCCATCAAGGCCGCCTACGACCGGCTGGCCGAAACCTATCGCCCTGACGTAGACTCCAGCTACGAGGCTGCTGAACGCTGGAAAGAGATCCAATGGGCCTACAACACGCTTCGCAACCCGCTGGCCCGGGCCATGTACGACGGGCAATTTTCGATCGAAGAGATCGGCGGGGAAATCCAAATACAGAAATTCCTCAAGCCGCTGCGCGAGGGTCTCGCCAATATCCCCGCACGCACGCTGACCTGGCTGCTGGTTGTTGGCATTTGTGCGGCGGTGATGTTTGCGGGAAATATGGTGAGTTTCTTCCAGAGGGGCTGGTACACACAGCTTGAGGAGGCCCTCACCACTGTTGTCAGCTACGAGGATGTCCTCACAAACCAATCAACCGCCACCCAAACGGCTGACCCGCAGCGCACCGCCCAGGCGCTTTTCAACCTGGCCTCGGGCTGGCCTTTGGTTTATGGCGACAATTTCACCAGCGCGGAGGGCACCGGCTGGGAGTTGGGCGAGGAGGATGGAACCTACGCCAGCGCCATCTGGAGCATCAGCGGAGGCAAGTATCGCTGGGAAACCGTGTCCAAAGAAGGATTTTTCTGGTTCAACACCCTGGAGGGAACGCCGGTGGGTGATTTTTATTGTCAGGTCGAAGCCCAAAGTATAACCAGCCAGGAGAGTGAGAATTATGGGCTGATCTTGCGATATGCAGATGATGACAACTATTATTACTTCGAGGTCCAACCGCAGAACCAACGCTATAGTTTCTACGTTCTCCATAATGGACAATGGAGCGCAGTCATTGACTACACCTCATCCGCCTCCATCCGCACTTCAGGGGTGAACACCCTCACCGCAGCAGCCGAAGGCGATCATTTCACCTTCTTCATCAACGGCCAATACGTGGACGAGGCCTATGATGACCGCATTCCCACCGGTGAAGTGGGGCTGGTTGTGGGCGCTTACGATGCGGGGATAACCAGCGTGTTCGAATTCGACAACTTTGAACTTCGCACGCCGGAACCGCTGGATATACCGGAGCAGACAGCCATACCGCCATCACCGCTGCCGCCATTACCTTGAGAGATTTATGGCCAAGAATCCCTACAAAATATTGCAAATAGACCCCGACGCCGGGCAGAAGGACATCAAAGCGGCCTACCGGCGGTTGGCCCAGCAATACCACCCGGACACAGACTCCGGCGACGCGGCGGCTGAACGGTGGGAAGAGATCCAGTGGGCCTATGCCGTCTTGAGCGACCCGGTTCGGCGGGCCGGATATGATGTCCAAATGCCATCCGATCAATTCGACGGCCGGAGGGAGGGGGAAGATTCCCCTGAGAAGGCAGCCCCGCGGAAGCCATCTTCAACCAATGTGTGCGTAGTTCTAGCCGCGGCCCTGACGGCCATATGCTTGATCTGCCTGGGCGCAGGGCTGGCGATCCCATTGCTCTCGGAGAGGCTGGAGTCAGCGCTGCCTACCGCAACCTTCACCCCGGATGCCGCCTTGCAAGCCCGGCAAACTGCTATCCATCAAGCCGCTCTGGAAACCCTGGGCCTGGCGGAATCCTGGCCGCGGGTCTTTTCGGATGACTTCGCCCAGAATAAAGATGAGTGGTTCCTGGGGCGCGATGAGGGACAGTACGCCCTCATGAATTGGGCCATCACCGAGGGCGTGTACCACTGGGAAATGGAGGCTTTCCAATCTTTCATCTGGTACGTGTATCCTGAGCGGGAGGCAGTGAGTGATTTTTACCTCAGCGTTGAGGCCCAGCAGATCAGCGGCCACGAAAGCGGGAATTATGGGCTGCTGCTGCGCTACCTGGACGATGACAACTACTACTACTTCGAGATCCGCCCCCAATTCCAATATTTCAGATTCCGAATCCTTCTCCGGGGCCAATGGGGCGCGGTCCAGGAATACACCTTTTCGTCCAGCATCCACCCCACCGAGATCAATCGCATCACGGTGGTCGCCCAGGGGCCGCGCTTTTACTTCTTCATCAATGACCAGTTCGTGGGGGAGGCCAGGGAGGACCGCATCCCCACCGGCATACTCGGGCTGGTCGCGGGCGCCGACGAGGCAGGAGCTGAAAGCGTGGTGGAGTTCGACAATTATGAAATGCGCGCTCCAGCACAAGAAGCGACCCCAACGCCATAATCCTTTGAGAGATCGACATGGAAAAAAATCCTTACCAGATACTCAACGTAGACCCAGAAGCCGTCCAGGCGACCATAAACGCCGCCTACGAGCGTCTAGCCCAGCAATACGGACCGGAGGCAGACTCCGGCGAGGCGGCGGCCGAACGGTGGGAAGATATCCAGTGGGCTTTCCACACCTTGCAAGACCCCTTCAAGCGGGCCGACATTGACCGGCTACTCTACCCCGATCAGTACGGTGATGATCTCCAGTCAAAAACTCAGTCCAACCAGCGCAGAACCAACATCATCTTGATCGCCGGAGGGGTGGGACTCCTGGTGGGTGTGGTGTGTTGTGTGGGCTTCTTTTGTTATTCTATTTTTGCCAGGGTACTGGCTGTGTCCCAGGTCAATACATATCCACCGATACGGGGCAATCCGATCAGGATTATGACGCCCCTCCCCTTGTATGGAACAGACTATGACCAAGCGGGGACTGCTACTGCTCAGGTTGAATCGGCCTTTGCCTCCGCCGCCGAGGGGGAGGAGTGGCCGCTGGTAATCTCAGAAACTTTCACCCAGCCGGACCCCGGTTGGTTCATGGGAGAGGAGGAAGGCTCGGAGTTCTCCATCCAAACCGCCCTCCACGGGGAGAAATATCTATGGGCGCTTGACAGCGACGTTAAGACCATCTGGCACACCCATCCCAACATGGAGCCGGTCGGAGATTTCTATCTAACCGTAGAGGTTGAGTTCTCGGCGGTCAGCAAATCCAGCGGTTGCGGGGCGGTCTTCCGCCTGGATGAGGGAGGCAACTATTACTACTTCCACATTGACGGGAGCCGGGCCTACGAATTTGGCATCCAGTACAACCAGGAATGGATCTCCATCCTCAGCCCTACGTTTTCCACCTGGATCAAACCGGAGGAGAGCAACCGCATCACCATCCTGGCCCAGGGCGATATGTTCACTTTCTTCATCAACGACCATTACGTCGCTCAGGTTGAGGACAGCCGCCTCATAGAAGGGCTGGCCGGTCTGGGGGCAAGCCCCGGTGGCTCAGGCGAGCATATGGTGGTTGAATTCGATAACTTTGAATTGCGCGTCCCGGAGGAGTAGGCGCTTGGTTAGGTAAATGTTGGTGAAATAGGGGATCGCATTAGAAAAAAATTGACCACGAAGGCACGAAGAAAAACTAAAAACTTATTTATCCGCGAATAACACGAATAACGCGAATAAAAACTTTAATAAATTCGTGAGATTAGCGTTATTCGCGGATAAACGTTTTTTGTTTTTTCCGGTTTCTTCCCCAATGAACCGCGCCATTTGCGCTGTGGGGCGATAGGAATGACATTTTATGGAGGTTGTTGGATATGAAGTTGTTTCGTGTTCCAATAAATTCTACCAATACCTTATCCATCAAACTAAACTTACAAAAATCATCTTAACTAAGCGCTTAGTCTCTCCCCACTTAAGTATCTGATTACGTTGTCACCCAATCGCCCAACTACTTAGCTCCCTCTCATCTTCATAGATTACAATTCACCCGAGGAGGACTGTCGGCATCCGCGGTTCTGACCGGCATTCACGTTAGGAGGTTGTCATGCACACCCTAATAAATTCACTACGGAGCGTCTACGCTTTTCTCCGCCGCCACACCTTCTACCCCATGCTGCTCTACAGCATCCTGGGGTTGGGGATGTTCGCGGTCCGGGTTTTGATGAGCGGATCCACAAACTTTGCCAACCTGCCCTGGAATCTGTTGCTGGCCTGGATTCCTTACCTGTGCAGCCTGTGGGCGGCCAGCCTCCACGCCCGAAACCCGGACCGGTGGAGGGCCATCCTGCTCCCAACCACGCTCTGGCTGCTCTTCTTCCCCAACGCCCCCTACATCGTGACCGATTTCCTCCACCTCTGGCCGCGCCCTCACATCCCCCTTTGGTATGACATCCTGCTCCTGGCTACCTACGCCTGGACGGGACTCTTCCTGGGATTCGCCTCCCTGCGGACCATGCAGAATGTGGTCGTCGCCTACCTGGGGGCGGTCTGGAGTTGGCTTTTCGTGGGATGGACATTGACTCTGGGGAGCCTGGGCATCTACCTGGGACGCTTCTCCCGGTGGAATAGCTGGGACATCTTCTCCAACCCCCAGGCCATTCTGAAAGACATCGCAGACCAGATCTTCCACCCCTTGAGCAACAAAGAGTTTTACGCCTTCACCCTCACCGTCACCGCATTCCTGCTGGCCGGCTACCTGACCTTCGCCTCGGTGCGCGGCTTGAATGAACCCCAACATGGAGAGCTTACCCCCGATGAAAGACCGCCAGCAGCTATTTGATAACTGGGCCAACGACTACGACAGCGCGGTATCCGGTTCTGAGGGCGCATTCCCCTTCGACGGCTACGACCGGGTTCTGGATGAAGTCGTCAAGCAGGCCCAAGTGACCTCCGCGGCCTCGGCTCTGGACCTGGGGACCGGCACCGGAAACCTGGCGGCTCGTCTGGTCGTGCTGGGCTGCACCCTGTGGGGGACCGATTTCTCCCCCAAGATGCTGGAAAAAGCCCAGGCCCGCCTCCCGGAGGCTATCTTCATCCAGGCCGACATCTCCAAGCCCTGGCCGCCGGTTTTGCAGCGCCGCTTTGACCGGGTGGTCTCCGCATACCTCTTCCACGAATTCAACCTGGAGGCCAAAGTCCATCTAGTAGAAAAAATAGCCAACCACCACCTGAAACCCGGCGGGCGCATCGTCATCGCCGACATCGCCTTCGAGACGCTCCAATCCCGCGCCCAGGCCCGGCAAGGCTGGCAAGACCTCTGGGACGAGGATGAATTCTACTGGGCCGCCGACGAAAGCCTGGCGGCCCTGCATGCCGCCGGATTAGCGGCCCGATACACTCAGGTCTCAAGCTGCGGGGGGGTGTTCACTATAGACCCATAAGAGTAACAAAAAACATTAACCACCAAGGCACAAAGACACGAAGAAAAACCTTTTGTCGTTGCGCCTTTGGGGCTTGGTGGTAGAAAGAACAATGGTCTAATTTTAATCACACCCAGGCTGGAAATCTCAAAATTGCCTATTTTTGTACTATACTATGGGATGGTTAATATACTTGTCTGACAATAAAACTAACTTGGCTTCTCCACGACCAATTCAATGATGGAAGATTCCACACCCCCCGGGGAAAATTCGCCCCAGGCCAGCCAGATCTATCGCTTGCTGGTCGAACACATGAACGAGGGCCTGATCCAAATTGATAACCAAAACGTTATCCAATTTGTCAATGACCGTTTCTGTGAAATGGTGGGCTATACCCGGGAAGAACTGACCGGTAATGATCTCAACCAGATCCTGTTCGATGATGCTGAACAGAAAAAACAACTCAAAAAGATCCGCCTGCGCCAGCGGGGGATTTCAGACCGCTATGAAACCCGGGTCCGAAAAAAGAATGGGGAATACATCTGGGTCCAGGTAGCTGGAGCGCCGGTCAAGGATGAGCGAGACCAGGTGGTGGGCGCATTCGGCATCCACACCGACATCACCGAACGGAAACTGGCCGACCAAGCCCTGCGGGAAAGCGAGCGGCGCTACCGCATTTTGTTCGACGCCGCTCCCGATGCCGTAGAAGTATTAGATGCCCAGGGGATAATTATGTACAGCAACCCCGCCCACCAAAAACTGGTCGGATACCCACCCCAAGAGATAGAAGGGAAACACACCACCGATTTTTTCGTCGACAAAACTGACCTGCAGCGTAAGCTGGGAAAGACTTTGAGAACCACCGGCTCAAACGAGGGGGAGTTCAATATCCTCAACCAAGCTGGGGTCATCATCCCCATCTGGAGAAAAGGCAAAGCCATCTACAACGCCAACGACGAATTCATCGGCGCGGTGGTTTTTAGCCGCGACCTCACCAATCGCAAACGCAACGAGCAGGCCCTCCAAGCCAGTGAGGCCCGCTACCGCAACCTCTTTGAGGATTCTCCCATCTCGCTCTGGGACGAAGACTTTTCCAAGATCAAACTGTACATTGACGCCCTCAAGAATCAGGGGATTGACGATTTCCGCGCCTATTTCGACGCCAACCCCGAAGCGGTGGTGGAGTGCGCCAGGTTGGCCGAGATCAAAGATGTGAACGACGCCACCGTCTCTTTGTATAAAGCCCAGAGCAAAGAACACTTGCTGGGACAATTGGACCAAGTATTCCGGGACGAGACCTATTCGGTATTCAAAGAAGAACTCATCACCCTGGCCGAGGGAAAGACGGCATTTAAGATCGAGATCGTGAACCAAACCATGCAGGGGGAAAAAATGAACGTCAGCCTGAGACTCTCCATCGCCCCTGGATACGAGGACTCCTGGTCGCAGGTCTTCGTCTCCATCATTGACATCACCGAGCGGGTCAAGGCCGAACAAGCCCTGCGGGAAAGCGAGGCCCGATACCGGACCATCCTCGAAAGCATCCAAGAGATCTACTTCGAGGTTGACCTGGCCGGGAATTTCACCTTCCTCAACGACCATGCCGGTGAAATCATGGGCTACTCAACAGAAGAATTGATGGGCATGAACAACCGGGACTACACCGATGAGCAGAACGCAGCCAAACTCTATGAGGCTTTTAATCGAGTCTATCGAACTGGACAACCACTTCAGGGAGTTGATTGGGAAATAATTACCAAAGATGGGGCCAAGCGTTATTTAACCAGTTCCGTTTCCTTGATCTTGAATTCAGGGGGAGACCCCACCGGATTCCGGGGCATCACCCAGGACATCTCCAAGCGCAAAGAGGCCGAACAACGGATGGAGCATCTGGCAACCCATCACTCTCTCACCGACCTGCCCAACCGCATCCTCTTCCACGACCGGCTGAACCACGCCCTGGCCCAATCAAAACGCAATAATTCGTTCCTGGCGGTTTTGTTCCTCGACCTGGACAATCTCAAAGGCATCAACGACACCTATGGACACGAGCAGGGCGACCAATTTCTCCAGGCGATGGCAGAGCGGCTGAAAAGCTGTTTGCGGGAGAGCGACACTGTGGCTCATCTCTCCGGGGATGAGTTCACCTTCATTCTGGAAAATATCACCGACCGGGAGAACGCCGCCAGCGTGACGGAGAAAATCCTGGCTCATCTCTCCCAGCCTTTCGAGATCAAAGGAAATGAAACCATCGTCACCGCCAGTATCGGCATCAGCTTCTATCCAGATGATGGCGAGGAGGTTGAAACCCTGCTGAGAAAAGCCGACGACGCCATGTACCGGGTCAAGAAAACTGGCAAGAACAATTATGCTTTTTATTCTTAGCCGCAAAATTAATAAAATACTGATGCTATTTTCACTCAATGGAAGGTATAATCAGACTGTTTTAGGCATAAATCATCCTTCATCATGAAAAATCGAATGCAGAGGCAAATATAAATGACCGACCAACGATCCACAGCCCTTCAATTCGCCCAGGAGAACCGCGCCCGCTTCCTGGACGAACTCAAAGACCTGGTGCGCATCCCCTCCATCTCCACCGACCCGGCCCACCAGGCGGACATGCAGAAAGCCGCTGAATGGCTGGCCGCCCAGCTCCGGGGCCTGGGGCTGGATAACGTCGCCATCCTGCCCACCGCCGGGCATCCGGTGGTCTATGGGGAATCTCTGGCGGCCGGGGAGGATACTCCCACGGCTCTCATCTACGGCCATTACGACGTACAGCCCCCCGACCCGGTCGAACTCTGGGAATCGGGCGCCTTCGACCCCACCGAGCGGGGCGAGAACCTTTACGGGCGCGGGGCCTCGGACATGAAGGGCCAGGTGATCGCCAGCCTCAAAGCGGTTGAATCGGTGGTCCACGCCGGAGCCTTGCCCATCAACCTCAAATTCCTGCTCGAAGGCGAGGAGGAGATCGGCTCTCCCAGTCTGGGGGCTTTCATCGAGGAGAACAAAGACCTGCTGGCCTGCGATTTCGCCCTCAACCCGGACGCCGGGATGCTGGCCCCCGACCTGCCCACCATCACTTACGCCCTGCGCGGCCTGGCTTACTTCGAACTGCGAGTCTCCGGCCCCGACCATGACCTCCACTCGGGCACGTTCGGCGGCACGGTGTTGAACCCCGCCAACGCCCTGGCCAAGCTCATCGCCGGGATGCACGACGACCAGGGCCGCATCACCCTGCCCGGCTTCTACGACAAAGTCCGCGCCATTGACAACGCCGAGCGCGCTGAACTGGCCCGGCTGCCCATGGGCGAGGACTTCTATCTAAAACAGACCGGCGCGCCGGCTCTCTGGGGCGAGGCTGGCTATACTCCGGTCGAGCGGGCCGGGGCGCGCCCCACCCTGGACGTGAACGGCCTGCTCTCCGGTTTCACCGGCGAGGGGGCCAAGACGGCGCTGCCCGCCCAGGCGATGGCCAAGATCTCCTGCCGCCTGGTCCCCGACCAGGACCCCGAAGAGGTCTACCAATCCCTGCGCCAATATCTGAAAGAGAAGGCTCCCCCCGGCATCCATTGGGTGTTGGAACAAATGACCGGCAGCCCGGCCTCCCTCAGCGACCCCCGATCCCCCGCCGCCCAGGCCCTGGCCCAGGCCCAGGAGACGGTCTGGGGCGTGCGTCCGGTATTCAAGCGGGAAGGGGGCAGCGTGCCGGTGGTGGCCCAGATGCAGAAGATATTAGGGGTGGATTCGGTGCTTTGCGGCTTCGGCCTCCCCGATGACAATCTGCACGCGCCCAACGAGAAGCAGCACCTCCCCACCCTCTACAAGGGCATTGACGCATTCATCCACTTCATCTACAATCTGGCGGCCTAACCCATGAGCGAACCCAAACTCCCTACCTACGGCGGCCAAGCCGTCATCGAAGGCGTGATGATGCGAGGCGCCAAAGCCGTCGCCCTGGCCATGCGCGACCCTCATGGCGAGATCGTCCTGCACACCGAACCCCTGGGCGCTATCTACCAGAGCCGCATCGTCAAGATCCCCTTCCTGCGCGGCCTGGTGATGTTGTGGGACGCGCTGGTTCTGGGGATGCGGACCCTCACCATCTCCGCCAATCTCCAGACCGGCGAGGACGAACAGATCGAGGGGCCCATCCTCTACCTCACGCTGGGACTCTCGCTGGCGTTTTCGGTGGGCTTGTTCTTCATGCTGCCCGCCGGGGTAGGCCACCTGATCGGAGAGTACGTGGAGATGAGTCCCTGGTGGAACAATCTGCTGGAGGGCGGGGCGCGGCTGCTGCTGCTGGTGGGTTATATCTGGGCGGTGGGCAAATGGGACGAGGTGGGCCGGGTCTTCGCCTATCACGGCGCGGAGCATAAGACCATCAACGCCTTTGAAGCCGGGGCCGAACTGACCCCCGAGGTCGTCTCCCAACACTCCATCGAACATCCCCGCTGCGGCACCGCATTCCTGCTCACGGTGATCCTGTTTTCCATATTGCTGTTCACGCTGATGGGTCCGCTGCCTCTGCTCACCCGGCTGGCGATCCGGGTGCTGATGATCCCGGTGTTGTCCAGCCTGGCTTACGAGTACATCCGCTGGACGGCGGGGCACATGCACTGGGCGCCGGTGCGCTGGCTGACCAAGCCCAACCTGGCCCTCCAGCGCCTGACCACCCACGAACCCACCCTGGAGATGATCGAGGTCAGCATCGCTTCTTTCATGGAGATGCGGCGGTTGGAGGAGGAGTACAGCGCAGCCTAACCGGAGAAGCGTCTCGCTGGGAACGCTAAAACAATTGAAAGAGGCTGAAAGTAGGAGAAATGGGCGGTTTACCCGGACGGGGAATCTGGGTATGCTTAATCATGCAGTATAAGCATCCTCTGGTATAATTTTTCACAGAGAATTTTTTAGAAACTAGTTATTATCAAGTGAGGGAAGATGGCCTTGAACGAATTTCAAGACTCAGAAAAACTGAACGGAACACTGCTCAACCGTGAATGGCTGGAAACAAAGTCCAAAGAAGAATTGATTGACTTTATCCTGTATTTAGCGCAGCGGCTCAAGGCGGGAACAACCTTTGATACCACTATTATTTCCCAGGATAACGAGGGACTTGAATTCTCGCCGATGGTTGAATCGGAGGTTATGGAATTCACCCGCCTGCCCACTACTTCGAAAGCCCCGCAATCTGAAGCCGCCTGGCGAATCATCCTTATCAGCCCGGGGGAGAACAACAAACCTCTCGGGTTTGAGATCGTTGAGGATGTCGTCGTTGGCCGGAGGGGAGGCAAGCCCAGCGCCGACCTGGACCTGACCCCATTCAGCGGAATAACCAAAGGGGTGTCCAGGTTCCACGCGGTCCTGCACCCCACCAAGGATGCGCTCTTGCTCTTGGACATGGGGAGCGCCAACGGCTCTTACGTGAACGGCATCCAAGCAGTACAGGGGGTGCCCAGTAAGATAGATGATGGCGACATCATCTCCTTTGGGATGCTGTACTTCAAAGTCAGGATCATGAGTTCTCCGTAACCCCGTGGCAGGAGTCTCATTGTGGATGAAAATCTGGCAACCCAATCCTCGCTTGATAAAACTCATCTCAATCTCTGGGTGCGTATTTTAGGGTTGTCTCTTATCTTGGGGGTCTATCTGATCTACTTCCCCATCAACCAACACGTCAATGGGGGTTTTTCATCGCATATTTTTTTGGATGACTGGATCCCTCTCTGGCCGGTATGGACAGCGCCATATATCCTGGCGATTGGGTGGTGGGTGTTTGCCGCCATATGGGCAGCCATCAAAATGGAATTAGCTCTGTTCAAGCGGTTGGTGGCCGCTGTCCTGGTCATGTCCCTGAGCAGTTTTCTGGTCCATCTTTTAATACCTACCTTTGTGGTCCGTCCAGAAGCCGTGGGGGAGGGTTGGGGGATGAATCTGATTCGGATGATCTACGCGCTGGACCAACCCTACAATGCCTTGCCCAGCGGGCACACCTATAACACCGTCCTGGTGGCTATTTTCTGGTGGCATTGGAAACCGCGTTATCGCTGGCTGTGGGCGGCAACCGTGCCGGTGGTGATCCTTTCAACCTTGTTTACCAAACAGCACTATCTCCTAGACCCTTTATTTGGGCTGTTGTGGGCCTTCGGCGCCTACTTCATTTCCGGGAAATTGATGGCCTGGCGGTCGAAACGGGCGAAGAACGCGGAGGTCTTCATCGCAAGCCATCTCGGCTGGCGGATCTTATGGGTGGTGATGATCCTTTTCATGCTCGCCCTCGGGTTTATGTATTCTTCCCTCCCCGTGGATGGGGCTACAGGGGACTTGAACAGCTTTGCCCCGGAGGGATTTCGGGTCCAGTGGGTGATTGACCAACGGCCTGATTCGCTCCAGGTGGACGATGTGATCGTTCGGGCCGGGGGATATACTGTGGATGAATGGTTGAACGGCGTCGCGGTGCGCGGCCCGGAATGGGACCAGGGTGCAGTCGTCCAATATGAGATCCTCAGGGAGGGCCGCCCATTGGAATTGGCGGTTGAGATGGGCCCCTTGCCGCTCCGCGCCATTTTGAACCACTGGGGGATTCAATTCGTGGGAATACTTTCGATTATGGCGATTGGTTCATTCGTCTTCTGGAAGCTGCCCGATGACCCCGCGGCGCGCTGGTTCATGCTGTTCTGTATGATGATCGCGGCCCAGATGGTGGGAGATGGCTGGAATTTTCAATTCGCGCTGCTAACCCGTCCCGCCTATTTCTGGATTCATTTGCTCAACGAACACCTCACCTATTCAATGATCTTTGTGGCCGCCCTTATGGAGACCTTGAGTTTCCCCACCCCATACCCCATTGCCAAAAAATACAGCCCCTGGGTCTCAAGCGCCTTGACCCTGATCATTCTGGGCCTGACCTATGGGACCGTATTTCTGGTATCCCCCATGAGTTTGGCGCTCAACCTCAGCAACAGGATGATCGTCCTTGTAAGCGCAATTTTTCTATTAGAAGCAATGGGGATATTGATATACACCTTCCGCAATGCCAAAGACCCGATTGATAGAGAGAAGATCAAGTGGGCGCTGTACATCGTCGTCGTCATCGCCTTTGTCGGCATCCCTTTCTATTACCTCCCCCTGATATTACAGGGCCAACCGACGCTCAACCATCCTTTGGTATCGGCGATGCTGCTGATTGGTTTGCCCTCGGCCTTCGCTATCGCCATTTTGGGCGTGAGGCTGTATGACATTGATTTCATCATCAACCGGTCGTTGGTCTATGGATTTTTATCCTATCTGCTATTAGGGATTTTCACTGCTATTCTCTACATCATCAACCGGGTAGCCACCGTACTGACCGGGGGACAGCAGTCGATGGCCGCTATCGCCCTCTCTGCCGCCCTTTTTGGCGCTCTATTCCAGCCCACCCGCCGCGCCATCCAGCGCTTCGTTGACCGGCGTTTTTATCACATTGGCATTGATTACGAAAAGGTGTCCAAGATCCAACGGGAGATCAAACGAGGCCCGATCAATGTAGTGCATGGCAGGCAGATGGTTCCCTTCGGAGATCTGGAATTCATCGGGAGCGGCGGGATGGCGATGGTCTACAAGTCGTACCATCCCGGCTTGAACCGCACGGTGGCTGTCAAACTCCTGCCTCCGCATTTGAGCAGCCCATCGCTATTTCAAGCTCGTTTCGAGCGCGAAGCCCAAACCATCGCCTCCTTGAAGCATCCCAATATCGTCCAGTTGTTCGACTACGGGGAGGAAAATCGAACGCCTTACATGGTGATGGAATACATTGAAGGGGAAACGTTATCGCACTATCTCCAGGGGAAGAAGGCTTTGCCCCTGGTGGAGGTCCAACCCCTGGTTGCCAGCCTCGCCAACGCGTTGGATTACGCTCACGACCAGGGAATGGTCCACCGGGACATCAAGCCTTCCAACATCATGCTCGAACCCACGCCTGGTTCCCCGGAGTCTCCATTCCGGGTGGTGCTCATGGACTTTGGCGTGGCGAAGCTGATCTCCGGGGAGACCACTCGCCTGACCTTCACCGGAGTATTGGGGTCCTTCGACTACATCGCCCCAGAGCAAATCGAGGCCTCCGGCGAGGTGGACCGCCGGGCCGACATCTATTCGTTGGGGGTGATGGTCTACCAGATGCTGGCCGGGGAGCTGCCCTTCAAGCACAATAATCCCGGCGCGCTGCTAATCGCCCACATGCAGCAGCAGCCTCCCGACCCGCGGGAGTTCAACCCCGACCTGCCGGAGGAGATCGTCTCCACTTTGCTGCGTGCTCTGGAGAAAGACCCCGCCCGCCGCCATCCCACTGCAGGTGAATTTGCTGAGGCATTGAGGATTCCATAGCTGCCCTTTCATAGAGGTCTAATTGTCCAACCCCCGACGATTCTATAGCCAAATGGTTAGATATTCCCATACTTGGAAGCCGCTGCGAGCGCTGTTGTTCGCCGCTGCTGTGTTGGCTCTGTTGAGTTGCAGCTTTGTGACCCAAATATTTGACCCAACAGCCTCGCAAACACCAACGATCATCTTCTTCGTCACCCCCACGGAAACCCCGATCCCCACCGCTACCCCGTTTCCAACCCGTACACCTGGCTCTATGCCCGACCCAGTACTCAAAGGCACCCTGCTGCCGCAGCCCGTAGAAAGGATCACCGCGGACAACGCCCACCGAGTTGGTCAATTGGCGCGCTGGGGGACCGAGGCCGAAAGAGGTCAAGATATTGTATTTGCACCTGATGGGATAACATTAGCTGTTAGTGTTGGAAGACACGGCGCACAACTATGGAGTGTGCCCGAAGGCCGGTTTCTAACAACCTTACACCAGATTCCTCAACTCAACGAGAACATATCCACATCAAAAATAGCTATTTCACCCGATGGAGAATGGGTCGTTGTCGGGAAATCCAATTGGGCAAAATTATGGTCTTTGCCCACTCGTGAATATCAGGGAGATTTTGATATCTCTCCAAACAATAACAACACTATCTATAGTGTGGCGATCTCTCCCTCAAGTGAGATCCTGGCCCTCGGCTTTAATACTGGCAGCCTTCAGCTAATAAAGATATCAGATCGGACAACTCAGGTTAATTTTACCCCTCGAACGAATACGATCACTGATTTAACCTTTTCCCCGGATGGCAATAAGCTTATCTCAGGGTCGGCAGATGGGACCATCACTATTTGGGATGTCGCCAATAGCTTCTACCTGGGAGTTTTTGGCGAGCAATCTCCCATCGAAAGCATCTCCTATTCACCCAACGGCGCTCTTCTGGCGGTTGGAGGGAAACGTGGCGATGTTCGAATTTGGGACGTATATGATAGATCCATACTGATTTCCCTCTGGCATAACGAAACAGTTCAAGATCTCGCATTCTCCCCTAGCGGGTTGATCCTCGCCACCGCCTCGGAGGATAGGATCATCCGCCTGTGGAGGGTGGCCGATGGGGAACTGCTGGCCGAACTCAAAGGCCACACCCTGGGCGTCTACAGCCTGGACTTCTCCCCCGATGGCCGCCTGCTGGCCTCCCAGGGTGTGGAGGGCACGGTCCGCATCTGGGGCGTCTGGCCGTGAGAGGTGTTTGAGGGAGGGGGATTTTTCTTCAACACAAATCCCCTGTTTCCCTGTATACTTGTTTACCTGCCCCCGACCAGTCAGACTACTAAGACTACTTAGACCAGGAGCCCCCCATGCCCAACCTACTCCAAACCCACAACCTCAGCAAACAATACCAGATGGGCGAAGTCACCGTGGAGGCGCTCCGCGGGGTGGACTTCGTCGTCCAGGGGGGCGAGTTCGTCGCCATCATGGGGCCGTCGGGGTCGGGCAAGTCCACCCTGCTGCACTTGATGGGCGGGCTGGATTCCCCCAGCGAGGGCGACGTCAGCCTGGGAGAGAAGCGTCTGGCCCACCTCAGCGACGATGAGATCACTCTGGTCCGGCGGCGGCAGGTGGGGTTCATCTTCCAGTTCTATAATTTACTGCCCACCCTCAGCGCGGCCGAGAACGTGGCCCTGCCCCTCTTGATGGACGGGGTCCGCCCCGCCGAGTACGCTGAGAAGGTGGACGGCCTGCTCAAACTGGTCGGCTTGAGCGATAGAAAGGAACACAAACCCGACCAGCTCTCCGGCGGCGAGCAGCAGCGGGTCGCCATCGCCCGGGCCTTCGTCAACGACCCCCGCATCGTCCTGGCCGACGAACCCACCGGCAACCTGGACTCCAAGTCCGGCGCTGCGGTGCTGGAATTGCTCCGCCGGGCCTGCAAGGAACTGTCCACCACCGTCGTCATGGTCACCCACGACCCCCGGGCCGCCTCCTACGCCGACCGGGCGGTCTTCCTCAAGGACGGCCAGATCGTCAAGCAATTGGCCCCCGACGATGGGGCGCTAACTCCCGAAATGATCATCAGCCTCATGGCGGAATTAGAGCTTTAGCCCAAATTGTCTAAGTTGTCTAAGTGGTCTCAGTCGTCCGACCACTCAGACCACTCAGACTCCTAAGACCACTTAGACTCCTCCCCCCATGTCCCTCTCTCGATTATTGATCCTTCGCAATATTACTGCCCATTCGTTGCGCAGCGCGCTCACTGCGCTGGCGGTGGCGTTGGGCGTTGCTATGCTGTTGGCGGCTTCCATTATCGGTCTGGCGGCCGGAGAGCAAGCCGCCCAGGTGGGTCAGAGCGCGCAGGCCGACCTGGAGGTCTTCGCGGGGGATGAATTGCCTTTCGATTTTGAGGCGGTGGCGGCGGTGGAAGACTCGGTTGATGTTGCCAGCGTTTCGGCCTCCCTTCGGCTCGATGTGGGAGGGGATTTGCAAACCCTCCTGGGCGTTGACCCTGAGGCTTACGCTGGCTTCCACCCGCCGGATTTGGCGGAGGGCGTCTTCCTGTCCGGTGAGGGCGAGGTTGTGCTTCCGTGGGCGGTGGCTGAGAGCCAGGGATTGAAACTTGGCGACCAGATCGTCGTTACCGGAGAGAAGCAGGAGGCCTCGCTCACCGTTGTCGGCATCCTGGCGGAAGAGGAAGCCAGCGGGGCTTTCTTCGCCGCCACCCCGGCTCTGGTCACGCTCTCCACGACCCAAGCGCTGGCCGGGAGGCGGGGGCAGATTGACCGCCTGGAGGTCGCCCTACGACCCGAGGCCAACCTCGATCAGGTCAAGGCTGACCTGAGCCAAATTCTGGGCGATGATTATGTCGTGGCCCGCGCCGAGTTGGAGGGGTCGCTGGCTTTCAACGTGCTGCTCATTCAGGGCGGGCTGGCGATGGTGGGCCTTGTCATCCTCTTCGCGGCCGGGTTCGTGGTTTTGAACGCCTTCGCCATGTCCATCACCGCCCGGGTGCGGGAGTTGGGCGCGCTTCGCGCTCTGGGCATGACCCGCCGCCAGGCGCGACGCATGGTTCTGTCCGAGGCGGTCTTGCTGGGCATGATAGGCGTTGCCGCTGGTCTGGTGGCCGGGCTGGGGTTGGCGCGGTTGGTGATGTCGGCCACCGGCGCGCTGGAAGGCGCAGACCTCATCGTCCCCTGGTGGGGATGGGTGTTCAGCCCCTTATTTGGCCTAGGCGTGATGTTGGTCGGCGCTGCCCTCCCGGCCCGGCGTGCGGGAGCCGTCTCCCCTATGGCCGCTCTGCGCCCCACCGCTTCCAGTGAAGACAGCCGCTACCTTCGATTGGGCGGACGGGTGGGCGGGATATTGCTGGCGGTGATGCTCCCTGCTCTGGCCCTCTACGGACAATTGGCCCGTCCCGGCCTATGGATGGCGCTGGCCGCCACCGGAGTCGGCATCCTGGGGCTGCTGGCTGCGATGGTATTTCTTTTGCCTGCCTTGATCGCCCCCCTGGGTGGATTAGTACGTCCCCTGCTGGTACGCGGGCTGGGCACCGCCGGACGGCTGGCGGCCGACAACCTGAACCGGGATCGCCTGCGCGCGGCTCTCACCGTCGGGGCCTTGACCACCGGGTTGACCATG
This sequence comes from uncultured Anaerolineales bacterium, assembly GCA_965370435.1. Lineage (GTDB taxonomy): Bacteria > Chloroflexota > Anaerolineae > Anaerolineales > UBA11579 > CBDUUP01. The sequence continues at coordinate 3,325 of CBDUUP010000024.1, read as the reverse complement.
ATCATGGCAACCAGCGGGCTGCTGACCATGCTGTTCAAGGCCAGCATTGGGAATATCGGGGCAGTCACGCAAGAAGACGCCTTTGTGATGTCCAACTTCCTCGACCGGATCGGCTCGGGGGAGGTCTCGGTCGCCAACGTGTACCAGGAGATGAAAGCCCTGCCCCCCTTCGACCCTGCGCTGGTGGCCGAATTGGAGACCCTCTCCGATCAGGGCCTCTTCGAGATTGAGCGGCTGGGGTTAGGCCCGGTCGCGCCGGAACTGGTGATGATCCCCACCGGGGGCGTATCGATGACCTTTTATATCGAGATCGAGGTCTTCCTGGAGGCCGGGAATTTCGACTTTTACGAAGGGGACGTAGAGAGCGCGGGGGCTTATTTCCAAAGCGGCCCGGCCATGCTCTTGCAGCCCGGCACGGCTGAAAAGCTGGGCCTCCAGGTGGGCGACGTCTACCCGGTAGAGACACCTCACGGCGCAGTCCCCTTCACCGTGGCCGGGATCGGCGGGAGCTGGACCTACAGCCCGGTCTTTTCCTTCGCCGATGGGGTAAAATACTTTGACGTGTCCGGGCCATTCCAACTGGGCATCATCATCCCCGAGGAACAAGACCAGGACCAGGTCTTGGCCCAGATCGAGGAAATTCTCACCCGCTACCCGGATAATCGTCTGCTCTCCGGTTTGGAAGGCAACGTGGATTCGATAGACGTCATGATGAACAGCTTCCTGGCCTTCATCAACGCCCTGCTGATGATGGCGGTGGTTGTGGCCTCTCTGGGCGTGGTCAACACCATGATGCTGAACGTGACCGAAAGACAGCGCGAGATCGGCCTGCTGCGGGCGGTGGGCGCAACCCGGCGGCAGGTGCAGCGAGCGGTGGTCGCCGAGGCGGTCACGCTGGGCATCGTCGCCGCGCTGGCCGCCATCGCGGTGAGCCTGCTGATGCTGCTGGTCTACGTGCTGGTAGTCACCCCCAACGGTTGGCGCGACATGGGTATGCGCGCCGATTGGGCCGCCACCTGGGAGACTATCCGCTCCGCCCTGAAGGCTCTGGGCTTGAGCGCCGCGCTGGGGCTGGTCGCCAGCCCCCTGATCGCCGGGCTGGCCGCCTATTTCCCGGCCCGCCGCGCCGCCGGCCTCGATATTATCGAAGCCACCCGCACCGAGAGGGTGGGGCTTTAGTCGGACTGGTCTGACTGGTCTGACTAGTCCAACCACCTGACCAAATGACTACTCGACTACCATACTACAAAACTACCTAACTATCCAACTACCTACCATGAGAACAGATCAACGAGACCGTAAAGGCACCCTGGCCCTTTATCTGGGGCTGGCCGTCAACGTGCTGCTGGCGGCGGCCAAGACCAGCATCGGCGTTCTGGGCCACAGCCAGGCTCTGCTGGCGGAGGGGATCAACTCCACCTCCGACGTGGCCTATTACCTGGTGGTGGGAGTCTTCATGCGCCTGGCGGGGAAACCTCCCGACGACGAGCATCCCTACGGCCACAGCCAACTGGAGAGCATCGGGGCTTTGGTGGTGGGATCATTTGTGGTCACTACCGCCATCGCCATCTTCTGGGATTCGGTCAACATGATGTACGACGTGCTCACAGGGGTTGCCGATTTCGGCGGGGCTACCTCGCTGACATTATGGATCGCCTTGTTGACCGTCGCGGTGAAGATCGTTATGACGAGGTTCACCCTCCGCATCGGGCGGGACACCAACAACATCGCCGTCATGGCCCTGGCCTACGACCACCGCAACGACATCTACTCCGCCGCCGCCGCCGCCATCGGCATCTTCCTGGGGCGGCAGGGCTACCTGTGGGTGGACCCGCTGGCGGGAGCGGTGGTTTCCCTGGTGATCTTGCGCACCGGGATCGAAGTCCTGCGCGAGTCCACCTCCGACCTGATGGACACCATCCCCGGACGAGCGCTGAGCGCTCAGATCCACGACCTCCTGTCGGCTCTCCCCGAGGTGGAACACATAGACGAGATCCAGGCCCACCGCTTCGGGCCGAACCTGGTGGTCAACATCACCATCTGTGTAAGTGGCGCTATTTCGGTTGCAGAAGGAGATAATATTGCAACTCGTGTAGAAAATCTCCTTCTGAACAACATAGACTTCATGCACCGGGTCCACGTCCATTACCATCCTGTTCAGGACCATCAGGGCTAATCCCCCGATTTTATCGTCTACCTCAAATAGGATCTATACATCATGCCCCTTGAAGAAGCCCTGAGACGCTCCCCCAGAGAAGCCCTCACCTCCGCCCCCCCCCCGCTCCAACACCTCCCCCATCTCAGTTCGCGGTTGGACCTCAAGGTCTATCTCAAGCGGGACGACCTGACCGACCTGGCTCTGGGGGGCGACAAGCCCCGCAAACTGGAATACGAGATCGCCCAGGCCCGGCTCAAGGGGGCTGACACCCTGGTCACCTGCGGGAGTTCGCAGAGCAACCAGGCCCGGCTGACCGTCGCGGCGGCCCGCAAGCTGGGTTTGGGGTGCGCGGTGGTCCTGAGCGATGACCAGTGGAGGGGTTTCAATGGGAACCTGCTGACCGTCTATCTCATGGGCGCGCGGGTCAAGATCGTCCAGACCGATGACCATTGGGACCTGGAACGCCACGCCCAGGCCCTCTGCGCCGAATTAGAGGAGGAGGGCCTCAAACCCCATTTCATCCCCGTCAGCGGAACCACCCCGCATAGCTGTCTGGGCTACGTGGAGGGCGGCCTGGAGACTCTCCAACAACTTGAGCAGGGCGGCATCCAGCTTGACGCGGTCTATACCCCTTTCGGGACGGGGGGGATCTTCACCGCCATGCTGCTGGCCTTCCGCGAGCGCGGCCTGGATTGCCCCTTCTTGGGCATCAGCGTCAACCGTGACCGGGAGACCTGCTATGCCAACCTGGATCACTGGTGGGCGTCCCTCTGCGGCCTGCTGGACGTAGACCCCCAGCGACCCCGGGAGCCGTTGACGATCACCGACCAATTCATCGGCCGGGAATACGGCGACCCCACCGAGGCCTGCCTGGACGCCATCCTGCTCCTGGCCCAGACCGAAGGCATCCTGCTCGACCCGGTGTACTCCGGGAAGATGTTCTCCGGTTTCCTGGCCCATTGCGAAGAGAAGCGGTGGCAGCCCGGACAATCAATTCTCCTGCTGCATTCCGGCGGGGCGCCGGCGCTCTTCGCTTACCAATCCGTGATTCAGGATCACCTGCGCAAGCGGGGGTTGCTCTAATTTCATCTGAGCGCAGCGGTGAGTGGTGGTGTGGTGATTGGAGAGTCGACCCTCATCCCCGGCCCTTCTCCCTACCAGGGAGAA
>CBDUUP010000023.1:0-21023 GCA_965370435.1 uncultured Anaerolineales bacterium | reverse complement strand
GTGCCGGGCGTGGCGGTGGGCGCTATCGCCCTCACGGTGGGGGTGCTGGTGGAGGCGGGCTATGCCACCTGGGCAGCAAGAAAATTGATCGCCGAGAAATTTGGGCCGGAAGCGCAGCCCACCGGCCATCCCGACCTGAGTTATGGTGAACTGGTCAGATTCCACACCCCCCTGGCGGCCAGCACAATGCTGATGTTGTTCTCCCAGCCCCTCATCAGCGCGGCGCTGGCCCGAACCCCAGACCCCAAGACCGCTTTGGCGGCCTGGCCGGTGACCGGGAACCTGCTCTTCCTCACCCGCGCCCCGGTCTACGCGCTGCCTGAAGTCATCATTGCCTTGTTTGAAGAGCCGAACAGCCTCAAAGCCCTGCGCGCCTTCGCCTTGCGGGCGGGGTTGATCTGTTTTGCGCTGCTGGCCCTTTTAAGTTTCACTCCGCTGGGATTTTTCTATTTCCAAAACCTCATCGGTGTATCAGAGAACTTGGCGGTCATCGCCGTGACCGGAACCCAAATAGGAATCCTGATCCCTGTGGCGGCCGCTTTCCAGGCTTATGTCCGAGGCATCTTGACCGCCCGCAAAACCACCTTTCCGATTACAATTTCAATGCTCATGAACCTGATAACGATGGCGGTTGTCTTGACCGCCGGGGTAGCCTTGAACGCGCCCGGTTTACCCGTGGCGGCTCTGGCATTGACCCTGGCAATAACAGCCGAATCTATCACTATGTTTTCCGCCTCCCGGCGGCGAGAAATTTTGCCAACTCAGATATAAAACTATGACTTATACTACCTTGATCTCTACGGAAGACCTGCACAAAAATTTCCGCGACCATAATTGGGTCGTGGTGGATTGCCACTACTTGCTCGATGATCCCGAGGCCGGACGGCGCGCCTATCTTGAAGGCCACATCCCCGGGGCGCGATACGCCCACTTGGATCAAGACCTCTCCGGGCCTATCATCCCCCGCCGGAGCGGACGCCATCCCCTCCCCAGTGTAGATAAAGCCACCGAAACCTTCTCTCGCTGGGGCATCTCCGGCGACGTGCAGGTGGTGGCGTATGACGCCCGAGGCGGGGCTATCGCGGCCCGGTTGTGGTGGATGTTGCGCTGGCTGGGACATGATGCGGTTGCCGTGCTGGACGGCGGTTTCCACAAGTGGGAACGAGAGGGCCTTCCCGTTAGCGGCGAGATCGAAACTCAACTCCGCCGCAGCTTCACCCCCAACGCCCAGCCTGAAATGATGGTCTCTGCAAGAGACGTTTTGGGGATGATGGATGATCCTAAAAATCTGCTGTTCGACTCTCGCGCGCCCGAACGCTACCGCGGGGAGGCCGAACCGCTGGATGCCAAAGCAGGCCATATCCCCGGCGCGATCTCCCTGCCTTTCGCCGACAACCTGACCGAAGAAGGTCAATTCCTGCCCGTCGATGAACTAAAAGCCCGGTTTGAATCCGCTTTGGCCGACCAACCCGCAGAGAACTCGGTCTTCTACTGCGGCTCCGGGGTCACTGCGGCGCACAATATCCTGGCTATGGAACACGCCGGTCTGGGGGAGGCCCGGCTTTACGCTGGATCATGGAGCGAGTGGATCATGGAGGCGAGGAGACCGGTGGAAGTTGAAAGTTGAACGTTTGCAGGTTGGCAAGTTGCAGGTTTGTAGGTTGCAAGTAGACAAGGTGCAAGTAGGCAAGTTGCAGGTTTGCAGGTTGAAGGTTTTTGATCCAAATATTTTGTTGGAAATCGAGTACTGATGACCAGTCGGACCAGTCAGACCACTAAGACTACCAAGACCAATTAGACCACTTAGACAACCGGAGGTTCTATGGATTACACGCAGTTGGGCCGATCAGGCCTTCAAGTCAGCCGTTTTTGCTTGGGGACAATGAATTTCGGGCCTCAGACAAGTGAAGAAGACAGCTTCGCCATTATGGATAAGGCCCTGGAACTGGGGATCAATTTCTTTGATACGGCCAACGTCTATGGGTGGAAGACGGGCGAGGGCATCACCGAGCAGATCGTGGGACGATGGTTCGCGCAGGGCGGGGGACGGCGCGAGAAGGTCGTTTTGGCGACCAAGGCTTATGGGCGCATGGGCGAATGGCCCAACGAGAGCCGCCTCTCAGCGCTGCACATCAAGCGGGCCTGCGAAGACAGCCTGCGGCGGATGCAAACCGACCATATTGACCTTTACCAGATGCACCACATTGACCGGGAGACGCCCTGGGAGGAGATCTGGCAGGCTATGGAGCAGTTGGTGCAGGAGGGCAAGGTGCTTTACGTGGGGAGCAGCAACTTCGCCGGATGGCACATCGCCAAAGCCCAGGCCAAGGCCAACCGCCGCAATTTCTTGGGGTTGGTCTCCGAGCAGAGTTTGTACAACCTCAACGCCCGGATGCTTGAATTGGAGGTCATCCCGGCTTGCGAGGATTTCGGGCTGGGGTTGATCCCCTGGAGTCCGCTGGGAGGCGGCATGTTGGGCGGGGCGTTGAAGAAAGCCAAAGAGGGACGGCGCACTTCAAAGCACCAACAAGAGAGTATCAAGGAAAATCGCAAGGCGCTGCAAGCCTACGAAGCCTATTGCGAAGAACTAGGCGAGGAACCGGCCCACGTCGCGCTGGCCTGGCTGCTGCATAACCCGGTCGTCACCGCGCCCATCATCGGGCCGCGCACGATGGAACAGCTCACCGGAAGTCAACGCGCTTTGAAAATCAGACTCAGCAAGAAGAAACTGGAGCGGCTGGATGAAATTTGGCCTGGTCCGGGAGGGGCTGCGCCGGAGGCATACGCGTGGTAGAACGAAGGATGAAGGCTGAAAATAAAACATTATGACGACGTTGATACAAGAGAAGATCAAGCAGGCGGCTGGGATTTTGGAAGAGAAAGAGGTTGATCTGTGGCTGACGTTCGTGCGGGAGACTTCAGGCGGGGGCGATCCGGTGCTTCCTCTCATCTACGGCGCGGACTTGACCTGGCAGAGCGCGTTGATGCTTTCCCGGGCTGGGGATACTATCGCCATCATTGGACATTTCGAGGCTGAAACGGCGCGGAATATTGGCGCGTACAAGACCATCCTTCCTTATCACGAATCCATCCGCTCTCAGTTGTTGGAAACTTTGGACCGCCTCGACCCGCAGCAGATCGCCATCAATTACTCGGTGGATGACGTTCATGCTGATGGATTGAGTTATGGGATGTACCAGATTCTCCTCGGATACTTGAAGAACACACCCTTCGCTGACCGACTGGTCTCCGCCTCCGAAATCATCCGGTCGCTGCGGGGGCGGAAAACGCCGGAGGAGATCAAGCGGATCAAGGCGGCGGTTGAAACGACAGAGAATATCTATGAAGCCGTGTTTGACTATGCGCATATTGGGATGTCGGAGATCGAGATCGCCCGGTTCATGCACGCTCGGCTTGAGCAGCTCGAACTGGGGCCTGCCTGGGACCTGGACCACTGCCCCACCGTAAACGCGGGGCCGGAGTCACCGGTGGGACACGTCAGCCCGACCGATCTCCAGGTGAGGCGCGGCCATCTGGTGCATTTCGATTTCGGGGTCAAGCAGGACGAATACTGCTCCGACATTCAACGGGTGATGTACTTCTGCGCCCACGGTGAAACTGAGCCGCCGGAGCCGGCGCTGCGCGGATTCGAGACTGTGACGAACGCCATCCAAGCCGCCGCGGCGGCGATGAAGCCCGGCGTGCGGGGCAAGGAAGTGGACGCCATCGCCCGCAAGGTCATCACCGAGGCCGGATACCCAGAATATAAATACGCCACCGGCCACCAATTGGGACGCCTGGCCCATGACGGCGGCGGCATCTTAGGGCCGGAATGGGAGCGCTACGGCGACACGCCCAACTGGCTGATCGAGGCCGGGCAAGTCTACACTATCGAGCCGGGGTTGGCGGTGGAAGGATATGGCTATATGGGGATCGAAGAGGACGTGCTGGTCACGGAGGAGGGGGTGGAATTTCTGGGGAAGCCGCAGACTGAGTTGATCGTGCGGTGATCGCCAAGACGCCAGAGGATATCGGATGACATCACGAAATTTCCGCTTCCGGGGGGAGACCCAAACATTGGACGAAGCCGCGCGGGCCGCGGTTTCGGGCGATTACGTCGAGTTGGCTGACGGGATCACGCATTACGAACTGGGCGGGCCGCCAGAGGGACAGCCGGTCGTGCTGGTGTGCGGTTTCGCGGTCCCCTACCCTATCTGGAATCCCACCTTTGATTTCTTGACTGAAAATGGCTACCGAGTATTGCGCTATGACCTATTTGGTCGGGGTTACTCGGACAGACCCGACCTTACTTACAACGCAGACCTGTATGACCGCCAACTTCTCGATCTTCTCTCTGCATTGGAAATTTCTCCGCCGGTTGATCTGTTGGGTCTTTCAATGGGAGGCCCGATTGTGGCGGTGTTCGCCGACCGGCATCCAGACCTGGTCCGACGGCTAGGTCTGGTAGATCCGGCAGGATTCACAACCCGCTACCGTTGGCTAATCAAAGTATTGAAAACGCCGATACTGGGCGAATGGCTGATGAGCCTATTTGGAGATTGGGCGCTGCTATCGGATCTCGAGAAGGATCTCCTGCATTTTGAAGGCGTCCCGGAATTCATTGAGAAGTCACGGGATCAGATGAAATTCACCGGGTATAAACAAGCCCTGCTCTCCACCATGCGGCATGGATCGCTGAACAATATGGGCGATACTTTCCGGCGGGTGGGCGAGCAAAACCGCCCTACCCTGCTGCTCTGGGGGCGGGAAGACGATCTGGTGCCATTCAAAACCCATAAGAAATTCCTCAAGGCGATCCCCCATATCGAGTTCCACGCCATTGACCAGGCCGGTCACATCCCCCATTTCGAGCGGCCTGAGGTAGTCAACCCTATCTTGCTGGAATTCTTGAAGAAATAGGAGCAACATCATGGCCAAGAAACTACACAACGCCATCACCGATGTGCCCGGAATCCAGGTCGGACACGCCCAGGATGAAGAAGCCCTCACCGGCTGCACGGTCATAATTTGCGAGAAGGGGGCGGTCGGAGGGATTGACCAGCGAGGCGGCGCGCCGGGCACGCGGGAGACCGATCTGCTGCGCCCGATGCACTCGGTGCAAAAGGTACATGCCATTATGCTCTCTGGAGGTTCGGCGTTTGGGCTGGAGGCGGCGGGCGGGGTGATGCGCTACCTGGAAGAGCGCGGAGTCGGGTTCAATGCGCAGGTGGCCCGGGTGCCGATTGTCCCGGCGGCGATCCTCTTTGATCTGGACATTGGCAAAGCCGACGTGCGCCCCGACGTTGAGATGGGTTATCAGGCTTGCCAGAACGCTTCAATTGAGCCTCCGGCGGAGGGCAACGCGGGCGCGGGGATGGGCGCTACGGTAGGCAAGGTGTTGGGGCCAACCCAGCGGATGAAATCAGGCATCGGCACGGCCAGCATTGACGTTGGGGGCGGGGTTATCGTGGGCGCTATCGTGGCGGTGAACGCGGTTGGGGACGTGGTGGACCCAGACAGCGGCCAAATTCTGGCCGGAACGCGAAGCATGAAAGCGGGGCCGATCAAAATCGGCGCGGAGGGATATTTTGCCAACAGCATGGAAGTGTTGAAGACGTTGGTGGGACGCACGGTGATGAACCTCGCCTCCCGGAGCAGCACGGTGATCGGCGTGGTGGCGACCAACGCCCGCCTGACCAAGGAAGAGGCCAATAAGACAGCCCAGATGGCCCACGACGGACTGGCCCGGGCCATCCGCCCGGCGCATCTCATGATGGACGGCGACACCCTTTTTACCCTGGCGACGGGAGAGAAGAAATCGGATGTCAATATCGTGGGGGCGTACGCGGCGGAAGTCGTGGCTCAGGCCATCGTCCGGGCGGTATTGAAGGCGGAGGCGGCGGGGGGATTACCGGCGGTGCCTGAGGTTGAGGCTGATTGACTGGAAAAAGATTCAACACTAAGCCACAAAGGCACGAAGACACCAAGAAATGATCTTGGTGTCTTTTAATATTTTCTAAATATATGCGAAATTATGAAAACGCTAAGATTGCTGCTGTTTTTGGGTTTTTCGGCCTAACACCGCGCGGATGAACTTTCGGTAGGCTAGGATTCGGCTGGCGGGAGGTTGGGAAGGCTCTTCTTTTTGGGTTTCCCCGTGCATGAGCAAGGCGTCATTCAAGGTTTGTCCGGGCATTGAGACCCGGAAGGGCTTTCGGCTTCCAATTCGGCGTTCAAACATCGTCGCACCTCCAGCGCGGGATTAATTCATTATAGGGCATAATGGGGCGCGAAGTCAAGTAGTTTTCACACCAACATTTCATCTTTGGCTACTCAATTTATGGATTACGCTCCAAATCGGGACGCAGGGCGAACACCGGCAGCGCCTCGCCCAGGGCGCGGTAGCCTTCCTCGGTGCCGTCGGGTTGGTAGCCCAGCAGAAGGCGGCCCAGGTTCTTTATCGCCGCGGGATGCCGCCGGGCGTAATCTACGATCTCATCCCCGGCTTCCTCTTTCGACAAGCGAACCGCCAATGCCGGGTACTTCCGCCGCCCGACGCTGACGGTCACCTGGGGCGTTTTCTGGACATTGCGAAACCAGTCGGATTTGGGCCCGAAGCCGGAGGAGATGAAGTAAACGTCCTCCTCTTCATCGTGACGGATGACCTCCAACACTGCGTGGCGGGGCAGGCCGGTTTTGCGTCCGGTGTGGGTGAGCAGGATGGCGCGGTCGCCCATCAGCCATCCCAGGCGGAGGCGGTATAACCAAATGGGCATCCGGTAGAACCAGCGCATCAAGCCGCGCGGGGGTTTTGCTTTGATTTGGTCGGTTGACATCTTTTCTCTCCTCATGATTGAGTTTCTCTGATTATAGACTCCCATAGGGTGTTGTCAAGTATAATTGGCCCACGAAAGATATCTCAACCAGGAGACAACCCTATGATAACACCCCAAGACCTCGCCAAGGCCTACGCCAGGAACACCTACATCATCGAGAAGCAGGCCGAGGGTCTCTCTCATGCCGATAGTCTGCTTGCGCTCCCTTTCCGGGGAAACTGTTTCAACTGGGTATTGGGGCACATTCTGGGCGGGCGAGACCGAGTGTTGAAAGCGCTGGGCGAGACTCCGCTTTTGAGTGAAGCGGAGACGGAACGCTATAACCGCGGCTCTGATCCCATCACCGAGGGAGAAGAGCACGTCGCCGCTTTCGAACGCTTGATGGCCAATCTGAAGACAACTCAAGAGCGCATCGAGGCCGGATTGAACCGCATCACGCCGGAAGATCTTTCTGTGGTGCGCAACGAAAAAACCGGCCACACTGTAGGGCAATACATCCACTTTCAATATTTCCACGACACGTACCACACCGGCCAGACTGAGGCGCTGCGCCAGTTGGCCGGAAAAAACGATCAGGTAATCTGATTTACTGGAGAACAAAGATGAAGGCAACATTGATCTTGCGCAAGAAGGAGTACGAAGTGAAAGCGGGGATGACGATCCGCTCGGCGTTGAAGAAATTGGAAATCTCCCCCCATGCGGTGATACCGACCCGGGACGGAGAACTGGTCACAGATGACGAACATCTCAAAGATGGCGACGTGATCCGTTTATATGCGGTGATCTCTGGGGGGGTGAGTTGTGGGGTCTCAGAGACTAAAGTCTCTTGAACATTTACGAAGTCCGCCCTTCGGCGGACTGAAAAACGACTTTCAGATCACGAGCCTAAATTTGGCCGGATTAGAAAGATAGGACATTACACCTTCGTACCTAAATGATTTGGTGTCATTAATTCTTACATAACAAACATGAAATGTCGTAAATGCAGTCGAAAAGCGGTCATCAATATGCGCCAGCACAAGCTGGCGCTTTGCAAAGGGCATTATTTGGACTGGCTGCCGGAACAGGTTCAGCGGGTTATCAAAAAATACCAGATGTTCACCCACGAGGAGCGGCTGTTGGTGGCGGTCTCCGGGGGGAAGGATTCGCTCGCCTTGTGGGATATTCTCACCCGCCTGGGCTATAAAGCCGAAGGCTTGTATATCGGGCTGGGGATTGACGGGGATCTTGGCTATTCAGATGAGTCGCGCCGATTGAGCTTCAAGTTCGCCGAGGAGCGGGGCCTCAAGCTCAACGTGGTGGATGTCCCGGTTGAATACGGAGAATCGATCCCGGAGATCGCCAAGCGCACCGAGCGCGGCAGGGATAAACCCTGTTCAGTGTGCGGCCTGGCCAAACGCCACCTCTTCAACAAAGTCGCCAGCGAGGGCGGCTTCGATGTGCTGGCGACCGGCCACAACCTGGACGATGAAGCGGCCATTCTCTTCGGCAACACCCTCAAATGGTTACCCGGCTATCTCCGGCGGCAAGGGCCGGCGTTGGAGGCCAGGGCTGGATTGGTGCGCAAGGTCAAGCCGCTCTGCCGGATCTACGAGCGGGAGATGGCCGCCTACGCCTTTTTGCGCGATATTGAATACATCTACGAAGAGTGCCCTTACGCCAAGGGCGCGAAAACCATATATTACAAAGAGTTGCTCAATGAACTCGAATCTAGGGAACCGAGCGCAAAGCTGCAATTCTATCTATCTTTCCTCACAGCCAAAGAGACTGGCCTGTTCACGGAAGGCGACGCAGAAAAATTTCCCCTGGATAATAACTGCACTACTTGCGGACAGCCTACCACTGTGCCAGGGGAATGCGCTTTTTGCAGGATGGTGGAAAAGGGAACTACGAAGGGGTAAGGCAAAATTGCGGAATTATGGGGCAAGACGAGTGGACTTGAAAGCGGAGACGCCCCGGTGGGGCGTCTCTACGCGTTATTTATCAATCAACTTATCGGTTTTGGCGGCGGAGATGAAATCGTTGGCGTGGAGTCCTTGAATGATGTGGGTCCACCAGGTTACGGTCACCTTTCCCCATTCGGTGAGGATGGCAGGATGGTGGCCTTCTTCCTCCGCCAATTCGCCGACCCGGTTGGTGAAAGCCAACGCCCTCATGTAATTCTTGAACTTGAAGACCCGCTCCAGGCGTGGGATGCCATCCTTTTCGACGATCTCCCATTCAGGGATTTGGGGTTTGAATTCGGCAAGTTGTTCAAGTGTCACTCGCGGCGAACCGGGGCGGCAGGCCACGCATTGCATAGCAACTAATTCATCCATTCTTGTTTTCCTCTAAAAAAGTCACTTCTAATAACAGGGAAACTACTCCAACTCTTTGAGCATAGGCATAAGTTTGTATTTGCGGCTGTGTTTTTGCATCAGATCAGATAAATATTTCTGCCATTCAGGTTCTCGGTTCGCCGTCCGATACGCGGCGCGGGCTTTCGTCAACCAATTTGCCGCGTGGCGATAGTACTTTGCCTTTCCAGGATCCATTATCCGCTCTGCTTGACTCTGGCTGTGATGGATGGCCCAATCGGGATGGCTCTGAGTCGCTGCCTCTACAACGCGCCTGAGTATATCAAAGCTCACATACCCGGTGTCCACCACACGCATAGCCTCCTCCAGCATCCCTTCGTGCAGGTAAATACCCACCTTGGATGAATCCATCCCTGTTTCCTTTTGGACCATATGCGTCAATAATTCATCTTTGATTTCAGGCCAGCGAACTCCAGCCAATCCGCTCACGCGGAGATAAGTTTCAATTACAGAGTTAGCCTTGAAGGCAATCACCGCAGCCCGCAAAGCCAATTCGGTCTTCCCCGTTTCTTCAGCCAGGTTGCACAGCCAATTTGCCAGGGTGAACTTTAGTCCAGACAAAGTCAGGCCACGCTCCGCAATTTCAACAGCTTTTTCCGTCGCGCCTTGTGCATGTAATACCTGGGCCAACGAGGAAGCATCCTCCGTGGTTGTAATATGTTTGCGACCGTATTCCACCGCTTCCTCTATCCGCCCGAGAGCGACAAGCATAATTACACAGCGCGCAGTCAGGCCTTCAGCCTTAGCAAGGAATAAATATTCATCATACCGCTCTTGACGTTCCAGAACATTTAATCGAGCGATTGCCAACTCATCTGCGTGCCAGGTAGGCCCAAAATCAGACTCCTCCTCATCTGGAGTCTCTCCTTTCAAGATACGTTGTAAAGGCGGGTAATCCCATCCCTGGAGCGCCGCAGCTTGAGCTGCGTCAAAGTATTCTTCTATCCCGTAATCTTCCACTTCTTCCTGCCATTCAGCCAGTTTTGCAGTCCAGATCTTGGTTTCTGTGGGAGTTAGATCCGCCGTTAGGAAAGCTTCGGTCCACGCCGCCCCCAAGTCTCCAAAGAACTCACCTGCAAAGCCATCTGAATCATCCAAATAGAGCCAACCCCTGACGTATTCATCGGTGATAGCTTCCAGAACGAGGAGGGCATTGCGGCCATCCTCGGCATTCACAAAAGCTTGAGCCTGTCCAAGTACCTGGCGCATCTGATCCACCGTCCCTTCCACATGCCAATAGGCTTCTGACCGTCGCATGTGGTCGAGGCTGCGCAGAATGTCGCGAACCTGGCGACGGAAGGGCGCTGGGTTCAATTGTTTTTGGCGATTCGGAAGCGATTTCTCAGAGGATGATTTCCCAGAGGAGGCCATAGATTGAATGGTTAATATCTGGCTTTCAATCTGATTGTCAAGACTAGGGTTCTGCTCATTCAATTGCAACAGTAATATCTTTAACTGATCTCGGTCCAAGCCCGCGAGCATTTGTTCCAGGGGTGATTTTAACTCAATCTCCTCGGGTTTGTGAACACAAGTCAAAAGCACAGCGACAATGTGTTTACACCAGCCTCCCCAGTCATATGGGCAATCACAAACCGCATCAATACCCTCTTCAGCTTCCAACGTCACCTGAATCTGATAGGAGTCATACTGGCTGCCTTCCACCTCAGCCTTTAGTAAATCTCCGCGCTGAATCAGGGACAATACCAAATCGCCATGATAATATTCCTCTCCTCGCTGGAAGGATTTCTCTGTAGCGTACTGGCGAATCAGTTCCTCGGTCAGGTTTGGAATACTCATGGGTTGTCTTTCCTGGTAAAAAGGAATCGTTATCCATTTTCCCTATTATACCTAGTATAATTGTCATGCCGGTTGCAGTCTACCCGGCTGAAAAAAACTGCGGCGGTCGTCGTTCCCGCCTAACCAAAACATAGGAGTATCCCCATGCAATCTCAAGAGAATAATCCAACCTCCGCGGCCCGACCATCTGCGATTATGGTTCCAGCGGCCGCCGTAATAGCCGTGGCCGCCTATATCGGCGCGCAGATGCTCTCCGATATCGCCAGCCTGAAGATCGGGGTGGTTGCCTCGTTAGCGGTGGATATGGGCACCTTCATCTACCCCATCACCTTCACCCTACGCGACGTGGTCCACAAGCTTCTGGGCAAGAAAAATACCCGCATCCTCATCCTAGCTGCGGGGGTCATCAACTTGTTTATGGCCGCTTATCTGATGTGGGCGGCCAGCGTACCCAGCGACCCGATGTGGGGCCTGGGAGAAGCCTTCAGCTCCATTCTTGGCCCGGTGTGGCGCATCGTCCTGGCTTCCATCGCCGCCGAATTGGTGAGTGAACTGGTAGACACCGAGGTCTATCACTGGTTCGTGACCCGCATCACCACCCGCTACCAATGGGCCAGGGTGCTGGTGAGCAACAGCGTCAGCGTCCCCATTGACAACGCCATCTTCGCCCTGGGCGCGTTTGGGTGGGCGCTGCCGTGGGCGGTGGTATGGGAGATTTTTATGATAAACTTGATCGTGAAATATATTGTGACGTTGGTCAGTTTGCCGCTGATCTACGTGGCCCCCGATAGAGAGTGGACCCAGTAGACTCTCTCGAATATCAACTACCTACACAAGGCACTTGGAGGATGACAAACATGGCAAACCAAAATTCACGCGTGACCAGGATAACGCTCTTCAGCCTATTGCTGATCCTTATGCTGGCCGGTTTCTTCACCGGATATATCCGGGTAGCATCGGACCTACCCTCGCAAATTTACTCATCAACCCAGGCAGACTACCTGAGCCGTAATGCCTATCTCAGCCTAAGCCAGTTCGCCCCATCCGCGAATTACATGTACATGGACAGCGTATATGATCCATCTACCTCTTCCACTACCTCTTCCACTCCAATAATCGCAGTTCTGCCGGTAAAAAACAGCCACGTTGAGGCCAGGTTGGTCTCCCAACAGACAGAAGAAGAGGGGGTCAGCGTCACAGTTTACGATCTGGAATTCTTGGGAGAATACGAATTATCCTATCCCGGCCCCGAAGAATCCACGCAGGTCGAGTTGTTCTTCCCTTTCCCCAACAATCTGGAAACATTACATGAAGTGCGCTTCCTGGTGGATGGCGAGGAACCCCTGGAGGTCGAGTTTTCCATTGCCGGTATTCGATGGGAGACAGAATTGCTGGCGGGTGAGGAACGTCAAATCACGATCAGCTATAAAGCCAATGGCGCCAACAGTTTCGCCTATGGCTTGAGTCAAGATCAACGCTCAAATGTAGATGTCACCATCATTGTGGATGGCTTGACCGGGAGCTCAATCCCTCAGAACTCTTTGTCCTCCACTTCTACCGAGGGTGACGCAAATAGCGAAACTTTCACCTGGGATTATTCGGGGTTGATCGCCGACCAAAACATCAGAATTGACTTGCCAACTGACTTGACCTTTGTCCAGCGTGTGGCCGCGCTGCAGACGGATTTCAGCGCTCTGGCCTGGTCCGCGCCGATCATGGTGGTTCTTTTTATGGTCTCGCTGGCAGGGGTCTTCTATCTCAGCAAGATCCAATTGTCCCTGGAAAGCTACTTGCTCACCGGCTGCGGGATCGCGCTTTTCTACCCTTTGCTCACTTTTCTGAGCGGGCTGATGGAAGTTACCCTGGCGGCGCCGATAGCTTTGCTGTCCGTCACGGTTCTGGTGTTGGGCTTCTTGGGTCAAGCGGTTGGATGGCGTCAAACCTGGTGGCGGGCTGGCATGTTGATCGCCATCATTCTGGGCCTCTTCTCCCTGGGGATGCTCACATCCTTGAGGGGCTTGCTGTTGAGCATTGGCGGATTCTTGCTGGTGGGGATCTTCATGGCGCTATACGCCCAAAACCCGGTAACGGCCAAACGTGAACCCAGGCCCGCTCTTTCTGACGAACAAGATGACGACCAATCACCCAACGACCACTGTCCACGCTGCGGAGAATCTCTGGAAAGCGACCACGCCTTCTGTCCGACTTGTGGTTTTGACACCGATAGCTTTGATAATTGTCCAAAATGCGACCACGGTCAGTATTCCCCATCGGACCTGGAAGAGGCTTTTTGCATAAATTGCGGAGAATCGCTCGGATAGGTCCCTCATTGACAAAAAAACACCCCGCCATGCCGTGTGCAGCCATGTTTTGAACCTGCCTTCGCAGGATGGACCCCGCCTCGAAAGCTCCGCCTTGGCTCAGGCCTATCGCGTCACTGTCGCAGAATCTGAGGTCCTTTTTTTGTTTGTTGGCTCAAAACGCTTGTGCTGCATCACGCGCACAGCAGGGTTTATTTAACTTATACCATGAAACAGGCTGGATGAGTAGGCAGGGAAAGATTAGAGTTTTCCTACGGGTTCCTTAAAGGATGGCAGCCTGGTCGGACTGGTCAAACTAGTCTTAGTAGTTAAAAAAGGGAGCTTCGATAATCGAAGCTCCCTTCATAGTTGGTAGATCGGTTGATTATTCTTTCAAATCCAACTTAATATGCAGTTCCTCAAGTTGTTTGGAGGATTCTGGCGGGGAGGGTGCAGAGGCCATCACGTCACGAGCGGCCTGGTTCTTGGGGAAGGCGATGACCTCCCGGATGCTGGGTTCTCCGGCCAAGATCATCACCAACCGGTCAATGCCGGAAGCGATTCCGCCGTGCGGCGGGGTGCCGTATTCGAAGGCTTCCAGCATGTGGCCGAAACGCTCTTCGGCGACTTCGGGATCCAGGCCGATCAGCTTGAACACTTTGGATTGCATCAGCCGGTCGTGGATACGGATAGAGCCGCCCGCAATCTCGGTGCCGTTCAGCACCATGTCGTACTGCGCGCCGCGCATCTTGCCGGGATCATCCAGGATCAAATGGGCGTCCTCCGGCAAAGGCGAGGTGAATAAGTGGTGGCTGGGGTCCCAGCGTTTTTCTTCCTCGCTCCAGAAGGCGAAGGGAAAATCGTAGACCCAGCAGAAGGCCAGCACGTTGGGATCGCGCAGTTCCAGAATGTCGCCCAAGCGCTCTCGCAGGCGGCTCAGAGTATCGAAGACCACCTCGGACTGGTCGGCCACGAAGAGCAGCAGGTCGCCCGGTTCGGCCTGGAGGCGTTCTTTGAGCGCCGCCAGGGTCTCCTCGGAGAGGAACTTGACAAAGGAGGATCGCTCTTCGCCTTCCGGGGTGATGGCGAGATAGGCCAGACCTCGGGCGCCGAATTGTTTGACATACTCAGTCAAGCCGTCAATTTGCTTGCGGCTGTATCCGCCCAACCCTTTGGCATTCAGCCCGCGCACCTGCCCCCCGCTCGAAACCGCTCCCTCAAACACCTTGAAACCGCTGCCTTCCGCAAGGTCGCTGATGTCCACCAATTCGAGGCCGAAACGCAAGTCGGGGCGGTCGGTGCCGAAGCGTTCCATCGCCTCCTGATAGGTCAATCGAGGCCAAGGTGCGGCCATGATACCCTTTTCGGGCACCACCTGGGCAACCATCTGGGTATACATATCTTCCATCAAGCCCATCACGTCATCTCTATCCACAAAGGACATCTCCAGGTCGAGTTGGGTGAACTCAGGCTGGCGGTCGCCGCGCTGATCTTCGTCGCGGAAGCAGCGGGCGATCTGGAAGTAACGCTCGAATCCGGCCACCATGAGCATTTGCTTGAGTTGTTGGGGCGACTGGGGCAGCGCATAGAACTCGCCGGGGTGAACGCGGGAGGGCACCAGGTAATCCCTGGCCCCTTCCGGGGTAGTTTTGAAGAGGATGGGGGTCTCGACTTCGATAAAATCCTTTTCGTCCAGGAAGTCACGGATGAACTTGACTACCTGGTGACGCAAAATGAGGTTGCCCTGCATCCGTTCCCGGCGCAGGTCCATGTACCGGTATTTCAGGCGGACGTTTTCGTCCACCTCTTCATCCTTGTTGATGGAAAAGGGAGGCGTCTTGGCGGGGTTGAGGACAATCACTTCCTGGATCTCCACCTCGATCTTGCCGGTCGGCAGATTGGGGTTCTCCATATCGGCGGGACGCTTGCGCACCACGCCGGTCATTTGCAGCACCCATTCGTTGCGCACGGGCACCATGACTTCATGCGCTTCGGGGGAAATCTCCGGGTTGGTGACCACCTGGACCAGCCCGAAACGGTCTCGCAGGTCGATGAAAGTCAGGCCTCCGTGGTCGCGGCGGCGGTTTACCCACCCCGCCAGGGTGACAGTTTGTCCCTCGTGAGCGAGGCGCAGTTCTCCGCAGGTGTGTGTTTTTAGCATGGTATTCTCCTGGTAGTCAGTAGACAGTTGTCAGTAGGCAGTAGTCAGAGGGTAATAGCAAGTTGTTTGTAATTGGTTGTCAGGTATCAGTGAGCGTCAAGGCGGAAAAAGTATCTTAATTGGACGATAACTGACTACTGAAAACTGAATACTGTCTACTGCTCCTTACAATAAAAATCGCCCTTCGCGGGGTGCGTCGGGCGATGGACTGGTGAAAGTCAGGTTTCAGCAACCTGGCCGCGTGCAGCCTCCCGCCCGGTGAGGGGGATTGTTATCGTTATTATTATCCTGGGCTGTGAAGCTGCGCATCATAGTCACTCTCTATTGAAATTGTTGGGGGCATTATAGCACAAATATGACCTAATGAACCTGGTCTAGAGCGCGCTATCTAAAACTCCTCCCGCCTGAATCGCCAGACGCCAAGTACCGTGAAAACGACGATAAGGATGAGGGTCGAATAAACCGGAACCCAAGTATCCACCGGCAAGCCATTTATCAAGGCTGTTGACAGGGAGGGAATGTCGGAGTTATTCGGGGGCATGACAAGCTGGTACGGGAGAAAATCGTACAGCCAGGGCGTATATTTCAGGATAAAGGTGATGATGAACTGCTGTCCCAGGAGGATGAAGAGGGGAAAGCCGATCACCGGGCCGCGGCTATTATAGAACGCGCCCAGCATCAAGGTGAAAGCCAGGAAGAAGAAGTTATACAAGGCAATCACGCTGTTCCCGGCCATGAAGTTCAAGAACGGAATCCCATCAGGAGAGGCTCCAGAGATGATAAAGTAAGCGACCACTCCCGGAACCAGCCCCGCGGTGAAATACACACCCACCATATTGGCAATCAACTTGGAGACCACGAATGCGGTGCGAGATATGGGTTTAGAGAGGATCCAGGACGCGGTCCCGGTGATTTTTTCTCCCACAATGGCCCCTTGCATGATGATGACCACCGACACCGATGCGAACATGCCGCCAAAAATACCATAGAGGAGGGCCAGTTCTATTACGGCACCCAATCCAGGCTCACTGGCCACTTCCGAAGCGACGGCGAAGAGGATCAGGTCAATCACCGAGACCCAGATGAGGGTTTGCGTCCACCAGGTGCGGGTCTTCCACCAGCGGGAGAACTCTACCCGCAGCATGTTGCCAAACCCCCGCCTCCACCCCTGAACGGTGATGATGTCAAAAGCGCTATTGCCCGACATTTTTGCCTCCTTCGATGATCTCCATGAAGATTTCTTCCAAATCGTATGACTTTCGTCTAAACTCGGTCACAACCATACTTTCATCAGCCAGGAGCAACCGCAGCATTTCGGTCTCGGCGGCTTCTGGGTCGGTCACGTTCACCAGCCAAGAAGTGGTCTGGTCGCGCTCCTTGACTTGGATCTCCGTCACCCAGGGCCGCTCTGAGACTCTGGCCTGCGCGCCGGCCGCGTCCCCTTTCATAGAGACGGTGAAGGCCACGCCTTCGGAACCGGCCAGCAGCTCTTCCACCGACCCCAGAGAGACCAATTCGCCGTGATTGAGGATCGCCACCGTGTCGCTGACCCGCTGGACATCATCCAGGATATGGGTGCAGTAGAAGATGGTGGCGTATTTGCGCAAACGTTCCATCACTTCCAGCACGTCGCGCCTGCCAAGCGGGTCCAGAGAGGCAGCCGGTTCGTCGAGGATGAGCAGATCGGGATAGTTGACCTGGGCCTGGGCGATACCTAAACGCTGGCGTTCGCCGCCGGAGAAGTTCTTGATAGGGCGGTCGGCTTTATCTTCCAGCCCGACCAATTCCAGGGTCTCCTCCACGCGTTTTTCGATCTCCTTCTTGGGGCCGGAGAAGAAAAATCGGGCGGTGAAGTCCAGGGTCTGGCGAGCCGACATATATTCGTAGAAGCGGGGGTCTTGAGGAAGGTAACCCACCCTGGCGCGGATGTCGGTACTCTCCCGCACAATGTCGTGCTGGAAAACTGTGCCTCCTCCGCTGGTCGGCCTAATCAACCCCAGCAGGAGTTTGATAGCCGTGGTCTTCCCGGCTCCATTAGGGCCTAGAAAACCAAAGATCGAATTCTCCTTCACGACGAGGTCCAGCGGTTTGAGGGCTTCCAGGTTCTTGTAAGCCTTGCTCAAACCACGGGTTTGGATGACGGCTGGACGAGAATCGTTCATACTTTTGCTCCTTTGATATAAAATTCGCTACTCATATAACGTAAAACTCGATGAAGAGTTGCATGTTTTTGCGGTGGGTTTTCAAGTTGGGCAGAATGGACTCTTATTTAAATCTTCGTACTAATGGGATCATAAACACAAAGCAGCCCACCAGAAAGAGTATGCTGCCTATCAAGGCCAGGACATCTCCATTTCGAATGCTGGAGGCGATGAATAGAATAGCACATACCAGAAAAAGTATCCAGCCCCAAAATTCGTGATCTAATACGCTTTCCTTATCCTTGTCATCCATATGTTAACTCAGCCTTAGTTTGGTTTGACGACATATAGCGCTAGATTCCCACCGGCGACGATGCAGTCTTTTTCGACGGAGAATTGATGGTCGGCGATCAAGGGAAGCAGACCCTGGCAGCCGAGAAAATGGCGGTAATTCTTGAAATGCTCGCGTCCAGCGGCGATCTCCATGAAGGTTATCAAGAGCTTGGTGGTCCAGCCCTTGAGGGGGCGATAGGGGCCGGTGTGGAAATCAATCAACAGGAGGCGGCCGTCCTTTTTCATGGTACGTCTGATCTCATCCAAGACCGCCGCTCGAACGGAGGCGGGCATCTCGTGCAGGGCCAGCATCATGATGACGAGGTCAAATTGGCCCTCCTCGTAAGGCATCTGGGAGGCGTCGCCCAGGCGGAGGTCGGCGCGGTCGCCCAGTTTTTGACGAGCCACCTCCATCATCGCCGGTGAGGTGTCCAACCCGAACACCTGACATCCGGCTTCCTGGTAGAGGGCTAGATGGGTCCCGGTGCCGCAGCCGACATCCAACACCGACATCCCTTCCCGGGGCGGGAACATCTTCATCCCAATGGCTCTCAGCCCGGCGTTGAAGGGTTCAACGCGGGCGTCGTATCGTTGGGCGATCTTTCGATAAGGGTCCATTCGCATGCCTCTTGAAAGTTACTGATGGTAGGATAATTTGCTCATTGTACAGGAAATCTGGAAGGGAGGCAACCGAAAGAAGGAATTTTCCAGTATAATATAACATAATTGACCCATTAACTAGATAAAAGGAGTTCGATCATGTCTGAGGAAAATGTCCGAGCGATCATCATTAAGGCGTATGAAGACCTGGAGTTTAGAAAGCAGCTTCTCGCTGACCCCGCCAAAGCCATCGAAGGTTATGAGCTGAACGAAGTCGAACGGGACGGGCTTCTGGGCATTAGCGAAGATTTCTTCGATGAATCTCTTGAGTTAGAGGAGCGAGTCTCCAGAGCAGGAGGTTGGAACTAGAGATTCGTGGATTGGAAATTTCTTAAAAGATCCCCTGAATCAAGTCTAACAGCTTGCTTCCATACAGCTCGATCATTAAATACACGAAGATCACAATCCAAGTTAAAGCTAACACTCCAAAAACCGCGAAGATCCTTTCTTCCTGGGTAAATTTCTCGCGTTTTGCGAGCTTGGACCATAGGTCTTTACGGACAAAGGCGATAGAACGCTCGTGGAGCATGGGAATCTCCAACCAATCCATCAAGATATAATATCCGTCCCATTTGAGCAGAGGGTTGAGATTGAGCGCTGAAACAACATAACAGAGGGAAGCGAACTGAAAGGTCCAACCAGCCAAACTTGCGCCGGGAACCAACAACAAAATCAAACTCGCCACACTACCTAGAAAGAAACCCGAAAACGGCCCCGCCCAGGTCACGGCGAGGCGGGGTTTGCGCGGTTCCATCCAGATGTCGGTGGTGTCCATGAAGAATACGATCATGCCCAAATATAACCCCACGCCGCCCCGCCTGACCTTGCGCCCGTAATGTTTGGTGGTGAGGGCATGTGCGCTTTCGTGGACGAACAACGTAATCGTCTCGGCGAGGATGAATCCGGCCAGGCCAATTCCCCATGAAGCGCCGGTGGCTTGATTGGTGGTCAGATCGGCTTGGGATGAAATGTAAAAGAAAGCTGGCAGACCGGCTATGCTAACCAGCCATAGGAGAGCGATGATCGGACGGGAGTAAATCAGCCATCCGATAACTTTATACATCCCGCCGTAGAAAGCGTCAATTCCCTTCAGCGAGGCTTCCGACTGAACCAGAAGGAGGCCCAGTTTCTTAACCCAATACCCCAGGCCGCGCCGCGTGAGGCGTTGGTCCATAGATTGATATACATCCACACCCTCAGAGACCAGGAAGCCGTTAGTGTACAGGTGGTCTAAAAAGCGATATAACCACTCCACCGAAAATATCTGGTATTTTATAAAATTGGATACCGCCAGGTCCTGAACGCTGTGAGAGCCATCCATAAGATTCCAGAGATAGACCTGCTGTTCGTTCAGCCGCAGGTAAGTGTCTTTGCGTAAGTTCTTGAGCACCCAATACGGCTCTCCTTTGGCGGTCTCCAACTTTTTGAGCGCCCATCCCAGAGCGCGAACCGGTTTATGGCGGGAGGCGTTGCGAATGCGAGGCATTTTCCATCCCCCTTCGCCAGGGCGGGAGAGCATCAGGGTCTCATCTTCTAGCTCCTCCCAGACATTAGCCCGTTCCCTCCCCAAGAGGACGGTATCATCAACTTGATCCTGGGCTGCGGCCCATAGACTTTGGGCGGTCTTGCGGTCCAAGATCACGGTTTCGTGGCTGGCTTCTTGCCAGAGATTGTCCGCTCCTTCTTTTTCTCTTCCTATCAGGATGGTTTCATCCCGGGCTTCGCCCCACAGTCCATCAGGCAGAACGCTCACCTGCCCCCAAATTCCGGGGCGATCTTTGAGGGAGACCGGCTCTTGGAGATCAGCGGCCAGCCGATTCCAGATGTCCTGGGACTCGATTTCTTCGGGAGATTTATCTTTATCATTCATAATCGGGTTTATTATCATATACTTGCTTGACTTTGAATAACATGATGAGCCTTTATTTTACTTGAAAAAATCATTTCTCAAGCGCGGATGCACAAGCGGTGGCGGTAATAAATGAATGATAACTCCTCGGTTTATTGGTTAAAACACAATAATCCCCTACTTTTCACTCAATACCCAAATAATAGACCTCTTGCATAAGTGAGCAAAATAAAGGTATGCAATACGAACTTTGCGCCTGCCTGATTGACTTTTGCAAGAAGTCTAATAACAATACTGATTACAAATTCGAGAGAATTTCTTCCCTCTTATTCCGATACTCAGTTTCAGTAATTAATTCAGCCTCAAACAATTCTTCTGCTTTTTGCAATCTTGTCTTAATATCTTCCTTATCATTCTCTTCCACTAATAGGTCATTTTCGCCATTTACGGGTATTATTCCATAATTTGAGGCTGCTACTTGTAATAAGTGAAATAATTTCTCTCCATCTTCAAACGCCAGAGAATAATACCTATTATTAATATCAATAAATTCATATTTGTTTTGCACTCCATTCAGATTTGTAAATTT
>CBDUUP010000022.1:0-21216 GCA_965370435.1 uncultured Anaerolineales bacterium | reverse complement strand
CCCAATTTGCACGTCTATGAGGAATGGCTGGCCTCCGGCCGCCACGGCGAGATGGAATACCTGGCAACCGACCAGGCTCGTCATGCTTGGCAACAAAATCCTTCTCACGATGATGCGGGGATAGCTGATAGTGATTACGATGATACAATGGAATGGGATGCCAGAGGGGCACAACTGTCATTTTATGACGATATTGGTTTGGACAACCCTATTGATGATACAATTAGGGATGAATATGATGCCCTTCAATCAAGTTTATTAAGATATCCAGATGCGCCTCTGGTGAATTTTATGTACGTAGTTTCCAAAATTAAAGGGGGAGTATCTGACAACTGGAAACCTTTTATTGGTCGTCCCTGACCAAAGAATTAATCGTTTATTTAGTAGTTAAAAACACACAAAAATCTACGACAATATTCACTCCCGAGAAATTTGAGATAATCACTGAATCCTCATTTCATGGTATAAAATAATTGACCTTATTCGATTCTAACGAGGTGATGTCATGCAAAAAAGAAATTGGGCAATATTGACTCTTCTTTTATCTACGTGCTTAGTTGGAGGATGCCGGAATGGTGCATCAACCTTGCCACCTACCTCCGTAAGGCTAAATACTCTTCGCACAGCGACTGTTACCAGTCAACCTCCAACTTCCACGCCAACAATTCGTCCTACCCGAACCCCTACCGACCAACCCTCACCAACTGCCACGCTTAGTTATAACGGTTATCCTCTTGTATCTATGGCCGAATGGGAAGAACTCATTGACGCCAGGATCAAGGACTTTGAAGGCACACTCTCTCTGACACTAGAGATAACGGCGGTAACAATTGAGGCTTCTCAAGCCGTGTTCCTCCAATATAATTACACATTTATCAATATTACATCTCATCCTATGGTCGTTAGTTATCCGAGGCTTCGCACAACGTTCGCATCAGGCATTTTTGCCATGGAATTTGGTATTCGAACAATGGCTGGTGATTATATCCGGTTAGGCCCTACCTTATTTGTAGAAAACGATGATTTCTTTTTTCCAGAGTATATTACCCTAGGAGCCGGGGAGACAATTAGCAATCATTGTGATCGTGCGATTTCGTTTGCCTTCAATGAGAATATCGATGATTGGGATGTGCTTCCACCTGGAATCTACGAAGCGTATTTAACGTACTCGAATGCTAATTTTGGAGACTTGGTTAGAGTCGATGATGAGCTCTACGATGCAGACATGAATGCCTGGGTAGGTGAGCTAGAGTCCAATAAAGTTCAATTTGAAATGCCTGATTTGAAGGGCATGGGAATGACCCCTACCAACCCAGTTTACTTTGAATGTGAGGAATAATCGATTTGCCTCGAAACATGAGATTTAATTTCAAGGTATCTTGATAATATAAAAAATCTTTGCCAATGGGTATCCATATCCCGGGTAGCGTTGCTCTCCTACTCAATCCCAATTCTCATGACTTGGTCTTGATGGGTAGACTCTCACAGGTGGCGGACGCTCTGGCACGCCTGCCATCACCCGTTATTACTCCATCGCCGGAATACGGGTGGCGAGCGGGACTCCAACGGGACCTGTATTACTTCGTCACCGACCATCTCGGCTCCACCGTCGCTTTGATGAACAGCAGCGGGAACCTGGATTCGGACGAACGCTACATGCCTCTGGGCGAAGACCGTGACGCCACCGGCATCAGCCGTACCGACTAAGGCGTTCGGTAAAATTGGCCGCAATTTCACGGGGCTGTGGGATATTACAGTGAAGAATAGAGAAAACGAGTCGCCTTTCCGGTTGATTTTGTTGGTTTGGTGCAATTCTGGTGCAGATAGCATAGAAACAATGGAAACAATAGAAAATATTTACAATTCAACCGCCACATATAAGACTCTGTGGACACAATAGACCTACAGATATGGTGTAGACTTTAGTCACTGAGACTTTGTGCCTTAGTGTCTTGGTGTTAAAAAGATAAATACTGATTTGCCGAATAGACTGGATAAGTTACTTTGCCCTCTCTGAATCCATACGGAACTTGAAGGATGTCGCTCACCCAAGCTGTCAAGGAGCAGGCCCGCCGGTTAGGTTTCTCTCTAGTGGGCGTCACCACTCCCGACCCGCCGCCCAATTTGCACGTCTATGAGGAATGGCTGGCCTCCGGCCGCCACGGCGAGATGGGCTACCTGGCGACCGACCAGGCCCGCCAGCGGCGCGCCGACCCCCGCCAGATCCTGCCGGAGTGCCAATCCATCTTAATGCTGGGCATCCCCTACGCCAACCCAGATTCACAGCCCTCTCCCAAAAATCAACCCGCCCGAACCGCCGCCTACGCCTGGGGAGACGACTATCACGAGACGCTCAAAGACCGGCTGGCCGCGCTGGTGGACTTCATCGAAACTCAGACCGGCGAGGCAGTCCCCAACCGGTGGTACACTGATACCGGCCCCATCCTGGAACGTGATCTGGCCCAACGGGCCGGGTTGGGTTGGATCGGCAAGAACACCATGCTCATCCATCCCCAGATGGGGTCTTATTTCTTCCTGGCGGAGATCTTGTTGGGAATTCCCCTCGACCCCGACCTACCCTTCCCCTTCGACCGCTGCGGGGCCTGCACCCGCTGCATTGAGGCCTGCCCCACGGCCTGCATCTTGCCCAACCGCACCCTGGACGCGGCCCGCTGCATCTCCTACTTGAGCATCGAATTGAAAGGCCCTATCCCGGCGAAATTGCGCCCCCAGATGGAAGGCTGGATCTTCGGCTGCGACCTATGCCAGCAGGTTTGCCCCTGGAACCAACGCTTCGCCCCGCCGGAAGGCGACCCAGCCTTCGCCCCCCGCCCGGAGGTCCCCTTCCCCAACCTGCAAACCGATCTGACCCTCACCCCCCAAGAATTCAACCGCAAGTTCAAGGACAGCCCCGTCAAACGGGCCAAGCGGCGCGGCTACCTGCGCAACCTGGCCGTCGCCCTGGGAAACACCGGCGACCAAATAGCCGTGCCCGCCCTGGCAGCGGCCCTCCAGCAAGACACTGAGCCGCTCGTGCGCGGCCACGCCGCCTGGGCCTTGGGGCAGCTTGGCGGACAAGCGGCGCGTCATGCCTTGCAAGAGGCCGCCCAAAATGAGACCGATGAATGGGCGCAAGAGGAAATTACCGCCGCTCTGAAGGGTAGTGTATTTCAGGTTGGGAGTTTGGGTGACTAAAGTCACTCAAACGTTTACAAAGTCGGCCTACGCCGACTTGATGATGTTTTAGTCCGTCGAAGGGCGGACTTCGCAGTTGTTGGTGCGACTTTAGTCGCTGTGCCGCGCCAATTTCCCCCAAAATTGAAACTCACCCCCTAAAGGATGGATAAAATAGCTCCAACGTCCTAGCCCATTTCGCCACAACCATCCACCCAAATAGAACGCTGTGCTATAATTCGAAACTAGGCTAGCCTAGTCCTAGCCACAGCCCTAGCCCTGCAACGAGGAATCGTCTACCGAATGACTTCCAACACACAGGATACCCGCTTTCAAATCCTGGAACGCCTGCTTGAGGTGAGCCGCAATCTTAGCGCCACCCTGGAGCTGGATCCCTTGCTGCAATCTATCGTAGACACGGCCTCCGAACTCACCTTCAGCGAGGCCGCTTCTATTTTGCTTCACGATGAGGAAACTGACCAACTCCTATTCACGGCTGCGCCCTGGTTTCAGCGCAAAACCCTGAAATCCCTCCAGGTTCCCCTGGAAGGCAGCGTAGCCGGAGAGGTCTTTACCACCGGGGAGACATTGGTCATTCTGGACGCCAAGTCAGACCCGCTGGTATATCGGGCGGTGGAAGACGCGCTCGAAGACTTCAACACCCGCTCCATCCTGGCCGTGCCCCTGAAGTTCAAAGAGAAGACCGTCGGCGTGCTGGAAGCCATCAACAAAAAAGAAGGCATGTACTACAACGAAGAAGACATTAACGTTCTGGAAACCCTGGCCTCCCAGGCCGCCATCGCCATCCAGAATGCCAAACTGATGGAAGAAGCCCAGCGCGCCTACAAGGAACTGGCCGAATTGGATGAGATGAAGACCGACTTCATCGCCATCACTTCCCACGAACTGCGCACCCCCCTGGGGTTGATCCTGGGCCACGCCACCTTCTTGAGCGAAATGGTGAGCGAGGACTTCCAGCCCCAGATGGAAGTGATCGTGCGCAGTTCCATGCGCCTCAAGGACATCATCGAAGACCTTTCCAAAGTGGACAACTTCCAGACCGGGATGGCCCGGGTTCGCCGCCGAAAGATCCCCGTGGGCCGCATCGTGGAAGAGGTGATCGAATCCTTCACCCTGGAAGCCAAGCAAAAGAATATCGCCCTCGCCTCGGAGATCCCCGAAGTAGACTTGACCATCGAAGGCGAAGTTGAAAAGATATCCATCGCAGTCAGCAACCTGCTGAAGAACGCCATCACCTTCACCGACGAGGGCGGCAAAGTCCTGGTCACCTGTGAGCAAATGCCTGGCTTCATCAAGGTCTCGGTGACAGACAACGGCGTCGGCATCCCCGCCAAAGACCTCAAACGCATCTTCGAACGCTTCTACCAGGTAGAATCCCACCTGACCCGCCGCCACGGGGGAATGGGGCTGGGCCTTTCGGTCGCCAAGGTGATGGTGGAACTGCACGGCGGCCAGATTTGGGCGGAAAGCGTAGAAGGCAAAGGCAGCAATTTCATCATCCTGCTGCCCATCAACGCCTCCCAGGCCAGCGCAGTCCAGCGCGTATTCACCACCTGATCTTCCCCAACACCTCCTTCAACTGACTATAGCCTGCTTGAAACTCGTCCAAAAATAACTTGGCGCGTTATCAGAATTCGCGGCTGTTGAGCGGTCAAAAACTTTACCACCAAGGCCCAAAGACACTGTGAAAAACCAAAAACTTAACATCTTTGGGCCTTGGTGACTTCGTGGTTAAGTTTTTGACAATACACCACTAGCCGCGAGTTCTGATAAAACGCCAAGATATTCAAAGGAACACCCGATGTGCCCGATAATGGCTCTGATCTATCAATCTGTATCTGTATAAACGCGTATCTCCAGATCGATCCTTTCTAGGTTCGCACGGATGGCAGAGGGTCTTGGTCAACTTATCAATCAACCTTTTTTTTTCATTTCCGGTCACTTCAAATGCTCCTCTTGGTTCAAGTTATTGTATTTTTCCGCTCCAGAACCGATTTTTTAAATAATTTATTCATTGAATAGAAACACTTTTGGACATATAATTCGACAAACTAGTACTTTAATTCACTATTCCACGAGTATTATTTCCGTATGTGAATAATTAACCCAAATACATTGACAATACGGAAATTATGAGTTATGATGAAATCAGATAGTTTATGTTCACTTTGTGTGTATACAAACCTGGAACAGATCTATGTATAAACCTGATCAAACAGACTGGAAAATAATTGCCCTGCTCAACGAAGATGGGCGAATGTCCAATACCGAGGTTGCGCGCAAGATGGGCGACGTTTCAGCGCGCACTGTCAGCAATCGGATCAACACGCTTACCAGGCAGGGCATCATCAATGTCCGCGCCATCATCAACCCGGAAGCAGTCGGGTATGGGGTTTTGGCCGACGTGTATATCCAGGTTGAACCGGGGCGGGTGCGCGAGGTGGCCGAGTTGGTCGCCGAACTCCCCCAGGTCAGCTACGTGGCCTGCGCCACCGGCGAGTCAGATGTCAGTGTCTCGTTCCGAGCACGCAGCATTGAAGAGTTATTCGATTTTGTCAACGAAAAATTGGGCAAGATCCCCGGTGTACGCCGTACGCAGACTTACATTCTGCCATTAAAGATCAAAGATCTCGACACCTGGATGCCTCCCTTTGTGCTTGACGCCAGCAATGGAAACGAACCTTGAGGTTTCCACCGCGCTCAAAATGATTGAGCGTATTCAAATATCTGAGGAGAAGATGAATGGAAAAACCGGCTGTTGAACTCGTAGATGTGACTAAACGTTTTGGCGATGTGGTTGCTGTGGACAACGTCAGCCTGAAAATCGAAGATGGCGAGTTCTTCTCTTTGCTTGGGCCTTCAGGATGTGGGAAGACCACAACCCTGAGGATGATCGCAGGATTAGAAATGGTGACCGAAGGCGAAATCTTGCTTCGCGGGGAGACGATGAAGGAAATGCCGCCCTTCAAGCGCCCGGTGAACACGGTGTTTCAAAATTATGCCTTGTTCCCCCATTTGACCGTCGAGCGCAACGTGGCCTTTGGCCTCGAAATGAAGAAAGTGCCCAAAGAGGAGATCAAGACCCGCGTTGCTGAGGCGTTGGAGATGGTCCGCATGGCAAATATGGCCAAGCGGAAACCCAACCAGCTTTCCGGCGGGGAGCAGCAACGCATCGCCCTGGCCCGCGCCTTGGTCAATCGCCCGGCGGTGTTGCTGCTGGACGAGCCGCTTGGCGCGCTGGACCTCAAACTCCGCAAAGTCATGCAGCTTGAATTGAAACAGCTTCAAGAGCAGGTGGGAATCACCTTCATCTACGTCACCCACGACCAGGAAGAAGCCCTCACCATGTCAGACCGCATCGCGGTGATGAATGATGGCAAGGTGCTTCAGCTTGGCCCGCCGGAAGAAATCTACGAACGCCCCAACTCACGATTCGTGGCCGATTTCATCGGGGAGACGAATTTCCTGGAGGGGACGGTGGAAAGAATTGATGGAGAAGATATTACAGTAAATCTGACGGTGCAGGCAAAGGTGAAAGCCCACGCCAATGTGCCGGTCCAGAAAGGGCAGACGGTGGGAGTGGTCATTCGCCCAGAGAAAATCAGCCTGGGAGACCAAGGCGTGGTCAGGGGGCTGGTGGAGGAAAGCATCTATATCGGAACCGATACCCGCTTCATTATCCGATTGAACGATAAGACCATCATCACTGTGCGCGAGCAAAACCTCCTAGGCAATCAGACGAAAATTTATCAGAGGGGTGACGAGGTGGGTTTGATCTGGAATCCAGCCCACGCGCTGGTACTAACGGAGTAGGAGGCAGACATGACAATTGAACCCCGCAATAAGCGCGAACGCCTGACCTTGAATATCCTGCTCACCCCAACGGTATTTTGGCTGACCGTGTTCTTCTTGATCCCCCTGGGGATCATCCTCGTTTACAGCTTCCTGGATAGGGGAACATACGGCGGCATCGTCTGGACCTTCATGTTCGACAACTACGTCCGCTTTGCGGACTCGCTTTATATAGGCATTTTCTGGCGATCATTTCTTGTAGCGCTCACTACGACGGTCATTTGCTTGTTGATCGGCTATCCGATGGCTTACTGGATGGCAAACCAGCCTGCCAAGAAGCGCAACACATTCATGCTCCTCATCATGCTCCCCTTCTGGACCAACTTCGTGGTCAGAACCTACGCCTGGCGGATCATCCTGGCGCGCGAGGGCATTATCAATCGGACCCTCATCGCGCTTCATATCGTCACCCCAGAAACCGCCCCCATTCTGCTCTATAACAACAGGGCGGTCATTATCGGCCTGGTTTATGTCTGGGTGGTCGCTATGGTGCTGGCCTGTTATGCCAGTCTTACGGGGTTGGATCGCTCGCTGCTGGAGGCGGCCCAGGATTTGTTCGCCAGTCCGGTGCGGGCCTTCCTGCGAGTCACCCTGCCGCTGACCATGCCGGGGATCGTTTCCGGCTCCATTCTGGTATTTGTGCCCTCATTCGGCGCCTTCGTGACGCCCGATATGCTGGGCGGCGGAAAGGCAGACATGATCGGGAACTTGATCCAACAGCAATTCGGCGAAACCAGCGACTGGCCTTTCGGTTCCGCCATCTCGGCCATTCTGATGATCGTGATGCTGTTCGGCACCGTACTCTATTTCCGCAGCCTTCGGGCTGAAAAAGAGCAAGGGTAGGAGGATACCAATGGCAACCCAATTACCTACCCAGGCTAGTCGGACTCAAACCCCACTCACCCATCAGACCGAAGGCAAAATCAGCTTCGTCAACCGCCTGTCGAAGTGGTTATCCAATGGCTACGCGGGGTTGTTCTATCTCTTCTTGTACGCCCCCATCATCCTCTTAGTGGGGTATTCCTTCAACGTCTCGCGCTTCCCCACCTACTGGTCAGGATTCACCTTTGATTGGTACGTCAAGTTGTTTAACAACCACCTCATCGCGACAGCCCTGAAAAACACCCTGATCGTTTCCATCACCTCAACCATTATCTCCACGATCATTGGGACTATGGTTTCGGTGGCCATAGAGCGCTATCGTTTCCGAACCAAAGCCTTCGTCGACGCGGCCCTCTTCCTGCCGATCATCATCCCCGATATTGCTATGGGCGTCATGCTGCTGGTCTTCTTTGTGCTGATCAAGATGCCGCTAGGATTGCCAACCGTCATCATCTCGCACATCGCCTTCAATATTTCGTTCGTGGCCATCATCGTCCGGGCCCGGATGGCCTCCATTGGCCCCACGCTGGAAGAAGCCGCCAATGATCTTTATGCCAATGAGTGGCAGGCGTTCTGGCGGGTGACTTTCCCGCTGCTCATCCCCGGGATCCTGGCCGGGGCGCTGTTCGCCTTCACCCTCTCCTTGGATGATTACGTCATCACCAACTTCACCTCTGGCCCCGGCTCCACAACCTTACCGATCCGAATCATCGGGATGATCAGGAAAAATATTACTCCGGAAATAAACGCCGTTTCCACCATAATGCTTCTGGTATCTATGTTGCTTGTTCCCCTATCTCAATGGCTACAAAGGAGGAGCGATATGGATTGATACTCTAAACGATTTCTAAAAAACAACCAACCAGAAAAAAATAGATTTACTCACTTTCAGACGACTCGGAGGAGTTCACCGATGAAAAAGATACTGTTTCCCTTGGCCATCCTAATGCTGCTGTTGGCCGTTGGCTGCACCGGCGGCGATGATGGCCCCAAGGAATTACATTTCTACACCTGGAGCGAATATATCGATCCAGATTTATATACCCTTTTTGAGGAAGAGACCGGCATTACGGTTATTGAAGACATCTTCGGCAGCAATGAAGAACTGCTTGCCAAGCTGCAAGGAGGCGCGACCGGTTACGACGTGTATGTTCCGTCAGATTACATGGTCGCGATCATGATCGAACTCGACCTGCTGGCAGAACTCGATAAAAGCCGTCTTACAACCCTCGACAACCTCGACCCGACTTTCACTGACCCCCCCTTCGACCCCGGTATGGGGCACTGCTTGCCCTACTTCTGGGGAACCACCGGCATCGGCTTCAACTGGAATGACTGGGAAGAAGCCCCCGATAGCTGGGCCTATATCTTCGATCCAGAGCTGGCCCAGAATTTCGACGGCCAGATCTCCCTGTTGGACGACATGCGCGAGGTGTTTGGCGCGGCGCTCATCTACCTGGGCTACAGCCCCGGCACGACCAGCGAGGCTGAATTGGCCGAGGCCCGAGATGTAATTCTGGGCATCAAACCATACGTCCACGCTTTCGAATCGGATACCTACGAAGATATGATGTTGACCGGTGAGACCGCGCTGGCCCAGGGTTGGAGCGGCGACATTTTTGTCGCTCAGGGCGAGGATGAGATGATCGACTATATCATCCCCAAAGAAGGCGCCGTCATGTGGGTGGACAACTT
Organism: uncultured Anaerolineales bacterium; assembly: GCA_965370435.1. Lineage (GTDB taxonomy): Bacteria > Chloroflexota > Anaerolineae > Anaerolineales > UBA11579 > CBDUUP01. The sequence goes on along the minus strand of CBDUUP010000022.1, from coordinate 11,592 downwards.
GTGCATCTCCAAGGACGCTGCGGAAGACGAAGACCGGCTGGATATGGTCTACCAGTGGTTTGACTTCCTGAATCGCGCTGAGATCAATGGGCAGAACACCAACTGGGTTTGGTACGCCTCCCCCAATGAGGCCGCAAGGGAATTCATTATAGAAGACATCCTCACCTACCCGGCCATCTATCCCGACGCGGACACATTCACCAGATTGCAATATCTGGGGAATGTCGGCGATGCGACTGAGATGTACTCTCGCATGTGGACGGAGATCAAGACCGACAACTAATTTTCAGGATCGACAAAAGTTTGCAAAGGCGGCTCCCTCTTCATCATTGCTACTCCAGAATATCATTGATGCATTTTCACCGAGAAGGAGCCGCCTTATCTTGCCTGGCATTCGCCATAGGATAATCGAGAGACCCGCTTTTCTGCTCAACCATGCAATTATGCCCACAATTCTAACCATTATATTCGCACAAGTATGGAGACTGACATGACCAAGGATGTAAAGTCAAAAGTTGGCAATGGCTCACTGCCGGCGCACGCACAGGTCGTAATCGTTGGAGGCGGCGTGATCGGATGCAGTGTCGCCTATCACCTGACCAAGCTAGGCTGGAAAGATGTCGTGCTGCTGGAACAAACCCAGTTGACGGCCGGAACCACCTGGCACGCCGCTGGGTTGATCGTCAGTGGTTTTTCTACCGAGACCACCATCAACATGGCTAAATACACCCGAGACCTGATCGAAAAACTGGGCGAAGAAACCGGCCAGGAAACGGGCTTCAGGCCCGTAGGGTACTTGCAGACGGCCAGCTCCCCCAGTAAGGTGGACAGTCTCCGGCGGAGAATGGATTTCTCCCGCTGTTATGGCGTTATGACCGAGGAAATCTCGGTCGCAGAAATTAAAGACATGTGGCCCCTGTTTGATACAGTCAACTTAATGGCCGGGTTTTACACCGCCAGCGACGGAAGATGCAATCCTATTGACACCACCATAGCCCTGGCAAAAGGCGCCAAGATGGGCGGCGCAACCATCTGCGAAGAGACCCGAGTCACCGGGATCAATAAAAAGAACGGGCGCGTGACCGGCGTGGTCACCAATAAGGGAGAGATCGAGGCCGAATACGTCATCAACTGCGGCGGGATGTGGGCGCGGGAACTGGGCAAGATGGCGGGCGTCAACGTTCCCCTGCACGCCGCAGAGCATTACTACCTGATAACCGAACCGATTGAGGGCATGCACAAGAATTTACCGATCGTGGAGGATCCGGACCTATTCGCCTACTACCGTGAAGAAATGGGCGGCCTTATGCTGGGTATGTTCGAGCCGGTGGGCGGCCCCTGGGGGATGGACGGCATTCCGGAGGGCTTCAGTTTCGGTGAAATAGCGCCCGACTGGGATCGCCTGGGGCCTTATCTCGAAGCCGCCATGAACCGCATCCCCATAGCGAAGGAAGCCGGGGTTCACAAATTTTTCTGCGGGCCGGAGAGTTTCACGCCCGATATGGGCACCTTGATGGGCGAAGCGCCCGAACTTGAGAATTTCTTTGTTTGCGCGGGCTTCAACTCGCTGGGCATTCTCTTTGCGGGCGGCGCGGGCCGGATCATGGCCCAGTGGATCGTGGACAGCCTGCCGCCCGTGGACATCAGCGAGGTCAATATTGACCGCATGATGGGGTTCCAAAACAACCCCAAGTATTTGCACGACCGAACCGTGGAATTGCTGGGTTGGCAGTACATAAGCTATCCCAACCTGCAGCCTGTGACCGCGCGGGACTCTCGCAAATCCGCAATGTACGACCGCCTTCTTGAAGCGGGAGCCTATTATGGACAATCGGTTGGATGGGAGTACCCGGATTGGTTCGCGCCTAAAGGCGAAGAGGCTGTAGTTGAGTACTCCTGGTTCCGCCAGAACTGGTTCGAGTGGAGCGCGGCGGAACACAAAGCCTGCCGAGAAGCCGTCATCTTGATGGACTTAACCCATATGTCCAAGTTCCTGGTTCAGGGTCGCGACGCGGAAGAGCACCTCAACCTCATCTGCGCCAACAATGTAGCCGTGCCGGTGGGCAAGATCGTCTACACCCAGTGGTTGAACGAACGCGGCGGTATCGAGGCAGACATGACGGTGACTCGCCTGGCGGAGGATTGTTACCTGCTCGTCCTGGTGGATGCCGCTCACCATCACTGCTTGACCTGGATGAAACGCAATATCCCGGCGGAGGCCCACGTATTCGTCACCGATGTGACCTCAGGATACAACATCATCAGCGTGCAAGGCCCCAATTCACGAGAGCTTATCAGCCGCCTCACCAGCGCGGATATGTCCAACGAAGCCTTCCCTTACTTCTCGGCCCAAGAAATTGACATAGATTATGCGCTTGTCCAAGCATTACGGGTGACCTACATGGGCGAATTGGGTTATGAGCTGTTCATTCCAACTGAATTCACCCTCCACGTCTTTGACGCCCTGGTGGAAGCGGGGAAAAATTTGGGGTTGAAGCATGCTGGATTCCAGGCGCTCAACACACTCCGCATAGAAAAAGGCTACCGGGATTACGGCCATGACATTGACAATACGGATACGCCCCTGGAAGTCGGCCTAGGCTATTTTGTGGACTTTGACAAGCCCGGAGGCTTCATCGGAAAAGAGGCCTTGTTGATGCAAAAGGAAGAAGGCGTCAAATCTCTCCTGGTGCAATTTTTGCTGGAAGACCCTGAGCCGCTGTTGTATGGCTCTGAGCCAATATACCGGGACGGGGTATTTGTCGGCGACCTGGGAGGCGGTGGCTATGGACATACGCTGGGAGCCGCGGTGGGATTGGGCAATGTTGAAAATGAAGAGGGCGTGGACGCTGCATTCATCAAGAGCGGCAGCTACGAGATACTGGTAGCCGGCAAAAAATATAAAGCCAAAGCCTCCCTCCGCCCGATGTACGACCCCAAGGGCAAACGGGTTCGTTCCTGAATCATCACAGGAGTTAACGTATGTCCAAAAAACTACCCACCCACGCCCAGGTTGTCGTCATCGGCGGCGGTATCGTCGGGTGCAGTGTCGCTTACCATTTGACCAAGCTTGGCTGGAAAGACGTTGTGCTGCTGGAGCGCAAGGTCCTCACCTCCGGCACCACCTGGGCGGCGGCAGGCCTGGTCGGCCAGCTATGGGCATCCAGCGCGCTGACGAAGTTAGCCAAGTATGGGACCGAACTCTATGCCCGCCTGGAGGAGGAAACCGGACAGACCACCGGCTTTGTGCGCAGCGGTTCAGTCCGGGTCGCAAGGACCGAAGCCCGCAAGAGCGAGTATGACCGGGCGTCGGGAATGGCGCGAGCCTTTGGCGTGGAGATCGAAGAAATCAGTTTCGAAGAAGCCCGCAAGTTGTTTCCCCCTATGGTGACGGATGACGTGGTGGCCGCTTATTACCAACCCAACGACGGCCACTCCTCGCCGGTGGATACGGCTCGTGCAATGGCGAAAGGAGCCCAGATGGGCGGAGCCAGCGTGATCGAGGGGATCAAAGTCACCGGCATTGGGTTGAAAAACAACGCGATCCATGAAGTGACCACCGACCAGGGCAAAATTACCTGTGAATATGTGGTCAATTGCGGCGGCATGTGGGGGCGTGAACTTGGCAAAATGGTGGGAGTCAGCGTTCCGCTGCACGCCGCCGAGCACATGCACATCACCACCACCGCCATCGAGGGCGTGTACAAGGACATGCCCGTCCTACGCGACATGGACGGGTATATATATTTCAAGCAAGAGGGCGAAGGCCTGCTGATGGGCGGCTTTGAACCCACCGCCAAGCCCTGGGGTATGAAAGGCATTCCAGAGACCTTCGAATTCACCGAACTGGCGGAAGATTGGGACCAGTTTGAGTTATTCATGGACAACGCCATTCAGCGATGTCCGGCTATGAAAGATGCCGGGATCATGCACTTCACCGTGGTCCCGGAGAGCTTCACGCCCGACAACAAATACATGCTGGGGGAAGCGCCAGGCGTCAAGAATTACTTCGTTGCCGCGGGGATGAACTCGGTGGGAATAGCCAGCGCGGCAGGCGCGGGCAAGGCAATTTCGGAGTGGATCGTGGAAGGCCATCCCACCGATGACCTCTGGGAAGTGGACATCCGCCGTTTCCACGGCTGGCAGAGCAACAGCCAATATTTACAAGACCGGATCACCGAGACAGTCGGCCTTCTCTACGCCGACCACTGGCCCTTCAAACAAGTTAAAACTGCCCGGATGGCCCGATGCTCGCCCATTCACCAACAGCTCAAGGAGCGAGGCGCATGCTTTGGCGTGGTGGCCGGTTGGGAGCGGGCCAATTGGTTTGCGCCGGAGGGGGTCGAACCGAAGTATGAATATAGCTGGGGACGGCAGAACTGGTTTGACTACGCCGCCGCAGAGCACATGGCGGTCCGCGAAGGCGTGGGCGTTTATGACCTGACTTCAATGGCAAAATTCCGCTGTCAAGGGCGAGACGCCAAAAATGTTTTGCAGCATATTTGCGCCAACGACATTGACGCGCCTATCGGTAAGGTCGTCTATACCCAACTGCTCAATGAGCGAGGCGGCATAGAAGCAGACCTGACGGTCACGCGGCTGGCGGAGGATACCTTTTTTATTGTCACTGCCGGGGCGACGGAGATCCGCGATTTTGACTGGTTCAGCCGCCACATCCCCGAAGACAGCAACGCCGTATTGACCAACGTGACCTCGGCCTACGCCATGTTGGGCGTCATGGGGCCTGAGTCCCGCAATCTGCTCTCAACGCTGACCGGCGCGGACCTCTCCAACGAGGCCTTTCCTTTCGCTTCGGCGCAGGAGATTGATTTTGCCTATGCCCGGCCCTTGGTCCTCAGGATGTCTTACGTGGGAGAATTGGGTTGGGAGCTTTACGTTCCCTCTGAGTTCGCCCCCGGAGTGTTCGAGGCCTTGATGGCTGAAGGTGAGAAGTTTGGCCTGCGTCCCGTCGGATTGCACGCGCTGGATTCACTTCGGCTAGAAAAAGGGTATCGTCATTGGGGTTCTGACATCACCCCGGACGACACACCCTTCGAGGCTGGCCTGGGTTTCGCCGTGAAGCTGGACAAGGGCGACTTCATCGGTCGTGATGCGCTGGTACGCCAGCGAGAATCGGGCCTGACCCGGAAGCTGGTCATGTTCACCCTGGACGATCCCGGACCGCTCCTCTACCATGACGAACCCATTTACCGGAATGGCGAACTGGTCAGCAGCGTCACCCACGGCGCATATGCCCATATGCTGGGTTGCGCGATGGGCATGGGATATATAGAATACCCGGAGGGCATAAGCGACGAGTGGATACTATCCGGCAAATACGAAATTGACGTGGAAGGCGAGCTTATTCCGGCCACGGCGTACCTCAAAGCTCCCTATGATCCATCCAGTAAAAGAGTGCGAATGTAACCAAGAGGCATCGAAATCCAATGGACGATAAATTTAAAATTCTATTCGAGCCGGTGCAGATCGGCCCGGTAGTGTCCCCCAATCGGTTCTATCAGGCCCCGCATTGTAATGGGATGGGATATCGAATGCCCCGCGCCCATGCTGCCATGCGGGGCATGAAAGCTGAAGGCGGCTGGGGGGTGGTGAACACCGAGATCGTCGAGATCCACCACAGCACCGATTTGATGCCCTTCGCTGAAGGGCGGCTCTGGGAGGATCGTGACATCCCCGCCATGCAGATGATGACCGAGGCAGTGCATAAGCACGGCGCGTTAGCGGGCTGCGAGTTGATGTACGGCACATACGATGCCTGGAATTTCTATTCGCGAACCCCCGCCTTAGGTTTGCGCTCCAAAGGAAAGACTTACTACTTTCCTGGACAGACCCGGCGCATGGACAAGGAAGATATCCGCAACGTGAGGCGTTGGCACCGTGACGCCGCCCTGCGGGCGAAAAAGGCTGGGTTCGACATTGTTTTAGTCTACGCGGCGCATAACCTGTCTTTGGCCATGCACTTCCTTTTGCGGCGTTACAACGACCGCACCGATGAATATGGCGGCAGCCTGGAGAACCGGGTGCGCTTCCTGAAAGAGTTGATCGAAGAGACCAAAGAAGCGGTGGGGGATAAATGCGCGGTGGCAGTGCGACTGGCCGTGGATGAACTCTTGGGCGATGACGGCCTCACCCATGAAGGCGAAGGGCACGACATCGTCGCCATGTTAGCCGAACTCCCTGATCTTTGGGATGTCAATGTCAGTGAATGGGACAACGACTCGGAAGCTTCAAGATTCAAAAAGGAGGGCTTTCAGGAACCCTATATTAAATTTGTCAAAACCCTCACCAGCAAGCCCGTGGTTGGGGTTGGCCGCTATACCTCGCCGGATGCGGTGGTTTCGGCCATACGCCGAGGGGTGATGGATATGTGGGGCGCGGCGCGGCCCTCCATCGCCGACCCATTCCTGCCTCAGAAAGTCAAAGAAGGCCGGGTTGAAGACATCCGTGAATGTATCGGCTGCAATATTTGCGTTTCAAGCGACCTGCTGTACGTGCCCATCCGCTGCACCCAGAACCCTACTATGGCAGAGGAATGGCGACGAGGCTGGCATCCTGAAATCGTCGCTCCCCAAAAGGAGCCAAAAGAAGTGATGGTAGTTGGAGGCGGCCCTGCCGGGTTGGAATGCGCCCGCGTCCTGGGAGAGCGCGGCAATACGGTCACGCTGGTTGAAGCGCGCAATGAACTGGGCGGGCGGGTGGCTTTGGAATCAAGTCTTCCCGGATTGAGCGAGTGGCGCCGGGTCATGGATTGGCGCCTCACCCAGATCCAAAAAATGGACCACGTATCCCTTTTTCCTGGCAGCCCCATGACAGCGGAAGAGATTTTAGAGGCTGGGGTGGCCGATGTCATTATCGCCACCGGCGCAACCTGGCGGCGCGATGGGATTGGCCGCGAGCTGTGGAAACCCATCCCTGGCCTGGATAACACTAAGGTATTCACACCCGATGACCTCATGGCGGGCAAGATTCCTACCGGCAAGGTCCTCATTTTTGATGACGATCATTACTACATGGGCGGCGTGCTGGCGGAACTGCTCGCCAACCAGGGATGCGAGGTCACCCTGCTCACCCCAGGGCCGACGATCTCGTACTGGACAGAATTCACCCTGGAACAACACCGGATTCAAGAGAAATTGATGAGCTTAGGCGTCGATTTATATCCCCAGCATATTTTAGCCGACATCCGCTCGGATTCTGCCACTTTAGCCCATACAGTCTCCGGCGGGGAATTTGAGATGCCCTGTGACGCCGTTGTCCTGGTCACAGATCGCAATCCCAACGACGAACTCTATGTAGAACTCAAACCCGCCCTGGCCGAGAAGAAGCTGTCCTCTTTGCGTGTGATCGGCGATGCTGGCGCGCCTGATATCATCGCCCAAGCGACTTTTTCGGGTTATCTTGCTGCGGTTGAGTTTGACGAAGATATCCCTGAAGGCACCCCCTTCAAGATTGAATACATTGAGGTATAAAATAAGCCTTCATGGGGGCGGAGGTAAGGACAGAAAACTATGGTAGACATAAACCCAATTCGATCCAAGAATCACTTGGAAGTGCTGAACGCTGAGGAACTCAAGTCAATCCAGTCGGCTACACTGCACCTCCTGGAGAACGTTGGCGTGCGCTTCCCTTCCGAGAGAGCGATGGACATCTTCGCCGAACACGGGGCACAGGTTGACAAAGACAGCCAGATCGTTCGGCTGCCCCCGGATTTGATCGCCAAGGCAATCGCCCACGCGCCGCGTTCCTATACGTTGGCGGGGCGAGTCAATGGGGCCGGATTGCTCCTCGACGGTACCAGCAGTTATTTTGGGACCGATGGCGTTGGGGTAGAGACGATTGATTTCAAATCTGGAGTGCGTCGCCTCTCCAAAAAAGAAGACGTTGCCAAGATGGCCCGGATGGCGGATGCCCTCTCTTCAATTGCTTTCTATTGGCCGATGGTCAGTGCCCAGGACTACGGGGAGGCCGCTTCACTGCATGAGATCGAGGCCAGCTTCAACAATACGGTCAAGCACGTCCAGACCGTAACCGCCATAAACCCGACTTTGGCAAACTACGCCATCCAAATGGCTGAAGTCGTCGCCGGCGATCGGGAAAAGATGCGCGCCGCGCCGCCCCTTTCCGCCCTTATCTGCACCATCGCGCCTTTGAGCCAGGACAAAGAAGCCATAGAAGCGGCCCTGGCCTACGCCGAAGCGGGCATCCCGGTGGGTTTCATGTCCATGCCGACCATCGGTTCGACTGCGCCCGCGACGGCTGGTGGGGCCTTGGTCATCGGCAACGCCGAACTGGTCAGCGCCATCGTCTTGATGCAGTTGGCCGCGCCGGGCGCGCCGGTCTTTTACTCGCTCTGCGCTTCGGTCATGGACCCCCAAACAGCCGATTATATTGTCGGCATCCCGGAGAAATACCTCTGCAATACCGCCGGGGTTCAGTTGGCCCACGACTGGGGCGTCCCCGCTCTGGCCGGAGCCTACGCTATGGACAGCCCTGAACCGGCCACCTGGCAGTTGGGGCGGGACAGCGTTTACACCGCCTTGATGGTCGCCCAGGCTGGCGCGGACCTGGCTGAGGGTCTAGGGTTGGTCAAGGCTTCTACCCTGCTGGTGCCGGAGCAGATCATCTTCGATGACGAGATCTACCACACCCATAGAGTCCTGGCTCAAGGGATTGACACGGGCATTGATAATCTGGCCCTGGACGTTATTAAGAAGGTCGGCCCTGGAGGGCATTTCCTGGCCCAGAAACACACCCGGAAACACATCCGAAATATTTGGATACCCGAACTGACCCATCCGCGCCTGTCACCGGGCGACCCACCCTCCCCGGATATTCGCACGCGCGCCAGGGCAAAATTTGATATGATCTTGAAAAATCACGAAGTTGAACCGCTAGAGAAAACCGTTCAGGCCGAGCTGCGAGCCATCCTAAAGGCGGCGGAGCAGGAATCAGGTACGGAGTAATAAAAAATGAAAGCCGATTCTCCCCTGGATACTTCCAAGTGCCCGCTTTGCGGCGGGCCAAACCAATGCGCCAGCGCGGCGGACCCCAACGCTGAAAAATGCTGGTGCGGACCGAAGAAGTTCCCCCAAGAACTGCTCGACCAAATCCCCCTGCACGCGGTTCGCAAAGTTTGCATATGCCCCGATTGCCTGGCGCGCTACCAAGAGAGCGTCGCCGACAAGGACGTTTCTTCCTAAGGAGATAATTTTGTATTCTGAAACCCCGGATATACTTCCATTCACCTCGCCCTTCAAGAGCGAGGCGCTGACCCAAGCCGAACTTGAGGCCTTGAAAGAAAAGACGCTGTACCTCTTGGACGAGGTCGGCGTCCACTTCCCTTCCACCAAGGCGTTGGAAATCTTCGCCGACCACGGCGCAAGCGTGGATATGGAGACTGAAATTGTCCGCATCACGCCCGACCTGGTGAAAAAGGCCATGTCAACGGCCCCGCGTTCCTTCGTCCTGGGAGGACGAGAGGAGCGCTTTGACCTGCTCTTGGACGGCAGTTGTTCTTATCTATCAACCGACGGCACCGGGGTACACGTAATTGACCCTGAGACGCGAGAGAAGCGGTCTTCGTGCAAAGAGGACGTAGCCCTGATGGCGCGGGTGTGCGACGCCCTGCCCCTGGTCAGTTTCTACTGGCCCATGGTGAGCGCAAAGGATTACGGACACACCGCATCTTTGCACCAGTGTCACGCTGGCCTGACCAACACCTTGAAGCACGTGCGCGGCGGGACTACGATGCATCCCAATTTGGCGCGGTATATTGTTGAAATGGCAACCGTTGTGGCGGGAAGCGCTGAGGCCCGCGTTCAACGGCCGCCCATAAACGCCAACATATGCACCATATCCCCATTGAGTCACGACAAGCATGGGTTAGAGAGCGCATTGATCTATGCTGAGGCGGGGATTCCGATCAGTTTCATGGCTATGCCCACCATGGGATCCACCGCGCCGGCAACGCCTCTAGGCGCGCTGGTCATGGGTGATGCTGAGGTGATAAGCGCCATGACGCTTATCCAACTCGTCTATCCGGGCGCGCCTGTGTTCCACGCCGTTTTCACCTCCCTGATGGACCCGCGCACCGGCGGTTATATCAGCCAAGTGCCAACTTCCTCCTATATGATGGCGAAGCAGCTCGCCCATGCCTGGAATGTACCCAGTTTGGGCGGGGCCAGGGTGAGCGGCGATGCGCCCGAACTTGGTTGGCAATCGGGCTATGAGGTTGGACTCGGCGCAGCGATGACGGCGATGGCGGGAGGCGAAATTTGCGGTTTGATGGGCCTGGTAGGCAGCGCGACGACCCTTTATCCTGAAGAGGTGATTCTCGATCACGACGCCTACTACCACGTGTATGAAATGTTGAACAGCAAAAATTTTGACGAGATAGATTCATCTCTCGATACGATAAAGTCTGTAGGGCAGCGCGGCCATTTCTTGGCTCAAAAGCACACTCGGAAGCACATACGCGATTTCCGTCTATCATCTCTGTTCAGGCAAAAAGATGATGACGGCAAACCGCGTGACCCTCGCCAGATAGCCTTGGAGAAATTCAAACAAATTGAAGCCTCCCACCATCCAAAACCGCTGCCCAATGAGGCTCTGACAGAACTAGACCACATTATTGATGCCGCAGAACGAGAGGCGGAGAAGCTATACGGATAGCGGCTAGCGCTTTACATGATTTGATCAATAGATGAAAAACATAAACCCGCCGCCGTAGACAAAGGTGTCTATAGAACGCACCTCGCCGAGGTCAACCCCGGCGGCTTCGGCCAGGGTCTCGGCCCGGCTGCGGGCGTTCTGCACGGCGGCTTCCAGGGCCAAGGTGTAGGCCGCCTCCCGGTCCTCCACGTCGAACTGGATGCCGTTGATAGCATTGGCCCCGGCGCGCACCACTGCATCCAGTATCCCCCCTATCTGGTCCAGGTCGCGAACCGTGACCAGAACGGAGTTCTGCACCCGGTAGGAAACGATAACGGGGACATCCTGGGACCAATCCTGCTGGGGATAAATGCTGAAGTTGGTGGTGCGGATGTCTTCATCAGCTACGCCAAACCCTTTCAGCGCGTCCATCACCGCCTGGGATTGAGTGGTGTTGGCTGTGACGGCGCTCCCAGCGTCCTTATCTTCGGTGACCACGCCAATCGAGATGTGGGCGATGTCCGGGGTGAGGGTGACGCGGCCAGTTCCGTTGACAAAAATAGTGCGGGGGTGTTCGTCGCTGTTGACGCTTGCGGGGGCGCAAGCGCTCAACAACATGGCTACAAGCAAAAGTACCAATAAAACTGTTCGTTTGTTACGCATTTTGATTCTCCTTTTTAATTTAACTGCCCGTTCAGGCAGGGTTTTACTCAGTGGCTCGCATAATATCGGCGCAAACATCGCCGCACTTGTCAAGCTCGGTGAAAACGGCGTCAATGATGGGTTCGACCGTATGGATACTGCGGCCATCCTTCAACTCGATGGTGACTTCCAGATTGTGGAGTTGGGCCACGGCGACCACCTCGCCGCTGTTCAGAATTTCGATAGCCGTCTCCCAGGATACTTCATCCGGGTAAGGGG
>CBDUUP010000021.1:0-21502 GCA_965370435.1 uncultured Anaerolineales bacterium | reverse complement strand
ACCGTTTCTGGGGACAGCATTCCCAATACGGCTATGCCTGGCGAACGCTGCTGGAAAACGGTACGCAGTTAGCGCTCGGCTCCGACGCCCCGGTGGAATCGCCCAATCCTTTCTGGGGGCTGCACGCCGCCGTCACCCGCCGCCGGAGCGATGGCAGTCCCGGCCCCGAGGGTTGGTATCCCCAACAACGCTTGACCGTAGAGGCCGCCCTGCGCGGTTTCACCACCGGCCCGGCCTACGCCGCCGGGATGGAAGACCGCCTGGGGAAACTGGCCCCCGGTTTCCTGGCCGACCTGCTGGTGTTGGATACCGATCCCTTTGCCTGCGATCCGCATGGCTTGAAGAACCTCCTTCCGGCTGCGACGATGGTGGATGGGGAATGGGTTTTTGGGGGAGTCTAAGGAGTCTGAGTGGCCTGAGTGGTCGAACTGTCCAACCAATTGAACTGGATATAATCTAACTGCCTGGAGTTATGTTATCCAGGCAGTTAGATTTTATTAGGGTGGGTTAGGGTTAGAAGACAAATTCTTCGTCTCGAACGTACATGGGAATTTGGGCGGTGAGGGTAGTCTGCCCCGCGCCGGTCTGGCCGTCCGCTTCGACCGACACCAGCACAGCCTGGACCACCACCCGCCATCGGTAAGCGCCCAGGTCCTCATCGTAGTTCCGGCAGGTTATCAAGGTCACCCAGTCGTACTGTTCGTGGCCCAGCACCGAGAGGTCATCCGGGCGGACGTAATCAACTATCCGCACCTCGTAGACGTATCGCTGGCCCCAGGCATGGATGATGATCTGGTCCCCAAAACTCAGACCTTCAAGGTTAACGAAGGGACCGGGGAGTCCGTTGGGTAAGTAGACGTGGCCGGCGATGCCGGTGTTGCCCGCCCAGGTGGGGAAGGCGGTGCCTTCCAGGTATCCGGCGTTCCCTCCCAGCCAATCCACATTCCAGCCTTCCGAAGTCAGCGGGACGCCCACGATAGGCATTTCGATGCCCAGCGCCGGAACCTCCAGCCACAAGCCATCGTATTCCGCGTATGCTGATTCTTCGGGCTGCGGGGGCAGGATGGTCTCCTGGCCGGGGGCGAACCCGGTGTTGGGCAGGTCTTCCGGCGAGGGGATGAGGAAGGAAGCCGAGTCGGTGTTGTTGGTGACCACGTCTGTCAGGGAGGTGGTCTCCAAGGTGACGATGTTTTTTCCGCCGGGCGGTTTGCCTTTTTCGTTGACCCGGGCTCGGATCTTGATGGTGATGAGTTCTCCCGGAGCCACGGTTCCGATGTCTACAATGACGGTCCGGCCCAAGATGGTGATGGTCCCTTTGGTTGTGGTGACATCCAGCACATCCAGGTAATTGGGCAGCGGGTCGGTGACGACCACGTTGTCCGCGTCTATGTTGCCGTAGTTGGTCACCCAGATCGTAAACACCACCATTTCGCCGATTTCGACCTCTTTCGGGTTAACCGACTTGGCCAGGGCCGGGTCAGCAATTCGGATCACCGGCGTGGGCGAGTTAGTTGGGGTGGGTGTGTCGGTCAGCGTGCCGGTCGGTGTGGGAGTCGCCGTCGAAGTGCTGGTTGGGGTTGTCGTATCCGTCGGTGTATCCGTTGGCGTGGAGGCAGTGGTCGTTGCACTGGTCGGCGACGGTGTATCGGTCTTCGTGGAGGTTGGCGCATTTGTGGAGGTGGTATCCGTGGGCGTGTGGGTGTGCGTGGGTGTATCCGTTGGGGTCGGTGTATCCGTCGCCGTGGAGGTTGGCGTTTCGGTCGGTGTGTCGGTCGGCGTGGGGGTGTCCGTGGGCGTATCCGTCGGGGTGGGCGTATCTGTGGCCGTTGAAGTTGGCGTATCCGTAGGCGTATCAGTCGCCGTGGGTGTATCCGTGGGGGTGTCTGTCGCCGTGGGCGTGTCTGTCGGGGTGTCAGTTGCCGTGGGCGTGTCAGTCGCCGTGGGCGTATCCGTCGGTGTGTCTGTCGGTGTCGGCGTATCCGTCGGCGTGTCAGTCGGAGTCGGTGTATCCGTCGGTGTGTCAGTCGCCGTGGGTGTATCCGTCGGTGTGTCGGTCGCCGTAGGCGTATCCGTCGGAGTATCAGTTGCCGTAGGCGTATCCGTCGGAGTATCGGTCGCCGTGGGTGTATCCGTCGGCGTATCGGTCGGTGTTGGCGTATCCGTCGGCGTATCAGTTGCCGTAGGCGTATCCGTCGGGGTGTCAGTTGCCGTAGGCGTATCCGTCGGCGTATCGGTCGGTGTTGGCGTATCCGTTGGAGTATCGGTCGCCGTGGGTGTATCCGTCGGCGTGTCAGTCGGAGTCGGCGTATCCGTCGGTGTGTCAGTTGCCGTGGGCGTGTCTGTTGGCGTATCGGTCGGCGTTGGCGTATCCGTCGGTGTATCAGTTGCCGTGGGCGTATCCGTTGGCGTATCGGTCGGCGTGGGCGTATCCGTTGGTGTATCAGTTGCCGTGGGAGTATCAGTCGGGGTATCCGTCGCCGTGGGTGTATCCGTCGGTGTATCAGTCGGTGTAGGAGTATCCGTCGGAGTATCGGTCGCCGTGGGTGTATCCGTCGGTGTGTCGGTCGCCGTAGGCGTATCCGTCGGAGTATCAGTTGCCGTAGGCGTATCCGTCGGAGTATCGGTCGCCGTGGGTGTATCCGTCGGCGTGTCGGTCGGAGTCGGCGTGTCAGTCGCCGTGGGCGTATCCGTCGGCGTGTCAGTCGGAGTCGGTGTGTCCGTCGGGGTGTCAGTTGCCGTAGGCGTATCCGTCGGAGTATCAGTTGGTGTGGGTGTATCTGTCGGGGTGTCGGTTGCTGTAGGAGTATCTGTCGGGGTATCCGTTGCCGTGGGGGTGTTGGTTGGCGTGTCCGTTGGTGTATCGGTCGGGGTTGGCGTATCCGTCGGCGTATCCGTCGGAGTCGGGGTTTCAGTTGGTGTATCCGTCGCCGTCGGTGTGTCAGTGGGCGTATCCGTCGGCGTTGGTGTATCCGTGGGCGTAGGCGTATCGGTGGACGTATCTGTCGGGGTGGGTGTATCTGTCGGAGTCGCGGGATCGGTAGGTGTGTCGGTAGGCGTTGGCGTATCCGTCGGGGTAGGCGTGTCGGTGGGCGTATTGGTCGGGGTGGGAGTATCAGTGGGTGTATTGGTGGGCGTATCGGTCGGGGTGCTGGTGGGCGTGTCGGTGGGGGTATCCGTGGGCGTGTTGGTAGGTGTGGGGGTCGGATCCGAGGCAACAATATTGATGGTCGTAGCCGCTAACCCCATGTCAGAATTATAGTGAAAACTGCTGCCCGAAAAATCATAAATAATCCCAGTCACATCCGCCGACCCAGCGCTGACAATATATACCTGATAGGTTGAGACAATCGCGCCGCCGATCTTCCCCGTGGACAGACACGAACTATAGTCAACGCTGGCCGGGTCGGGTTCCCAGGTGCAGCCATCCTGGTACATTATGTCGCTGGTGAACGCCGCTGGAGCCGTGTAGGTGCTGTTCACCGAGAGGATTTGGAAGATCAGGTTGGGAAAGTCCAAGAAACTTTCCAACTGTTCATACCCGTTGGTGGCAGTTTTATGGTCGAAGACAAAAGTGTAAGTCCCGCCCACCACCACCGCGTAATTGGGATGCGTGCCCCCGCAATCGGTGCAGATGATGCTGTTAACCTGGTTGCGGTTCTGGGAAACCAGATGTTCAACGAAAACCTGCCGCCCGGCCGGTGTCTGGATGGTGGCGGTCTCGTTGGAGGTTACGTCAATGTGATACTGCCTAGCGGTGTCGTAAGCGTTGGCATCCCTGGTGATTAAAACATTATAGTAAAAATCAATGCAGCTCCCATTCGCCAGCGAAGCCTCGGTCAACGTCGTCAGGCTTCCGGGGACCGAACTAATATAAGTAGCGGCATTATCCCAGGTGAAATTAGAAACCAGGCCGGTTGCCGGGGCGTCACCAGTGTTGCAGACCCGCGCCCCAACCGGGAAGGTATCCGGGCCATCTACCAGCGGCTTATTGCTGTCCAGCCCAATGATGTCCCACGTTATCGGCGTGATGGTCAGAATCGGCGCGCCAAATGCTGAGGACAAGGGTCCCAGCAACAATAAACTAATAACTAACCCTCCTGTTAAGATGAGGCCAATTCGGATCAGCTTTTGACGCATTCTCTTCCTAAGTGAGGTGTAACAGTTGTGCAACCTGGCGACGTGTTTGTGAAACATCTACCACGCCGGGCACCCCTGACAATAAAGGGCATCAATGGAATAATAACCGATATAGACAGCTAGGTTGGTTACTTATAAATGCCTAGAACTTTCATCTGCATTAAGCAATTTTATAACGGATTATGGTGATTGGCAAGCTAAATGGGGCATTATTAGGCTATCAAATCTGAAATTAATTCACCCCTGTTACCCAAATAATGAATTTACCCCCTTACGATCTCATCCAGCGCATTGAGGAATATCTGGTTCTCTTCAAAAGTATTGTAAAAATAAGGAGACACCCGCACCGCGCCTGGGCGTTTGTCCACCACTATATTCTGGGCGGCAAGCTGCTTGGTGATCTCCATGGGATTCTCGGCCTCCACGATGGTGATGGAGGCGTGTTGGTCAGGGTCGGGTGGGATCCGCAGAGTGTAGCCCCTTTCTTTTAGCAGAGACACCAAGTCCTGGTTGAGGGAGGCGGTGCGTTGGCGCAGCGCCTCAGGGCCGATCTGGTTGACAATCTCCAATCCCGCCCGAGCCGCGAACACCGCCGCCACCGCCGGTGTCCCGGCCTCGAAACGGCGGGCGTCGTCCCGGTATTCCATGCTATTGGGGTCAAAATCAAACTGGCGCCGGTGGGCGAACCACCCAGAGATGGAGGGCGTCAAGAGAGGGATCAACTCCCTGCGCACGTAAAGAAAAGCCACCCCCGGCCCGCCCATCAGCCACTTCAACCCTCCCGTGATCAACACATCCACCCCGGCATCTTTCACGTCAATCGGTACCTGGCCGGTGCCCTGATAATCGTCTATCAAGCATAGCGCACCGGCCTGGTGGGCGACCTCCGCCAGCGCCTTCACGTCCTGGATATACCCGCTGGTGAAGAAAACCCGCGAAGTGGCGATCAGCGCGGTGCGATGGTCCACCGCCTCGGCGAAAGCTTCCACCGGCATGCTGATGTTATCCGGGGAGGGCAGGATGTCCACCTCCACGCCCTGGCGCGCCTGGGCCAGCCAATGGTAGGTCAGGGTGGGGAAATCCATATCGCAGGAGACCACCCGGTTTCTCTCCCCATAATCCAGGCTGGAACTGATCGCCGCCAACGCCGAGGAGACATTGGGCATAATGGCGATCTCATCTTTGTCGGCTCCGATCACCTGGGCAAATTCTCCCCTCAAAGCGTCTACTTCATCCAACCAATATTTATACCAGGCCGAGGCTCCCATGCTGGTCCACAGATCTAAAAACCGGTTGACCGCCTCCCGCGAACGCCGGGACAACTGCCCCAGAGAGACCGTATTAAGGTAAGTTTTCTCGGCCAAACCAGGAAACTCCTTCCGCCATGCAGCCCAATCAACTTTGCTCATATTCTTCTCCTATGATCGTTGAACGTACAAACGTTTCAACGCTCTAACGTTCAACGCTCACTCCCCATCCCAATCTCCGGCCAAAGGGATATAGCCGCTGTCGCCGGTTCCGAACTGGAATAGCAGGTCAAACGAACCTTTTGTATGGGTGAAGCGTATGCCAAACCGGTTGACGCCCTCCTGGTTCAGGAACAAGCCCACGTTGTCGTCCCCATCCCCGTCCCAATCGCCGACCACCGGAGTCAATCCATACCCCGGTGGTCCAAACCTATAGTAGAGGTCCGCCTCGCCGGAGGTATTGCTGTTGCGCAGGCTGAAGAAACTATCCACCGGTGTGTAAATTCCAATAGTATCCACACCGTCCCCATCCCAATCCCCGGTGATAGGGAACCCCTCGCCATCCCCATAAGAGAATTTCAAGTCTGCCGGACCGATGGAAGCTGCATTACGCATGAAGAAGGTTCCACTCACGTAAATTCCCAGCGTATCCACGCCATCCCCATCCCAGTCGCCTGCCAAAGGGGTTGCATTGATAAGTCTCTTGTGGGAGATGATGATGTCCGCCGGGCCTCCGCTGTTGCTGTTGCGCAGCCGGAACTCCCCCTTGACCGGATCGAACACCCCAATCGTATCCACGCCATTCCCGTCCCAATCCCCGATGATGGGGATTCCGCCGCTGATGTCGGCCGCGAAGGTGAAATCAAAGTCCGGCAAGCCATCATCGTTGCTGTTGCGCAGCTTGAAACGCCCTTCGATTGGATCGTAAACGCCGATGGTTCCGATTCCACTCTCTGGCGGTGTGGAAACATCAGTATGAGGCCCAATATAATTCTGGTAATGCGACTCAAAGGCTTCAAAATACAGAGTTCCCTGGATAGTCGCCGGAAGGGTTTGCAAGAAACCCGCGCCTAACCGGACGAAATCAACACCGTGCGTGTCGTTATCTATCCCAGTCAGTTCAGCCTCCTGAGTGCCGTTCACCCAAAGCGTCAAGCTGCCGTCATCCGCGCCCGCCGCGGAGGCAGCTTGCCAGTCCAACTCCACGTAGTTCCAATCATCGCCAACCCCAAACTCGGCCGTCTCGCTCCAGGCTGCGCCGTCGTCCTTGAGCCGCGCCCGCAGGGTGTAATCCGGGCTGGCCCCGCCAAGCTGCACGACCAAGACCTCATCGGAAGTATCCGAATAGGCCGTAAACATCTCCAACGTATCCCCGTCTCCGAGCGCGATCCCATTGGGGTCAAAGTAAAACCGGACCCGGTAGCGGGATTCGGCAGCCGGAGTGTCATCCTGGACGTAGAGGGGGGCGCTGTCATTCACCAATGCCTGCATCCCGAAGCCGCCCACCAGTTTGGCTTCCGCCGTCGCGCTGAGGTCGCCGCCGCCGGCTGCCTCGCTATCCCATGCGGTGAGATCCCCAGATTCAAAATCATCCTTGTAGATCAAGTCCGGGTCTTTGTTCTGGGATACGTACCAGGTATCTTCCGCCATCGCGCTCCAGGTGACCTCCACGAAATCCACCCGGGTGAGGCTTCCAACGGGCGGCCAGGGGGCCGAGTCGGGATTTTCCGGGTCGGTCCAGGCGGGTACCGAAGTGGAAGCCATATAGTGCAGGTGGATGCCGGTTGAGCCGCAGGTGAACCCGCTGTTCCCCTGCTTGCCGATCATGGTCCCGGCGGGGATCTCCATCCCCACACTCACTGGAACGCTGTCGTAAACCAGGTGATAATACCAGGAGTATTCACTCGGCCCGTGCTGCACCACAACCACATTAGCCTTGGGCCAGGCGGCGAGATTGCAATCCGGGCCTACGTGGGGGCTGCTCTCTTTGACGAAGACTACCGTGCCGGGTTTAGAGGCGTAAATATCGTGGTTGACCCCGAATTCCTGGATATTGAAATCCACCTGGGCGTCGTGATAGGTTTGTCCGGCGGGGGAATCCTTTTGGGCTACAAAGCCCTGCATGGCGAAGAGCCAGGGCAGCATGTGGCCGCTGAAGTTGGCCGCTGCTATCTCCGGGACCGCCTGAGATAAATAAGCCTGGGTATGGATATCCATCAACGCTTCCGGGAAAGCCGCCAGCCAGGCATTGTACTGCCCGGCTGAGACCAATCCCGGGGCCGAAGCCCGCCAGTTTCCGTCGCCTCCCCGCATCGCCAGCAGAGCGACGAAGTACCCTTGCCCGTCCACCTCCGGGGGTTCAAGCTCCTGAACGATGGCGAAGGCGTGATCTCCCTCAACCCGTTGAACAATGATGGTCAAGCCGCGCTCCGGGGCGTACAGCCGGGAGTACTCCCCCAGAGCTTGCGCAAAGGCCGCATCCAGATCCTCGAAGCCAGGAAGTGCGTTCACCGCGGCCATGTCCAGGACCTCTGGCTGGTAGAGGTCTTCGCCTCCGCCAGAAGAGAGGAAACGGGGGATAAAGACAACGCCCGCCGCAACCGCGGCCAGTCCAACCATAGATATTGCAGCGATCTTAAGAAACCGCGAAGATTGATTTATCATGTTCAATCCTTTATTTTCCAACGCAGAAACGCCATCGGGTGAGTTATGTCATAGATCATCACCCCAAATTATACGCCATGAATTAAAAAGTCACGGCGCTATCGTCCAGGAGAATGATAGCGCCTTGAAATAGTTTTAGATCGTAAGATTTTTAAGGCCGATTATTATCCATCCCAATTTCCGGCGATGGGGACGATACTACTGGTTCCGACGCCGCACTGAAAGAGCAAATCTATCCTACCTTCAGAGTTGGAATAGCGTAAGGCGTACATATTTTTGCCCTTCAGATTAAGGAATATGCCAACGTCGTCGTCTCCGTCGCCATCCCAATCCCCCATTATCGGCGTCAGACCCAGACCCGCCCAGCCAAATTGGAAGTAAACCTCCGCCGGGCCAGAAGAGTTGCTGTTGCGCAGGCTGAAGGAACTCTCGCCAGGCGTGTAGAAACCGATAGTATCCATCCCATCTCCGTCCCAATCGCCGGTGATGGGAATATCCCTGCTGCCGCCAAAATTAAATTTCAAGTCCGCCGAGCCTAGGTCATTGCTGTTGCGCAAAAGGAATTTTTCTTTCACGTAGATGCCGATCGTATCTATCCCGTCGCCGTCCCAGTCGCCGGTCAGAGGGACAGCATTGATGAGATTAGGGTGAGTGATAATGATATCCGCCGCGCCGCCGCTGTTGCTGTTGCGCAGGCGGAACTCGCCATTGACCGGGTCAAAGACGCCGATAGTGTCCACACCGTCGCCGTCCCAGTCGCCTGCCAAGGGAATGCCCCCGGTGATGTCATCGGCAAAGGTGAAATCGAAGTCCGGCAAGCCAGAATCATTGGTGTTGCGCATCTTGAAATTCCCTATGGAGGGATCGAAAACGCCCATGCTATCCGCGCCATAAATTAATTCATAGGCCCCGATGTCGCAGTAGGCAGCGCCGTCCCCATTCCCATCAAGATACCGGTGTGCGCCGCGCTGGTCGGTTTCTAACGGGTTTCCCAAATGACTGGTACAGCCCGCAGGATTTCCCTTATCAAGCGCCGGGCTGCCTATGGTGATGGGTTGTAGTCCAGTCTCCGGGATCAGCGGGAATAGCAGTGGGTTTTCTCCGATGATGTCTCCAGGGCCGGGTGTATACGAACAGCTTTCCAGTGAACCGATCAAGTTATACCCTAAGGAGGTGATCGTTGCGGCGCAATCCGGGCCATGCCACTTCATCAAATTACCGGCCAGGATGCTGTTCTGCAAACTGATCTCTCCCGCGTATTGGCTGATCCCGCCCCCATGTTCGGCTGCATTCTCCGTGATGGTTAAATTGCTGCCGATCAAGACGCCGGCATAATGATTTATCCCCCCCCCCAGCGCCTCCGGTAATATAATCCGTCCAGTTTCCACTGATGGTGACAGTGTTGAGATACATCAAGTGTTTGTTATAGATTCCGGCGCCAAACCCGGTAATATAATTCCTCGTAATTGCTGAATTCTTAATAGTTACATTGCCAATATCGCCATTGAACAATCCTCCGCCTAAATAGTCGGCGATGTTTTGATCGATGATAATATTACGCGCGTTTAATATCTTACTATTATAAATTCCTCCACCACTTAATCCTTCGTTGTTTTTAATGATCGAGTCTTGAATGAATAGATTCCCCGAATTATAAATTCCCCCGCCGTCATAGGTAGAAAACCCGTTAACTATTTCAAAGTTCTCGATGTGGACTGTATAATTAGAGAATATGCCAATCCCTCGCCGGGCGTTTTCCCCGTCAATCCTCGATTTATAAATTTGAGTGACAAATTTTAAATCCCAGCCTCCGGAGAGTCTTACATCTGATTCGATCAGAACAACACTGTTTCCACTGCCGGTGTAAGTTCCTTTGGCAACCATGACAGTGTCGCCAGGGTAAAAGGCATCTTTGTTCAAGGCCGCGTTTATTGTAGCGCACGGCATAGAAGGGCTTGTACAATCATTGGCATCATCCCCGCCTAGAGGCGGAGCCACGTACCAGGTAAAGCGTTCATCTTGTTGGATATCTACCTCCGCGGAAGCGGGACCAACCCGGGTCAGCGGCGTGAAACCGCCAATGAATAAGGCTATTCCAAGAAAACCTGAAAGCATACGTGGCAGAACATTGGCGGTCTTGTGAGGGTGATTAGTCTTCATCGTTAGTTCCTTGTGATGGAAATATATTGCGATCCCACGAAAAATCCATACTTATAGCATCTAAGATCTCAACCTCCGAGCATCCCCCTCTCTTACAGTGACGCCAATTGCATCCAGATGTTCCAAAAACGCCAGCACGTAGCGGCGGCTGGTGTTGAAATGATCCCTGGCCTGGGCCACTGTTAAGCTGCCGCCCCCGGCCAGCATTTCCCGCACGGAGGCGACCATTTTCTCGTAATCGCCGCTGCGGAAAGCCACCTCCGGGGAGACGGTGACCAATTCGCCCAAATCCACCAACGCGGCGAAAACCTCCCCGCCCACCGCAGCCTGGCAATCCTTGATGGAAGGCGGCGCATGAGGCTCCCGGTCAAACCGGGCCAGCAGACCATCCACCGCCCGCTGCTCTTCAGGGGAGAAGGTGATAGCATGGTCCGGCAGAGCGACCAACGGTCCGGCCTCCACCAGAACGCCCTCCGCCGCCAATTTGCTCATCAAAGCGTTGAAGAGCCGCGCCTCAAGCTTCAGGCGGCTTTTCAGCTCCTCTCTAGGGATGCCCCGCCGCAAAGGGTTGGCTTGGTGATACCCGGTCACCTCTTGCGCCGCCCGACTGGAAAGAGAGTCCCAATAAGCGCGGCTGGTCATCAAGGCCCCGCTCTGGGGGCTGTCGTCATCGCCATCCAGGAGCAGCAACTGCCCCTCGGCCAGCATCTCCTTCAAGGCTTGGGCGGCGATCTCGGCTTCCAGATTGGCCTGTCCCACCACCTCTTTGACCGGCGCAGCGCCCAATACCAGCGTCGCCTGCATCAACACCTCGCCCGGCGCGCCCTCGGTGAGGGCTTCCAGGCGGCCCAAAATATCCTGGTCAAAGCGTTTGTGTCGGCCTCGCGGCTGAGGGTCCACCACCAGACCCCCGCCCAGAGTTTCCCCAGGAGAAGGACGGCGCAAAATATAGCGGTCTCCCCGCACCGCCACCACCGGGTGACGCAATTCCAGTTGCAGCCAGCCTTCCTCGCCAGGCTGGAGAGCCTCCACCCCCAGGAGGCGAAGCCGAGCCACCACTTCCGCCGATCCGATGAATAGCTTGACCTCGGTATTGTGTTTAATGGCTTGGCTGGCATCGGGCAGCAGCCGGAAACCCACGTCCAGACGGCGGGTGGGTTCAAAATCACCCGGATGAGCGACCACATCCCCGCGAGCTACGCTATCCAGGTCCACACCGGAGATATTGACCGCCGTCCGGCTGCCGGGCACGGATTGCTCTTCTTTCCGCTTGTGGGTTTGTAAACCCCGCACCCGCCCGCGTAATCCCCGGGGCAGGATTTCGACCTCCTCGCCCACCCGCAAATGACCGTCATTCAGCGTGCCAGTGACCACCGTGCCAAAACCCGAGATCGTGAACACCCGGTCCACCGGAAGGCGGGGCCGTCCCAGATCGGCGCGGGGCGGTCTATCCGCCAGGCTGGCGGTCAGGGTCTCCAACAAGGCCTCCAACCCCTCGCCCGTCTTGGCCGATACCCGCGCCACCGGCGACTCAGCCAGAACCGTTCCCGCCAACACCTGGCGCAAATCCTCTTCCACTAGATCAAGCCAGTCTCGGTCCGGGATCAAGTCAATCTTGGTCAGGGCAACGATCCCGCCCTGCACCTGCAAAATGTCCAATATCGCCAGATGTTCGCGGGTCTGAGGCATCACCCCTTCGTCAGCCGCCACCACAAAGAGCGCCGCGTCAATCCCCCCGATCCCGGCCAGCATATTCTCAATAAAATCACGGTGTCCCGGCACGTCAATGATCCCCACCTCTTCGCCATCGGGGAGCGATAGCCAGGCAAAACCCAGGTCAATGGTCATCTCCCGCTCTTGCTCCTCTTTCAAGCGGTCGGGATGGATGCCGGTGAGGGCCTCTACCAAAGCCGATTTGCCGTGGTCTACGTGCCCGGCAGTGCCTATTACGCGCATTTTCCTAATCTGTTAAAATGATCTAATGCCGGAAGGAAGTTACCGGCTCTGGCCCAGGGTTTGTTCAAAGTCGGCCACCCAGTCCCTCAAGTTGGTCAATAGGGTTTGCAACTGCTTTTCGGTCTGTTCGGTCAAGCTCTGCAAAATGTCGCTGATCTCCTGATACTGGTCTTCAAGCGTCGTCACCTGCTCCACCAGCCGTTCCTGGTGGCGGCCCGATTCAGATTGCTGCTCCTCCTGGGTGAGGGTATAGTTGGTCCAGCGTTTCTGGTCATCGGCCTTGAAAGTCACCCATTCCTGACGGAAACGCTCTTCGGAGAGCCGCTGCATCTCGGTCACTTCGTTGATGCGGCGTTCCATGCGCTCGGTCATCTCTTCAAATGATTCTTGCGCTTGTTTGACGGTTCGTTGAGCCAGATCGATTTTCTCCAATTTATCCTCCAGGTCTTCGGACAGGCTTTCAATATTATCGAACCGTTTTTGCCAATCAGCCCACATGCGTTCGCGCTCCGCGTTTTCCAGGGCCAATTTTTCCAAATAAACATTTTGCGCCTCCCGTCGCTCGGTCTCCGCGGCTGCCAGTTCACTGAGGCGGGTTTCGGTTTTTCGCATATTGGTGGTGAGCAGTTCCACCTGGCCGCGCTGCTCATCGGCCCGCTTGCGCATGGCGGCGACCTCGCCCTGCATGTCGTTGGTCCGTTTCGTATCCTGGCGGCGGCCATCCTCCATCAGCCGTAAAGAGCGATCCCGCTCTTCATCGTTCCGGCGGATGTCCGCCGCGGCTTGCTTGGCTTCTTCGATCAATCGCGCCAGACGGGCATCCTCCTCTTCGCGTATTTTTAACCCCTCTTTTACCTCGGTCACAGATTCCATCTCGTGGCGAAGTTCGGTGATGTTTTTATTCATACCGTCAATCCCCACCTGGCGAATCTTCTTGTCTTCTGCCTCTCTGCGGCCGCGTTTCTTCTCCAGGTCCTCAATGAATTTATTGATCTCCAGCCGGTGCTGGGATAGAGAGTCGTCAAATTGGTCCACCCGGGTCATCACCACCGAGATGCGGGTCACCTCGCTGCCGACCTCTTTCACCTGCTGAGAAGCCGCGTCAATCCCGCCTTCAAGTATGACAATGCGGTCTTGCAGGGCGGTGATGGTGGTCTTATCTTTGCGGCGTTCATCGTCCAGCCAATCTAAACGGTTTGTTACTTGTTCCAGGTCCATGATCTAATCTCCATTAATGTGGGGAATTACGAATCGCCTGAGAGGGGCTGAACGCATTCACGCCATGCCCAGATGGGTTTCATTTCGATGAAAATCCCCGCCATTATAGCACGATAGAGCCAGCCTTTTCAGCGTGACAGATGCTCAAAGGCCTCCGGTAAACGGGCTAGGAATGGCAAAAACCACTGGGGGAACAATCCTCCCAACAGCAATGCCAACATACCTATACCAAAAAAGAACTGCACGACCAAACCCTCCCCCACCGGGACAGCCTCTTCATCGCCGCCCATAACGAACACGGCCAGCGCGCGAGTCCCGCCGACCAACAACCCAACGCCGCCCGCCAACGCGCCCAGCGCGATGAAAGCATCCTGGGCCGCCAACTGCTCCCATAGCGCCAGCCGGACCGGGAACCCGGCCAGCAGCGGCAGCCCTGCCAGGGCATAGATCGCCATCACCAGGGCGGTGGCCGTCAGCGGAAAACGCCGTCCGATCCCTTGCAGGCCGTGGAAGCTCTGCTCGCCGCCGCTGGATGATTTCAAGACCGCCAGCGCCAGCGCCCAGATGCCCAATCCCAGACTGCGAGGCAAGAGCAAGGTGTAGAAAATCTCCATCCCCGCCGGAGTCGCCAAACTGACCGCCAGCAAAGAGAAACCGATCTCCACCACCACCGCATACCCCAACATCCGCCCCAGATTGCGCTGGAAGGCAGCCCCCAACCCGCCCATAGCGGCCATCAACGCCCCCGTCCATCGCAGCAGGTCGTAGACCGCAGGCGAAAGGCGCAGCCAGGCATAGCGGTCTATAAAACCCAGGGCGAACTGGGAAATAATAAATGGCAGTAAGAACATCACAAATGCTGCCGCGTAAGGATGCGACTCGGAGGCCAACATAGGTATCCAGCTATGAAAAGGAAAGATCGCCATCAAGAAAGCAAACCCCAACCCCATCAAGACCGAGGCCCGCACCACCAAATCCAGGTCGCTGGGACTGGCCTCCACCCCCACCAGCATCCAGCCGGTGAAGAGGATGAAGGGCATCCCCAGAGTCTGAAAAGTGAGAAAGCGGAACACGCCCCGCCCTGGACGGCTGCCCGGCGGGACCAACAAGGGGATACTGAGCAGCACAGCCACTTCGATCAACAAGGCGGCATAAAGGAAAGGCTGCACCGCCAGCGCGGCAGTTAGGGAAGCCACCATACCCAAAGCTATCGGCGTGAAGAGCTCGCCTGGCCGGGCCAAAATAGCCCCCGCCAGCCAAAAAGCCGTAATGAGGTATATGACCGCCACAATCGGCAGCGACTGCTGGTCAAGCACAAAGGCCCGTCCCAGCGCTGTCAAGGTGTCGGAGATCACCAGCGTCCACGGCCCCAGCGAGGTCGGCGTTTCGACCGGCAATTTCCAGGCGAAGAAGGCCAATATCAAGGCCAGGCCAGCGCCAGCCAGGGTTACGATACGAGTCCAACGGCGAAAAATAAAAAGGACTCCAGCCCCCAGCCCCGGCAGAATCATCCACAACACCGGCGCGCTCATAAGGTGTCCTCCTCCGGGAGGGTGTTGGACAGTAAATAGGCTCCCACCAGGGCGATAGCCAGATTGATCACCGCCAGCAGCCCGGCGACTAAGGTAGAGTCCTCCACCACTGCATAGAGGATCTCAAAGCCCGACAATATGGTGAGCAAGCTCAACACCACCCTCATGGAGAGGGCTGTCAACCCCAGGTGGAGCAGTCCCATACCTATGAGGATATAGCCGCCCACCACCTGGTGCAAGCCAATCTCCGGCACCCATTCAACCGTCGGGGGGGCGATTGAAAGAATCGCCAGCAGTACTAGGGCCGCAGCCAGCAGCCGGAACAAACGGCCCGACGGGCGGCTGCTCGTCGTTTCACTCTCCGTCTTGATGCCCACCCGGGTCATACCCAAAACCGCTCCCGCAAACCATCCCGCCACCAGCTTGGCGACCGCCATCTCCAA
Source organism: uncultured Anaerolineales bacterium (assembly GCA_965370435.1). Lineage (GTDB taxonomy): Bacteria > Chloroflexota > Anaerolineae > Anaerolineales > UBA11579 > CBDUUP01. The sequence goes on along the minus strand of CBDUUP010000021.1, from coordinate 6,145 downwards.
CGGCCAACTGAGCGCGGTCAGCAAAAACACGCCCAGATACTGTCCCGCCAGCGCGCCTACGCTCCAGCGCCAGTCCCTGCTCAGGAGCAAGATGAGGGAAGTCGCTAACAACAAACCTACCGCAGGTAAAGTCAGAGCTTGAAAGTCCATCCTATCCTCCCCCTCCCCCGCCGAACTGGGCCAGCAAAGAAAGCAGCAGCGCCAGCAGCAGCAATGTCCAGAGCAAGCCGCCCTCGCCCTCCAGCAGGGCAGTGACCATAGAAAGCAACCACCCCACAGAACGGTACAAGATCCCCAACAACCGGTACAGCCACTTCAAGGAAAACACCGCCTCCCAAACCGAAGCCGCCGCAGAAAACACCTTCGGGAAGGGTAATTCTCTAGCCGGGAGAAACCAAAGGATGCCTGCCAGCCCTGAGGCAGTTACCCCAGCCCACCAGGGAGGGTTAGCCACCTGGATAACCCCCGGCCTGACCAACCATCCGATCCAAAGGTGCATCAAAGGCAGCAAAGCCAAACCCAGAGGGTAGATCAACTTCACCCAGCGTTCCACCCCGGCCAGGGATTGGGTGAGGTAAAGGCTGTGGCGCAGGTACCCCAAAAGCAGCAGAGCTTGCGCCAGCATAAAGATAGGGATCATGGGAGCGAACGAATCGGCGTACAACAAACTCCCCACCCAAGTTGGGGAATAAGGCAAGGACGAGAATCCCCAGATCCCCAGGAGCGCCAGCGGGACCATGCGTTTATCCCGGGTGGAAGCCAAAAAGATCAACCCCCCGGAGGAGATCAACGCCACGCCCCAGACCAAACTGGCTGCCTGTTGGCCGGTAACAGCCGCCGCCAGAGCGAAGGCCGCCATACCCAGCACCCAGAAAGGCCTCCCGGCCAATTCGTCCGCCGAGCGAAGCCAGGCCGCTGCGCCATACAACGCCGCCAGCCCGGCCAATGCCAAGAGATAGGGTTCAACTTCCGGGGCCACCCCCACCACAGCCACCCGGGCCAACAACACCAGGCTGGATGCGGCCGGAACCAGTCTCAGCACAGTTCCCAATCCCCGCCGCATGGGCAGTTCCTGCAAGAAAGGCGCGTGCAGCGGCAGCACCCCCAGACGCAGCCCGGCAGCCAACAGAAGATAGAGGCTCACCGCCGGAGGGATCACCTCAAAGCTCAAAATGACCCCCGAAGCGCGGGTCAAGATCATCGCCCAGATGACCATCACGCTCCCGCCCAACCGCGCCGAGAATGACACCATTATCCGCTCCCTAATCGAGCTATCCTGCACTGGCGGAAGCAAGATGAGCAATTCCACCAGGTCAATCAGCGTCCAGGCCAGCAAGAGAGTGAGCGGATTCCCCGCCATCACAGCGAACATCCCCATCCCCGCCAGGGACAAACTCCACGCCCAGGCCGACCAGTCGGCCTCCGGCGCGCGGCCTACGTCGGTCAATACCACCGCCAAGGCCAAAGTCGCCAGCGTTATCAGAAAAGGCCAGGCCAGTTCATCCAACAACAGTCGGGGGCCGACTTCAAATAGGGTGTCCGGCTGCCAGGAGAGCAGATCCAGAGACTGGGGCAAGCGCAGCCTCCCCAGGAGCGCCGCCACCCAGGCCAACCCAGCCCCTCCCACCGCCAGAATCCAATGGTAAGCAAAGTCGGGCCGCAACCTGCGGATGACCAACATGGTTATAGCGGTTAAGAGCAAGAGGAGAATTGGAAGGAGAGTGAGCATGGGGGCGTCAGGGTGCCGGGGAAACAAGAAATGAAATTGGTACAGAAGCGGTCAAATTATCTCACGGTTGGGGATATTTGGCAAATGCGCTTAAAATTTGGTGAGGTTAAAATTTTGTCGATTCCCTGAATGGCCCTCGCTTTTCTTCAGTAATCGCCGTTATCCTTTAGGAGTCGAGGCTTTAGCCGGGTCTTTGCGCTAATTCCTCCCTCTGAAACCTCGTCTCCTTTGCAATCCTGCCCTTGCTCAGGCAACAGTATGTCCCCAAAGTGTTTTGGTTTTTCTTCGTGTATTCGTGTTTTTGTGGTTAAGTTTTTGACCGCTCCCTATCCGTAAATTCTTCTTAAGCGCCGATCAATTTCCGCCTTCCCCGGTCCAATGCACCCAGGGGATGCCGAGGGGTTGGACAGAGTTCACCAGGCGGCGATCGGCTGTCCAAAACTCGGCCCCCAAACGTTCTGCGGTCGCCAAATACTGGGCGTCATAAGCCACGGTCTGGTTGAGTTTCTCAGCCCACCAAAGCGCTCTCAGATGGCGCTCTGGGTCTGGGGTTACGATTTGAACGCCCAATCCAAATAGGCGCCCAACCCCGGCGGCAGCATCCTCACTGGTAATCGCCCCCCCGGCCACGGTCTTTCTCAGAGCGGATACGACTTCGTATTCCCACAAAACCGGGGCAAACAGGTCATCGCCACTTTCCTGCCATTGGTTCATCCAACCCGCCACCGCTTCCGAGTAAGCCAGCGGTAGGATCAACGCAATAGCCAGGTTAGCGTCAATCACTCGTCGGACCACGTTTCCTCCCTTTGCCGCTCACGCTCGGCCCGAACCTCCGCAACCGGATCACCAGGATACACCCCATATTCAGCCTCAATTTTCTCCCGGATCAAGCGAAGTCCTTCCAACGCCTCTTCGCGAAGTAGCTTCTGAACATCCTCGTCACGCGCCGTCAAATACTGCCCCACTGCCTCCCGCACCAAACCAGAGATGCTGCTCCCCTCCTGGGAAGCAAGCTCCGCCAGGGTGCGGTATTGCTCAGGCTCTAACAAAATTTGCGCTCGATGTAATTTTTCACTCATCATGCACCTCTTCCTCATTATACACATACACATGTGTATGTGTCAAGATATTTTCTAACATTAAAAATCTCTTTGAGTCGGCGAAGGCCGACTTTGCAGTTGTTGGTGCGACTTTAGTCGCTGAGTTGCCCATATCACGCAATTCAGAAAAATCTTAGTGCCTTCGTGTCTTCGTGGTAAATAGAGGGGATTTTATTTTTAGACGCACGCTAGCTTTCCAATATCATTGATCCCTTTCTCATATCACCCCTCCACCCGCCTCCCGATGCAGGAACTTCCCCATCCCCCGCCTGCCCAACCACCGCTCCCCATCCACGATCAACTGGCCTCGCAGGAAGACCTTTTCAGGAAATCCGGTCAACTCCCAGCCCTCGTAGAGGTTATAGTCAGTGCGCTGGTGGCTGTGAGCGACGCCGTAGGTCAGCTTTCGCGCCGGGTCCCAGATCACCAGATCGGCGTCCGAGCTGGGGAGCAACGCCCCTTTGCGGGGATAAAGACCGAATATCCTGGCCGCGTTAGTACTCGTCAGCGCCACAAATTGGTTGGGCGTCAAGCGGCCCGACCCCACCCCGGCCGTCCACAATACCGGCATCCGGTCCCCCACACCCGGCAGGCCGTTGGGAATTTTGGTGAAATCGCCAGCCCCCAACTCCTTCCCCGGGATCTTCACCGGCTCGCCCTCATATTGGATCGGCTTTGTGCCATCGTAGAAAAAGGGGCAATGGTCGGTGCTGACGACCTGCAATGTGCCATCTGTCAATCCCTCCCACAGGCGAGCGTTATCCGCCTCCGTCCGCATGGGCGGCGAACAGATCCATTTGGCCCCGTCCGGGCGGCGCAGATGCTCGATGGTGAAAGACAAATACTGCGGGCAGGTCTCACCCATCACCGGCAAGCCTCGCTGGCGGGCGTAAGCCAGTTGGTCAACGCCCCCGGCGGTATTCATGTGGGCGATGAATAGCGTCGCCCCGGCCTGCGCCGCCAAAGCCGCGCCTCGCAGCACGGTCTCCACCGCCCCCCAGGCCGGGCGGGTGTGAGCGTGCCATTCGGGAGCGGTATGCCCCGCGGCTAACGCCTCTCCGACCAATATGTCAATCACATCGCCGTTCTCGGCGTGGAGCATGGTCAGCATCCCGTTCTCTTCGGCTATGCGCAGTATCTGGAATATCTCCCCGTCAGCCAGACGCAGCCGGTCATTGTAAGCCGTGAACACTTTCAGCGTGGAGATTCCAAGATCAAGCAGTTCAGGGATCTCCTCAGCGATCTTCTCATCCAGGTGGGTGATATTCATGTGGAAGCTGAAGTCAATGGCCGCTTTAGGATCGGCCTTGTCCCGCCAGGACTCCACCCCATCCCGCAGCGTCCCCGCCTCCGGCTGGGGGACGAAATCCATCACCGTCGTCGTGCCGCCAAAAGCCGCCGCCTTGTGCCCAGTGTAATGGTCGTCCGACGAGACGGTGCCAAACATGGGCAGATCGAAATGGGTATGCGGGTCTATCCCGCCGGGCATGACCAGCTTCCCCGCCGCCTCAATCACCTCCGCGTCGGGGGCTTGCAGGTCTTCCCCGATCTGGACGATCCGCTCACCCTCGATGAGGATGTCGGCGGTGAAAGTCTCAGAGTCAGTGACCAGGTCGCCTGATTTAATCAATAGCATAATCAAATCCTTGCCTAATTGGTTTTAGGGTAGTTTACCACGCACCAACTCAGCGCGTCGTTTCAGTCTCCGCCTGGTTAAGTAGTGTACAATAATCTCACCCATCCACCATCCACCATCCGACACCGAGACATCGCCCAGGAGCCATTCCATGCAAGATGATACGGATACCCAGGTCAGTTCTGGGGTGCAACGGCAGATAAACGCGCTCAAAATCCTGGCCGGCGAGGTCAACAGCAAATTGAGCAGCCCCAAGCAGGCCAAGAAACTGCCCCTTGAAATCAGAAAGGGATTGGCCGAGGTTGGCGAAAAACTGGATTCCCTCAGCCATCATTTCTCCCAGCAAGAGCAAAGACACACCAACCTCCTGGCCCTGGCCGACATCGGGAAAACCGTCAACTCCACTCTGGAGACCGGCGAAGTGCTCCGCGTCGTGATGGACACCATCGTGCGCCTCACCGGGGCTGAACGCGGCTTTCTAATGCTCAAAGACGAGGCCGGGAAACTCGCCATCCGTATCGCCCGCAATTGGGAACAAGAGACCCTGAATCCGATGGAAGCCGCCGTGAGCCAAACCATCGTCTCCAGGGTCGCCGCGGAAGGCCAGCCGGTGGTGACCACCAACGCCCAGGAAGACCCGGCCTTCAAAGCAGCCGCCAGCGTCATCAGCTACAAGCTGCGCTCCATTTTATGCGTGCCGCTCAAGACCAAAGATAAAGTGACCGGCGTGATCTACGCTGACAACCGCGTCCACACCGGCCTATTCTCCGAAGCCGACAGCGACCTGCTCACCGCCTTCGCCGACCAGGCCGCCATCGCCCTGGAAAATGCCAACCTCTTCGAAGGCTTGCAGCGCTCCAACCTGGAGCTAAAAATGGCCTACGACACCACCCTCTCCGGCTGGGCGAGAGCGTTGGAACTCCGCGACCAGGAGACTGAAGGCCACTGCCAGCGAGTCACCGATCTGACCGCCCAACTGGCAGAGAGGATGGGCATAAAGGATGAAGAAGAATTGATCCACATCCGTCGCGGCGCCACCATGCACGATATCGGCAAGATGGGCATCCCCGACAGCATCTTGCTCAAACCCGGCAAGCTCAACAAAAAAGAATTGAAAACCATGCGCAAGCACCCGGTCTACGCCTACGAGATGCTCTCCCCCATAGAATTCCTGCAGCCCTCCCTCGACATCCCCTACTGCCACCACGAAAAAATGGACGGCTCCGGCTACCCCCGCGGCCTCAAAGGCGACGACATCCCTCTCTCGGCCCGCATCTTCGCCGTGGTGGACGTTTGGGACGCCCTGACCTCCGACCGCCCTTACCGGGAGGCCATGACCGAAGACGAAGCCCTGTCAATCATCACTGAAGACACCGGGACTCATTTCGACCCCCAGGTGGTAAAACTATTTTTGGAACTGGTCGGCGGCGTAGCCAAAACCAAACCGTCAATCAAGTGAAAAACTGATTTGAATCCTGGATGGTATCATGATACAATGATACCATAATGGCAACCGAAGGAACTTCTATGAAATTGACCAACATGACGATCCGGCTCAATCCCAAGGTACATGAGCAACTCAAGCTCCTGGCGCTCATCAAGAATCAATCCATGAACTCTATCATCAGTTCGGCTCTTGAAGCTTACCTGGTCACCAGTGAAGAAAATCTGGAGGACATG
>CBDUUP010000020.1:0-24376 GCA_965370435.1 uncultured Anaerolineales bacterium | reverse complement strand
AATTAACACCAATGAAGGCCAATTTTCCAGACCCGATTCTAATGTACAATTTATCTGGAGTAAAAATATATGAACACGAAAAAGATTCTTATTGTTGAGGACGAGACCAATCTTGCGGTCACGTTGGCGCAAGCGTTGCATTGGGCGTCGGATGGCAATTACCAGGTCCAGATCTGCGAATCTGGCGACGATGCCCTGGAAGTGATGAAGACCAAGTCATTCGACTTGGTCATCAGCGACCTGCGCTTGCCGGGGATCTCGGGGTTGGAGATGATAACCAATATGCGCGAGTCGGACGATGTGACCCGCACCATCCTGATGACCGCCTACGGCAACGAAGAGGTGGAGGCGGAAGCCACCGCCCTCACCGACGCCTACATGACCAAGCCATTCGACATGCCCGACATGCTGCGGGTGGTAGACCACATCATGAAAACTGGCGAGACTGTGGAGGCCGATAACGGCGAAGCCCCCTCCACCCGGCGCATCCTCATCATGGAAGACGACCCCGGACTGCGCCGCATCTATAACAAAGCCCTGTCCAAGGCAGGCTACGAAATTGACCTGGCCACAACCATTAAAGACGCTCGCGATTATCTGACTCAGATGGACTATGACATCTTCATCTGCGACATCCACCTGGGCCGGGAGCGGGGCACCGACCTGCTGATGGAAGTGCGGGAAGAATTGGCCGAAAAAGGCACCCAGATCATCATGGTCTCCGCGTATGGGCAGTACCGCACGGTGACCGAGGAGATGGGCGCTGATTTCTTCATGGAAAAACCCATATCATTAGGCACGCTGATCACCCTGATCAGCCGCCTGGTAGAGCAAGGCGAACAACAAACCCCATAGTAACGTCATCATTCATCCATCTATGAAACCCCAACCACCCCCGGAGGTACCTAAATGAACGATCAGAACTTAACCCCCACCGAACAACCCGAACCGGCCCCGGTTCAAGAACAGCCTGCACCGCTGGTCCCAACACCGGCCGCGGCGATGGCGGAAAAGCCGAAAGGCAACGGGAAGAAATCCAAGAAACCCAATGGAGAGATAGCCAAGTACAGCCGCAATGGTATGATCTTTGCGGTGATTTGGGCTTTATTTATCATCGGCGGAAGCTTTCCGCAGTTGTCAAAAGGCGCAAGCTTTGGCATATGGCAATATACCGTTACGGGTTTGATCCATGCCCTAAGCGGTCTTTTACCCATAGCGGCAATTTTCTTTTTCCAGAGGAAATCACTGAAAACCGCCAGAACCCTCATGCTTATTGGCGGTTCGATCAGCTTCCTGAATGGCACACTTTTCATCACTGGCGATACCTCCTATTATTTCCTGATCCTACCGGTGGTCTTCACTCTGGTGTTGGGTTTTCTAACCATGCCAACAAAGCAGGCCCCCAGACAGCTCCTCGTCGCTGGCGGAATCGTGGCTGGTATGATCGCGTTGATGCTAATCAACCTGCCATTCCGCCTAGATTCCAGGACCGCTCAAACCGGCGACGCAATTGGACCAACCCTATTATGGGTAATGGTGGGTGTTCTGAGCGTCCTACTTCTTTTCTTGCTGCCTGAGGGTTTGCGGTTTTTCATGAACCACGCCCTACGCACCAAACTGCTGGTCGCGATCATTGGTTTGACCCTGGTATCATCAGCAACCCTTTTTGCCTTCAACCTGATCTCGACCCAAAATGCGCTAACGGAAGCCGAGACCAATGCGATGGTAACCCTGGCAGAACAGCGAGCTGACGACTTCAGCGAAATGCTGAACGCCCGTCTGAGCTCGATGCTATCGATGGCTACCTTGCTGGTTCACGACGAAGATCTGGTAGCTCAAAACGCCAGCTATTCAGGATCCCAAGAGTCCATCCTGGCAGAAATATTGCTTCTCGACGAGCAATGGCCTAACGCGAGCGACAGCGACCCCCTGATAAATAACGTGCTTACCAACGAACTGGCCGAAGAACTCAACCACTTCATGGAGGTCTTCGACTACATGTTCGTGGAGGTCTTCATCACCGATGGCTATGGCGCCAACGTGGCTGCGTTTGAACGCACTTCGGACTACTACCAGGCAGACGAGGGCTGGTGGCAGGCCGCCTACAACAATGGAAAAGGCGCAATTTATTTCGGCGAGGTGGAATACGACGAAAGCTCTGCGACCTTTGGTTTCAACATGGCAGTTCCCATCTATGACGAAAGAACAAGCGACGTCATCGGCATCATCCGAACAACTGCAACCCTGGACCAATTTATTCTTGAGCTACAGGAAGGCTTGGCAGAAGGAGACGTTGCTCAAATCGTCCTGCCCAGCGGTTTAGCGGTTCATGAAGTCGGAAGCGCACCTACCCAATACCCAATCATGCACCTGAATGCCCTGAACGCTGCGTCAGTAGAAGAAGTTATTCAAATGGACATAGAGGGTGAGGAATTCTTCATGTCCCAGAGTTACGTCACCAGCGACGTCAACCCCGCCATTGACCAGGTTGGTTGGCGAATTGTATTTCACGAATCAGTTTCTCGAGTTTTGGCTCCTGTTCAACAGCAAACTATCAGTATGGCCCTCATCGCTCTGGTAGTTGCTGCGGTCAGTTCTGCAGTGGCGGCTTATTTGGCGCAAACGATTTCAAACCCGGTTATCAGCCTAACCGGGCTAGCCCGCGCATTCGCCGACGGTGACTACTCAGTGCGTACTGAAGTAACCTCCACCGACGAGATCGGTGAGTTGGCGACCTCATTCAACGTAATGGCCAACACTGTGGACATGCAAACGCAAGACCTGGTTGAGCGCTCCCGTGAGATGGAGGCCTCCCAGAGAGTGACCTTCGCCGCCAGCGAGCGCACTACGCCGGAGGACTTCCTGAACATGCTCGTGAACCTCCTGGCCGATCAGTTCGACGTCTATCACTGCCAGGTGTATATGGTAGATGAGGGACGCAAGAACGCAGTCCTGGAGCAGAGCACCGGATATGCCGGACGCCAGCTTCTGCAGCGCAAACACAGCATCCCCCTCGACCGGGAATCCCTGGTTACCCGCTGCATCAACACCGGCGAATCAGTACTGGTTGGTAACACCACCGCAGACCCCAACTGGCTGCCCAACCCCGTGCTACCCCTCACTCAATCCGAGTTGGTGGTCCCCTTGAAAATTGACGACGTGGTCATCGGCGCCCTGGACATCCAGGACCGCGTTGTTGACCGCTTCACCGAACAGACCGTGCCGGTGTTCGAGAGTATGACCGAGCACGTTGCCTTCCTCTTCCAGAGCACCGAGCTGCTGGAACAAGTTACCGCCCAGACGCAAAACCTGGAGCGCTTCGCTGACCAGCTTCGGTCAGCCTCGGACGTGGCGAACCAACTGGGCGCAATTCTCGACCCCGAAACCCTGCTCGACCAAGCCGTGATCCTGCTGCAAAGCCAGTTCAACCTCTACCACGCTCACATCTACCTGTTAGATGAGACTGAGGAGAACCTGGTGGTGCAAGCCGGTTCCGGCCACGTCGGCATTCTCCTGAAGCAGGCCCAGCACAGCATCCCGGTGGATGCCCCCACCAGCTTCGTCGCTCGCGCGGCTCGCGAACAAAGCCCGGTGCTGGTCCCCGATGTATCCACAGAGCCGGACTTCATGCCCAACCCCATGCTGCCCGACACCCATTCAGAGCTTTCAGTCCCCCTGATCACCGGCGGTAGGGTGCTGGGTGTGTTGGACCTCCAAGATGAGGTTGCGGGACGGTTCACCGAAACCGATGCAGACACCCTGGGTACCCTGGCCGGCCAGATCGCCACCGCTATCCAGAACGCTGAATTGTTCCAGTCACAGCAGGAAGCTGAGACCCAGTTCCGTGTGCTGGTAGAGAACGCGCCGGAGGCTATCGTAGTGCTCGATTGCGACACCCCCAATGCTCGATTCATGGAAGCGAATGATAACGCTTCGATACTGTACGGCCTTCCTAAGGAGGAACTGCTAAAAGTCGGACCCGGTGAGATGAGCCCCGAATACCAACCGGATGGACGCTTATCGAGCGTAGCCGCGAAGGAATACATTGGACAAGCGCTTGAAGGCGGCGCGCCTACATTTGATTGGATCCATATAAATGGGGCTGGAGAGGAAATACAGTGTGAAGTTCGTTTAGTGAGCTTACCGGCTGAAGGGCGCAATCTGGTCCGGGGTAGTGTAACTGACATTGCCGAGCGCAAGCAATACGAAGAAGGCATCGTCCAATCCGACCGGCTGAAGAGCGAGTTCCTGGCGAACATGAGCCACGAACTGCGCACCCCGCTGAACTCCATCATCGGCTACACCGACGTGCTCCTGATGGGCATTGACGGCGAGATCGATGAGGAGATCGCCACCGACATCCAGGCCATCCACGATAACGGCCAAAACCTGCTGCGCATCATCAACGACATCCTGGACCTGGCCAAGATCGAGGCCGGACGCATGGAAATGGAGTTTGTAGAGTTTGAAGTGCTGTCGCTGTTAGAGGAAGTCAAGAGCAACCAAGACGGCCTGCTGCTCGACAAACCAGTCGAGTTGGTGGTCGAAGTGCTCGAAGCCCTCCCGCCGCTGCAAGCCGACCGGATGCGGATCGGCCAGATTCTCACCAACCTGATCTCCAACGCAGTGAAGTTCACCGAAGAAGGCCGCATCACCCTGCGGGCCTTCATGGAAGAGAGCATGATCCACCTGGAAGTCCAAGACACCGGAGCCGGCATCCCCGATGAGGCCCTGGAAGATATCTTCGACGAATTCACCCAGGCGGACAGCTCCGCCACCCGGACCGTAGAAGGCACCGGGCTGGGCCTGACCATCACCCGGCGGCTGGCCCAACTGCACAAAGGCGACATCAACGTGCAGAGCCAGGTCGGCGTCGGCTCGATCTTCACCGTGCGCCTGCCCATCGTGCAGAGAGGCTTGATCCGTAAATACAAAGATAAGTCCCAAACCGCGATCATGTCAACCGGACGGCCCACTGCAAAAAAAACCAAACTCACTCCCGCAGCGCCGAAAGCCGCCTCCCCGGCCCCGGCCAAGAAGAAAGCCGTCAAAAGGACGCCGGTAGCCGAATCCCCCTCCGATCTGAGCGCGCTGACCAAGGGCAGCCTCCCAATAGACATACCGCCCAGCGCCCCCAGCGCCGACGGTAGTGACGGCGCCGACAACGGAGACATTCCAGAATAAACTAAAGGATCCGTTTATAGGATAACGTGTTTAGGATAAATGAAAGATGTTCCTCTGAACCCCCGATCACGAGACCTGTACGGTCATTGATGAGTACCCGATGAAAAAGAAACTTTTCACTTCGGTTCGCTGCCTGGAATGCGGGCACGAAATGAAAGGCGAGTACCAACTAAGTCAATGCCAGGCGTGTGGAAGCGCCTGGCTTGACGCTCGCTATGAAATTGCGGCTCTGCCTGAAGATTGGCCTTCAATGGTAGCAAAACGACCCACCAATCTCTGGCGGTACCGGGAGCTTCTGCCCTTCCCCCCCGAATTCCCCGTCATTTCTATGGGGGAGGGGTGGACTCCCCTAACCCGCGCCGAGGGACTGGAAAAAGAATACCAACACGACGAAATCTGGATCAAAGACGAACGCCAGCAGCCCACCGGCTCTTTCAAGGACCGGCAAGCTGCGGTGACCATAAGCGCTTTGAAAGCGCAGGGGATCAAAGAACTGGTGCTGGCCTCCACCGGGAACGCGGCGGCGGCCTATGCCGCCTTTTGCGCCCGGGCGGGGATCAAGCTGTGGGTCTTCTTGACCAGCAGCGTGCCCGCCGAGAAAATGCGCGAACTGGCCCTTTATGGGGCGGAGGTCATCAAGATCACCGGCACCTATGACCAGGCCAAGAAAATCGCCTCCGACTTCGCCTCCCGCCGGGACCTTTACTGCGTGCAAGGGGCCAAAGCCATCCCCGACAAAGAAAGCATGAAAACGGTGGCTTATGAGATCGTCGAGCAGTTGGGGTGGCGTGCGCCGGACTGGTACATCCAGGCAGTCTCCGGCGGTTTAGGCCCATTGGGGGTGCATAAAGGATTCATGGAACTGCACGAAGCCGGACTGATAGACCGGATACCCAAGATCGGGATCATCCAAGTAGAAGGCTGCGCCCCGATGGTCCACGCCTGGGAGAAACGGCTGGACAAAGCCGAACCCATCATCCCGGATACGTTGATCACCGTGCTGGCAACCGGCGACCCCGGACTTGCATACCAATTCTTGAAGCAAGCCAACGACCAACACGGGGGCGCGATGGTGGCGGTGAGCGACGGAGAAGCTTTCCGGGCCATGCGTCGTTTGGCCCGCATGGAGGGCTTTTCGGTTGAACCTGCGGCCAGCGTGGCTTTCGCCGGGCTTGAAAAGATGTTCGCTCGTGAATACATCCAGCCGGACGAATGCGTGGTGGTGAATTGCTCTGGGCATACTTTCAGCGCCGAGAAACACGCCCTGGAAGACCGCTACGTCACCAACCTGGAAGTAGGTCTGCCCGCGGCGGTGGCTTCCCACAACTCGGCCAAAGAACTGGTCGAGGCCCTGGAGCAGCTTGACGAGCAAGTGACCACAGTTGCCATTATTGATGATAATCCCAACGACAGCCGCCTGATCCGAAGGCTGCTGCAAAACTTCAAAAAATACCGCATCTTTGAAGCCCACAGCGGCGCCGAAGGCATTGAACTGGTGCGCCAGCGGCGTCCCGACCTGATCGTCCTGGATCTAATGCTGCCGGATAAAGACGGGTTCGCAATCCTGGAAGAACTCAAATCCAATAAGCACACCCGGGAGATCCCGGTGGTGATCGTCTCCGGCAGGTCGCTCTCGCTGGGAGAGGTGAAATATCTCCAGCGGTACGCCAAGTCCATATGGCAGAAAGGCAATTTCAACGGCCGGGAGTTGGCCAGCCACGTCGTCGAGACCCTGGGCGACGAAGTCACCCCGCCGGAACTCAGTATCGCCCAGGCAAATCAGGAATACTCTCGACATGCAGGCGCTTTTGGACAAGACCAAAAACCCCGCATCCTGGTCATCGAAGACAACGTCTGGGATGCCCGGCTGATGCGCCGCCTCTTCGAATCACGGCAGCGTTTCGAGGTGCTGGCAGCCAACACTGCACATGAGGCCATGAATATTATCGAAAATTCCCCTCCTGAACTCATCGTGCTGGACCTCGTGCTGCCCGACGAAGATGGAGAGAAACTCCTCAAAAAACTGCGCACCAGCGAACATACCGCCCACATCCCGGTCATCGTCGTCTCCGGCAAAGAGATCCATCCTGAGGAGCGTACTAAACTAAATCTCCACGCTGATTCGGTCTGGTCCAAGATGATGTTGGACCGAAACAGTCTTTTGGCCCACGTCGAAACCCTCATTTCGGAGTAAAATATGAGCATGAACGGTAAAACACTCCTACACATTGAAGACAATTTCCATAACCGGCGCATTGTGAGAAAGATATTGAGCGCGGCTGGATACACGGTGATCGAAGCTGAAAACGGCTTGCTGGGTTACAACATGGTCTGCGACCTCAAGCCGCCGCTCGTGCTGCTGGACATCGCCCTACCCGGAATGGACGGCATGGAAATCGTCGAACGGGTAAAAGCGGACCCACTGGTCAAGGACATCCCCGTCATCGCGCTGACCGCCTCGGCCATGCGCGGCGACCGGGAAAAATTTCTGGAAGCGGGATGTAATGATTACCTCTCTAAACCGGTTCGGGCACAAGAATTGATTGAAATGGTGAATTTGCATTATCCTGATTAAACGGCCGATGAGGCCGCCAAACTCTCTGGCAAGAGAGTCTCCTTTTCCTCCCGCGGGCCATCCTGCGGGAGGTTTCTTTTTGGTCTGACTGGTCTAAATGGTCGGGTAAATCGTCGTGCCGTCTCCGCGGTATAAATTTTCGGGGGTATTCGACCAGTTTCATGCAGATTTCAAAAGTGTTAGTATCGAATTTTCCTCCCAAAAAACGTTTGACAAGGGGGATGATTTGCGCTAGACTAGCGTTGACTATACGAAGTATCCCGGAGACACGCATGTCTGCTGAAAATACCGCCCACATCACTGCTCAAACTCCCCTCGCCCCGGCCATCAACGCCTGGGAGATCTACCTTGCCGACCAGGGCCGTTCACCCCATACACTCAAGGCTTTCCTCGCCGACATGCGATTGCTGGCCTCCTATCTCCCTCCCGACCGCCACCTGGGCGGGGTGACGACCAGCGACATTGACAATTTCCTCCAATGGATGCAAAAAGGACGGGGGGTGCCGTGCAGCCCTAAAACCCTGGCCCGGCGGATCACTTCGATAAAATCATTTTTCCGGTGGCTGGCGAAGAGCAGCGTGGTGTTGATAGACCCGGCGGAGAAAGTGGTCCAGAAATCAGTGCTCAGCCCGCTGCCCAAAGTACTCACTCCCGAAGAGACCCAGGCGGTATTGGAAGCCGCCAACGGCCACCGCCACGGCCCCAAACCAGATGCCCGCCCCTACGCCCTGGTGGGTTTGCTGCTGGAGACGGCCATCAAGAAAGGCGAGTGTCTGGCGCTCAGCCCCAATCACGTGGAGTTGGAGGCTCCCGGCGGCGCCATCCTCTTCGTCCGCTATGCCAGCCCCCAACACCGCTACAAGGAACGCAAGATCCCCCTCTCGGAAGCCTGGGTGTCGGTGTACGAAGAATACAGCTCGCAGCACGATCTCACCGACCGGCTCTTCCCCTGGTCACAGCGGCGGTTGGAATATATCCTGGAAGACATCGGGGAAGAAGCCGGGCTGGACAAGCACCTCTCCTTCCTGATGTGCCGCTGGACCTCCGCCCTGAGGGACCTGCAGAACGGCGTGGAAGGCAACAAGATCCGGCAGAAGCTGGGAATATCGAAGATCCAGTGGAGAGAGGTGAAGATGAAGCTGGGGCGGTTGGACAAGGGGGAGGGTGGGTGAGAAGGGTGAGGGGACGCTGATTGGCGCGGATATACGCTGATTTTTTCAATTTTTGTACCCCAGAGTTTCACCGTGGGGTCTTTTTTTTCTTACAGGGCCTTCACGACGATGTCGCCTATGACGTTGGCGGCGGCGTCGCCGCGGTCGGCGGCGTTGGAGAGATGGCGGTAGATTTCGCGCAGTTTGAATATCTCCATTACATCGTCCAAATTTTTGGGTTGGTGGAACAACTCGGCCAGGGCTTCGCGGTAGACTTGCTCGACGCGGTTCTCCAGGGCCTTGGCCCGAACTGCATGGTCATTGGCCACATTGGGGTGATCCACCAAACGCAGCACCCCGCGGTAGATCTCGGTGGCGGCATCGGCGAGCAGGGAAACGAGGCGCACCAGGAAATCGTTCGGCTCCACCTGGAACATCACCATCTCGTCTATGGTGGTGTCGGCGTAATCCAGGATGTCGTCAATGGTCATGGAGAGGGTGAAAATATCCTCCCGGTCGAAGGGGGTGACAAAGGATCGATTGAGTTCGTCAATCAGGATACGGCGCACCTCATCGGCCTCTTTCTCCAGCTTGGAGACTCGCTCGGCCAGAGCCTCATCGGGCTGCTTCATGTATTTACGCAGATCTTCCATGCCCTCCACCGCGAATTCAGCTTGCTGAGTGAGCAACTGCAGAAAGCGGTTTGGTTTTTTCTTGCGTGAGAAGAATCGCATTTTTTACTCCTTTTCATCCTCTTGAAGCCGGGTCAAGCGCAGGTGGATGACCTGGCGGGTATCCTGTGTTAGCCGGTAGGGATGGGCCAGGCGATAGCCAGGCAGCCACACGATTTCCCCTCCGGCGGTGACCAACGGCCAGGCGGCGCGTGCCCGGCGAGGCAGTTTGACGTTTATCATAAAGTCGGCCAGCTTGGGGGAACTCCCCTCCATCCCCAGGGGAGTGAACCGGTCGCCGGGGCGGCGGGGACGAACTTCAAGCCGGGGAGGTATTTTATCCGCGTCTATCCAAACCTGGAAGGGGTCCTCATTGGATTCGGCTAGAGACTCCAGCTCACGGCTATACGCAGTTTGGCTGGATTGTAACATCCATCCAGCTTCAAGTTGGATTTCGCCGGGAATCTCCAATGGGAGCGGTTCAGAGCCGCCCATCTGGGGCCACTCCATGTCCGGCAGATCCGCTTCCCAGGCCGCCAGCCAGACCCGCTCCCCCTCCAATTTCAAGCAAAGCCCAGAAATCAAGTCAGCTTGGCCGGTCTGCGGCGGGAGGGTGAAAAATTCTAAAGCCCGATGGATGGCATCGAAGCCAATATCGCGCAGGCCTGGACGCAGGGTTCGGATGGCCCGCCGCATCAAGCTGCGCTGTGTTCCTACCGGCAGGTTCAAAAACTCCTGTCGGGATAGAGCCACGTACCCCTGGCCCTCTTCCAGGATACAAGTCTCCCAGGCTGACTCGACCACCTCTTCTAGTACCTGGTGATCGGAAGCCAAGATTTGGGTCATACGCCAGAGCGACCGCCGCAGGTTGGGGTTGTATTCTTCCAAATAGGGGATCAACTCATGGCGGAGCCGGTTGCGGAAATAGGCAGTGTCCAGGTTGCTGGCATCTATGTGAGGCTGCAAGCCCTGCGTCTGGCAGTAGGTCAGGACCTCCTCCCGCCAGACCGCCAGCAAAGGCCGCACCAGAGGAAGCTCCGAATTCCAGGAGGGGATGATGACCCGCGGCAGCATGCCCTTCAACCCCGAAAGCCCAGCCCCGCGCAGCAGGTGCATGAGAACGGTCTCCACCTGGTCATCGGCGGTGTGTCCGACGGCGACAGCCTGGGCGGTATGCTCCTGAGCGGCGTCGAACAAGAAGCGATAGCGCAGCTCGCGGGCAGCTTCCTCGATAGAGAGCGCATTCTTCCCGGCGTAGCCAGCCACATCCTGCTCGTCCAGCACAAAGGGCAGTCCATAGGACTCGGCGATCTCCGCCACGCGGCGAGCCTCCTGTTCCGCTTCTGGACGGAGGCGGTGGTTGAGATGGGCGACGACAACGGGAATACCAAGCCGGTGCAAAAGGTCCAACAGGGCGAGGCTGTCCGGCCCTCCAGAAATCCCCGCCAGAACGGGCCGCTCCGGGTCGAGGCGACATTCTCCTTGAATGAATTTACCAACTTGCTCCAACATGATGAATAGATTATATGTGGCAAGGGGCGAGTTGGCAAGTTGCAAGTGGCAAGTAGCAAGTGCAGGTAATAAGCGGCGGGTTGCGGATTGCGGGTTGCAGGTTGTAGGTTACGAGTTGCAGGTTGGTAGGTGGGGTGAGGTATGGATAGAGAAGGAATGACCACTCAGACCACTCAGACAACTTAGACCAGTCAGACCAATCCCCGTTCGCCCTAGAATTGTAATGTACCCGCAACGAGAAATACTTGCTTGTATTACAGCTTTGTGCTAGACTGAGTATTGGTAGAAGACCGTTAATTCTAGGAGCTAAGATGTCCGATAAAATCCTAATCGTTGATGATGATATGGACACCCTGCGTCTGGTCGGGTTGATGTTGGAGCGCCAGGGGTTCAGTATCGTGGCGGCTAATAATGGCGACCAGGCCATAGATATGGCCCAACGCGAGATACCCGATCTGATCTTACTCGACGTGATGATGCCGGGGATGGACGGATTCGAAGTCACCCGCCGATTACGTGACATGAAGATCACCGCTACTATTCCCATCATCATGTTCACCGCCAAAACGCAGGTGGATGATAAGGTTCAGGGCTTTGAATCTGGCGCAGACGATTACCTCACCAAACCCACCCACCCCGCCGAGTTGATCGCCAGGGTCAAAACCGTCCTGTCCCGCGCCGCCCAGAAACGAAAAGAGGGCGACACCGGGCCATATAAGAAAAAATTCCTGGGCAAAACGATTGGCGTCATCGCGGCCAAAGGCGGAGTAGGCGTCACCACGCTGGCGCTCAATCTGGGCATCAGCCTTCAATTGGCCTTGAACAGCCAGAGCGAAGGCGCCGAAGAAGGCAAAGAGGACTACGCCGTGGTCGCCGAAATGCGTCCCGGACAAGGCGGGATCGCGTTCCGGCTGGGCTTAACGCCGCCGGAAGACTTGACCAAGCTGTTGGAGAAACAAGAGCCTGTGACCCTCAAGGACGTGGAGGGCGCACTCAAAACCCACACCTCCGGGCTGCGCCTGTTGATGGCCTCTTACAATCCAGAGGATACCCAATTCCTCACCTCTACAGAAAAACTCGAAACCATACTCCAAAGCCTGCCCCATTACGGGATGTACAATATCCTGGACCTCGGCTCCACGCTCACCATGACCACGGAGAAGCTTCTCACTCTTTGCGATAGAGTCATCCTGGTGATCGAGCCGATCTCCTCCTCTATAACCCAGGCCAAGATTTTGTTAGAAGCGCTGGAAGATAAAGGCCTCGAGGATGACGTCATCAGCCCGATTTTATATAACCGGACCCGGATCGAATTGAAACTCTCCCCCTCCGAGGTAGAGGAACAGCTAGGCCGCAAGATTGATATGTTCTTCACGCCTGCGCCCGAACTGGCCTATCAGGCGCTTTCGCGAGAGACCCCTATGACGCTTCAAGACCCAGGCAGCCTCAGCGCCCGCCACTTCCAAAAATTAGCCCAGAAGATCATTGAAGAATTACCCATCACCCTGGATGAATAATCTCTCCCCGGACATAATGGACGGCATCCAAACCGCCGTCGAGTTGGTGAGCGCCTCCCGGCTTGGGGCAGCTATGACCGGAGCAGGCCATTCAACGCCATCCGGCATCCCCGATTTCCGTTCAACCGAGGGCGGGTTGTGGACCAAATACAACCCTATGGAGGTGGCCTCCTTGCTCACCTTCCGGCAGCATCCAGAGCGGTTTTTTGAATGGGTGCGGCCCTTGCTGGGAGGCATGTTGGCCGCCGAACCCAACCCCGCCCACCATGCTCTATCTCAGCTCGAAGAGGCCGGATACTTGCACGGCGTCATCACTCAAAATATTGACGGCCTGCACCAACGAGCCGGATCGCAAATTGTGCACGAAGTCCATGGAACGTTGGAGAGCTTGACCTGCGTGAGCTGCTACGTGCAGCAAGACGCCGAATTATATTTGAAACCCTTCGTGGAGAAAAATATCATCCCCACCTGCCCCCACTGCGACAGCCTGCTGAAACCTGACGTTATCCTCTTTGGCGAGCAGCTGCCCCACGACGTTTGGGCCAAAGCCGAGAAATTAGCCAAATCCTGCGATCTGATGATCGTGGCCGGATGCTCTTTGGAGGTGGTGCCGGTGGCCGGTTTGCCGATGACGGCGGTTCAAAACGGGGCCAAGTTGGTCATTGTGAATTATTCGCCGACCTATGCAGACGAGATCGCCGAAGTGGTTTTGACCGGGGATGTGGCCGAAATCTTGCCCTTGATTGCCCAGGGAGCGATCCATGACCGCTAAACCTCCCGACATTCTCTTTGAACGCTACCTGCTCCTTTTGGAGATCACCTCTGACCTGGCCTCCACACTGGACCTGGACGTGCTGCTCAACCGCATTGTCAATGCGGCTGCCGACTTGAGCGACAGCGAAGCGGCCTCCATCCTTTTGTACGATACGGTAAAACAAGAACTCCATTTCCATGCTTCGACCAACCTGGACACGCCGCTGATGCGAGGGTTGACCGTGCCGGTTGAGGGGAGCGTGGCCGGTTGGATCGTCACCAACCGCAAACCCCGGATCGTGGCCGACGTCAACCACGAACCGGATGGTTATTTCGAGGATGTGGCCAAGACGGTAGATTTCCCCACCCGGTCTATCCTGGGCGTCCCTATGATCACTAAAGACAAGGTGGTCGGGGTGCTGGAGGTGCTCAACAAGCGTTCGGGGACTTTCTCCCCCGACGACCAGGAACTGTTGAGCGCGCTGGGGGCGCAGGCCGCAGTCGCCATCGAGAACACCCGCTTATTCCAACAATCCGACCTGATCGCCGATCTGGTCCACGAACTGCGCACCCCCCTGGCTTCTCTGAACACCGCCGCCCACATCCTGCTGCGCCCGGAGGTCTCGGAGGAGCAGCGTTCCCAAATGGTGGAGACCATCCAGCAGGAAACCCTGCGCCTGACCGAGATGACGACCTCCTTCCTGGACCTGGCCCGGCTGGAATCGGGTCGGATTCAATTCCGCATCCAGGAGTTGAACCTGAATGAACTGCTGGAGGAGTCGGTCCGGGTCATCCAGGGCCGGGCCAGAGAAGCCGGTCTCACCCTGGAAACCAGCCTCCCTGAACAAATCATCACCCTCCAGGGAGACCGGGATAAGCTCAAGCAGGTGCTGTTGAACTTGTTGAGCAACGCGATCAAGTATAACTGGCCCAACGGCAAGGTCATTCTCTCGGCTGCGGTGGATGAGAAGGAAGCGATCATCACGGTCAAGGACACCGGACGGGGCATCCCGCCGGAGTACCTGCCAGACATCTTCGAGAAGTTCTACCGGGTCCCCGGCATGGAAAAAGCCGCCGTGGGCACCGGACTGGGGCTGGCGATCACCAAGCGGATCGTGGAGGCCCACGCGGGGCGGATCGAGGTGGAGAGTCAGGTGGGGGTGGGTTCGACGTTTAGGATTTGGCTGCCGTTGCGGGCCGGCTGAACCGCGAAGTACGCGAAAGGCGCGAAAGAAAAACTCCTGCTGGAGCGATTTGTTTGACAATGAGGTTGAAAATTCAGGGGGCAAATGCAGATTGTACATTAGAGATGAAAAGAGCATAATATTCAGACGCAACCCCCAAGGGTCTTTGAGACCCTTGGGGGTTCAGTTTTCGGCACACAGTAATTCTATCCCTACCTCGCCCCCTTCCTCCCAAACTGGCGTTCAAGCAGATCAATCGAGAGGTGGATCATCGTGGGGCGGCCGTGGGGGCACGTGCGGGGGGATTGGCAGGATTCAAGGTCGCGGAGCAGAGCACGCTGCTCTTCGATGGAGAGGGATTGCCCGGCCTTGACCGCGGCGCGTTTGCAGACCCGGGCGATGATGCGGGCTTCGATCTCGGATTGGAGCGGGGCTTCGTCCTCCTCGAAGTCCTCTACCAGGACATGGAGCGCGCCGCCAGGGTCGCTGCCGGAGAGCAAGACCGGGATAGCCCGCACCAGGAAGGTGTGAGGGCCGAATTCTTCCACCTGAAACCCTAATTTCCCCAGGATGGGGAGCTGTTCTTCCAAGAGGCGGGCGCTGGCGGGGGGAAGTTCCACCATGACCGCTTCCAGCAATATCTGAGAGGGGATTTCGCCGCCCCGCTGGGCCATGAACCGCTCGAAAAGGACTCGCTCGTGGGCGGCGTGCTGGTCTACCAGGTAGAGGCCGTCGGGGCCTTCGGCGACCAGGTATGCGGCCCCCACCTGCCCCACCAGACGCAGCAAGGGCATACTGGTCTCAGGGAGTTCGGTCTGGGTAGGAGTCTCTGATTCCTCGGCCCCGGCTTCGGAGGCCATCTCCCAGGCGGGGTCGGGCTGTCGGGAGGGGGTTCCCGGCGGCGGGGTCCAGCGAACCTGGGTGGTCATTTCTGGGACGCTTGGTTGGGACATCAAAGTCCGGCGGGCGGCGCGCTGCACGTCGCTGAAAACCCGTCTAGGGTCATTGAAGCGCACTTCGGCTTTGGTGGGATGGACGTTCACGTCCACCGAGTCGGGAGGCATCTCCAGGAAAATGACCGCCATTGGGGAGCGGCCCACCATAATCATGGTATGGTAGGCCTGCACCAAGGCGGTGGCGATGGCGTAATCCTGCACCCAGCGCCCGTTGACGAAGAAGGTGATCTGGCGGCGGTTGGAGCGGGTCAGGCCCACCGGACTGATGAATCCCCGCAGGGTCACATCTTCATAGGCGACGTCCAACTCCAGCATCTGTCGAGCCACCTCCACCCCATAGAGCGCGGCCAACACTTCCCGGCGGTCGCCCTTTCCGCTGGTGCGCAGGGTCTCCCGGTTCTCCTGGCGGAGATGGAAGCGCACCTCGGGATACGCCAGGGCGTAGCGGGTGACCAGTTCGTCAATGCGGCGGCGTTCGGTGGCGTCCTTCTTGAGGAATTTGAGCCGGGCGGGGACATTGTAGAAAATGTCTTCCACCCGCACTACGGTCCCCGACGGCGCGCCGATAGGCTCCACCTCGCCGATGTGACCGCCTTCCACGCGCAGACGCGCCCCCATTTCGCTTTCCAGCGGGCGGGAGGTGATGGTGAAGCGGGAGACCGACCCGATGGAGGACAACGCCTCGCCGCGAAAGCCAAGTGTGGCGATGCGGAAAAGGTCATCGGCGGCGCTGAGTTTGCTGGTGGCGTGGCGGGCCATCGCCAGAGGCAGTTCGTCCATGGGGATGCCGCTGCCATCATCGGCCACTTCAATCAATTGGCGTCCCGCCCCGGAGATAGTGATGGTGATAGCCTCAGCCCCCGCGTCCAGGGCGTTTTCGAGCAGCTCCTTGACCACCGAGGCGGGCCGCTCAACCACTTCTCCGGCGGCAATCTGGGAGGCGACTTCTTCGGGAAGAATGTGGATGGGCATGATGGGTTAAGGTTACAGGGGAAAGGGGGATTCGTCAAGTCGTTGACCAGTCTAAGTGGTCTTAGTGGTCTCAGTGGTCTGAGTGGTCATTTATTCCTTATCCCATTTGCTACTTGAGATTTGCAATCTGAAATTCGCTGCCTGCCACTTGCCACTTGCAACTTGCAACTTGCCACTATGAATAAATACCGCCTTCGGTTAGTTTGCGGAGGTCGGAGAGGGCGTCTTGAATTTCGTCGGGGGTGATGGGGCGGTTTTGGCGGAGGTGGGTCAGGTTTCCGGCGGCGGCTTTTTCAGCGGCGATTTCCCCGATGGTGAGGTTACGGGCCTGGGCTTCCTTGACCAGGGCGGCTCCGGCTGCGTAGCCGATGAGGGGATTGAGAGCGGTGACCAGGATAGCGTTCTTCGCCAGCCAGCCTTCCGCTTTGGCGGGGTTGGCCTGCATCCCGCGGACGCACTTCTCGGTGAAGGCATTCACCGACCCAATGGTCACCTGCATCATTTCAAAGAGGTTGTGGGCGATGACGGGCATCATCACGTTGAGTTCCAACTGTCCGGCCTGAGCGGCCAGGGCCACTGTGGCGTCGCAGCCCATGACGTGGAACATGGCCTGGTTGAGCATCTCAGCCATCACCGGGTTGACCTTGCCGGGCATGATGCTGGAGCCGGGCTGCACCGCCGGAAGGCGTATCTCGTCCAGGCCGGTGGCGGGGCCGGAGGAGAGCAGGCGGAAATCGTTGGCGATGCGGGTGAGGGTGATCGCCAGGGTTCGGAACGCGGCGGAGAAGTCGGCCATGTCGGCCATCGATTGCATGCTTTCAAAGAGGTTGCCGGAACTGCGAAGTTCTAGCCCGGTGAGTTCGGCCAGTTTTTTCACCATGCGAGGGTGATATTCGGGGTGGGCGTTGAGTCCAGTGCCGGTGGCCGTGCCGCCGATCCCCATGCGGCGCAGGCCGTCAGCGGCGCGGCGGATGCGTTCTCCATCCCGTTGGACGGCTAACGAATATGCGCCAAACTCCTGACCCAGCCGCACGGGCACGGCGTCCTGGAGGTGAGTGCGACCAGATTTAACCACCCCGTCAAACTCTTCGGCTTTCTCCTCCAACGCGGATGACAGGCCGTCCACCGCGGCCAACAATTCCGCCAGCCGCCAGAGACAGCCCAATCGGATGGCGGTGGGGATGGTGTCGTTGGTGGATTGGGCCATGTTGACGTGGTCGTTGGGGTGAATATGATACTGGCCCAATTCACCGCCCATGATCTGGGTGGCCCGGTTGGCGATGACCTCATTGGCGTTCATGTTGTGGCTGGTGCCGGCTCCGGCCTGGAAGGGATCGACGACGAAGTGGTCGTCCCAGCGGCCCTCGATCACCTCCTGAGCGGCCTGGACGATAGCCTCCGCGTATTCGGATTCCAGCAGCCCTAGATCGCCGTTCACTTCGGCGGCGGCGCGTTTGATGACCGCCATCGCCCAGATGAAGGCTCTCCAGGGGCGCAGGCCGGAGATGGGGAAATTCTCCACGGCTCGTTGGGTCTGTGCGCCGTAGAGGGCGTCCAGCGGGACTTCAAAATCCCCCAGAGAGTCGCTTTCAATGCGGGTTGGGGTTTCGGCGGCCATAATCACCTCTATTGTATAGAGTATCTGAACTGGCCCAATATTACCAGGTTGTTGGTCAAGGTGACTGTATTTATTTCACCACCCAGGCACATAATCACAAAGAAACACAAAAAAAATTGTGTCTCCGTGTCTGGGTGGTCAATATTAATAATGATTAGAGCTACATTAAAGCCCCGCTTGACGCATACCCTGGCAGGTGTTATGATGCGCGTAGGAGCTAATGCTTATGATGGAAGAACCATCTCTTGGCGATCCTTTGATCGATAAGGGAGATCCTATCCAGACAAACGATAAGCGAGTCAACGTTGTCTCCATAGAAGACCATCAGGGGGAGAACAGGTTAGCAGCCTGGTGGGATCAATTATCCCGCATAGGGCTGGCCGAACAAACCCTGCGAGTAGGCACGCATCTGCTTTCGATTGCCCTGGTATTGGTGGTGGTCTGGGCCATGCGCACGTTCTATTTGCGCGCCCAGGCGGACGGCGTGGAGAACGGTACTCACCCCGCCGAGGTTTCGTCGGAGAGCAATCCAGATCCGGAGGCCGCGGCCCAAAACGATCCAATGCCGGGCACGTTGACCCTGCCGGTTTTCCGAGACCCAGCCTCACGGTTGACGACCGGCATCCCTCGTCTGGCGTTGAACTTTACCAGTATCCCCACCCGCTCCCGGGTGGAGGTGATCAATTACCTGGTCCAGCAGGGCGACTCTATCTTCGGCATCGCCGAGCGGTTTGGCCTGCGCCCGGAGACGATCTTCTGGGGCAACTTCAATACGCTGGGCGACGACGTGCACCGGTTGTTTCCAGGGATGGAATTGGTGATCTTGCCGGTGGACGGCGTTTACCATATCTGGAGCGCGGGCGAGAATCTGCGCCGGATAGCTGAATATTACGGCGTCACGGCCCAGGCCATAGTCGAATGGCCGGGAAACCACCTGGACTCGGAAACGATTGACCTCGACAATCCCGGCATCCCTGCGGGGACCGGCTTGATCGTCCCCGGCGGCAAGCGCGAGTTGGTCAATTGGGGCGCGCCCCGCATCACCCGGGATAACCCCGCCGTGGCGGCCATATTAGGCCCCGGCCATTGCGGCGAGATTTACGAAGGCGCGGTGGGCAGTTCCTTCTTTATTTGGCCCACCGACGAACATTGGATATCTGGCTATACTTACGACCCGACCTTTCACCCGGCTATTGACCTTCACGGCAATGAAGGCAGCGCCATATATGCTTCCGATGCCGGGGTTGTGGTCTATGCTGGATGGAACGATTGGGGCTACGGCAACGTCGTTGTGATAGACCACGGCACAGGGTGGCAGACGCTGTACGCCCACCTGAGCGCCATCTACGTGGTTTGCGGCCAAAGTGTGGATCAGGGCGCGGTCTTCGGCGCGATGGGCGTCTCCGGGAACTCCACCGGCTCGCACCTCCATTTTGAAATGCTGCACGACGACTACGGCGCAGTCAACCCCCTGGATTTTCTTCCCTAAATCAGGCTTCAACCCTCCCCAGCCCTGATGCTATCTTTCCGCGTAAGGCATCCGGCGGCGGATTGGGTTGGCCTGAGCGCCAGAGGTAATGTAATGAAATCTAACCAACACCTCCCCCTGAAATTATTATGGCTGGCTGTGGTCCTGTTATTCTTGTTGGGATGCAGTTCTACCGGCGACACCGGCGGCGATGATGCGACCGCCGCCCCACCGCCCACCACCAACGCGGCCCTGCCGACTTTCGCCGAACCAGGAGAAAGCTTCAACAGCGGAATCACCCGCCAGGGTTCTTCATTGACCATCATCCCCGATCGCCCGGAAGGCGAGGTGACTACCCACATCGTTGGGCCGGGTGACAGCATCTTCGTGATCGCTGAGATTTACGGCCTGAAGCCGGAGACGATCTTGTGGAGCAATTATGAGGTTCTTCAAGTCAACCCTAATTTTTTGATAGACGGGCAGGTGTTGTTTATCTTGCCGGTGGATGGGGTGTATCATCAATGGAAGACCGGAGAGAGCTTGATCAGCGTCGCAAGCCAATATCTTGTGGAGGTTGAGGTTATCATAGATTGGCCTGCCAATCACCTGGACCCCTACAGCCTGGACCTTGACAACCCCGCCCTGGAGGACGGGACCATGTTGGTGGTTCCCGGCGGGAAACGTGAATTCGTGGACTGGGGACCGCCGTCCATCTCCCGCTTGAATCCCGCCTCCGCCGCCTATTACGGCCCCGGCCATTGCGGCGAGATCTATGAAGGCGCGGTGGGAACCGATACCTTTATTTGGCCTTCGACCAGCTCCTACATGACCCAATATTTTTTCTATGGCATCCATCCGGCGGTTGATATTGGGGGAACTTCAGGCAGCGCCATCTATGCCACCGATTCCGGCGTTGTGGTGTATGCCGGGTGGAGCAATTACGGTTATGGCAATCTGGTGGTGATCGACCACGGAACCGGTTGGACCTCCGCCTATGCCCACCTTTCTTCTTTTAGTGTATATTGTGGACAGAGTGTGTGGCAAGGGAACTCGATCGGCGGCATGGGAACTACCGGGAATTCAACCGGCGTGCACCTGCATTTCGAGTTGACCCAAAATGGAATCAAAGTGGACCCTTTGAATTATGTTGGCCCCTGATAGTGACCACATTGGCGGGTTGACAACTCATTGATTTTCGATGATGATAGGTGATTGACGGCATGAACATTAAGAGAAAATCAGCGCCATTACCGTCAATCACTCTGCAAATGCGCATTTGCTTATGTACAGTATAACTCGCCGCTGGTAGTTTATTTGAAAGACATATTGACACGGAAAAGTGATAGTGATAATGAAATCTGAAAAATACAGCACCCTGAAAATCTTCTGGCTGGCTGTGCTCCTGCTGTTATTGTTGGGCGCATGCAGCGCCTCTGACGAGTCTGATAACAAAGAGGCAACCCTCGCCCCGCCGCCCACCACCAACGCGGCCATGCCGACCTTCGCCCAACCGGGAGAAAACTTCAACAGCGGAATCACCCGCCAGGGTTCTTCCTTGACCATCATCCCCGACCGCCCGGAAGGCGAGGTGACCACCTATACGGTTGGGGTGGGCGACAGCATCTTCGTGATCGCCGAAATCTACGGCCTGGAGCCGGAGACGATCTTGTGGAGCAATTATGAGGTTCTTCAAGACAACCCCAACTTCCTGAAGGACGGGCAGGTGTTGAATATTTTGCCGGTGGATGGGGTGTATCACAAATGGGAAATCGGAGAGAGCTTGAATAGCATCGCAAGCCAATACCTCGTGGCGGTTGACGTCATCATAGACTGGCCCGCCAACCACCTGGACCCCTACAGCATTGACCTCGACAACCCCGCCCTGGAAGACGGGACCATGTTGGTGGTTCCCGGCGGCAAACGCGAACTGGTGGACTGGGGGCCGCCGACCATCTCCCGCTTGAACCCGGCCTCCGCCGCCTACTATGGCCCCGGCCATTGCGGCGCGATTTACGAAGGCGCGGTCGGCACCTGGACCTTCATTTGGCCCACGCCGGGAACTTATCTCTCCGGCTATGATTACTCCGGCATCCATACGGCCATTGACATCGGCGGCGCGGAGGGGAACGCGATCTGGGCGGTGGACAATGGCGTGGTCGTGTATGCCGGGTGGAGCAATTACGGCTATGGAAACCTGATCGTCATTGACCACGGCACCGGTTTCACCTCCGCCTACGCTCACCTGCTTTCGATTGGCGTGTACTGCGGCCAGAGCGTCTGGCAGGGAAACAAGATCGGCGGGCTGGGCAACAGCGGCAATTCCTCCGGCGCCCACCTGCACTTCGAGCTGTCTCTCAATGGCGTGAAGGTCAACCCCTGGAGCTACCTGCCGTTTCCGTAGCGGCTATTGAATGTTAATATTTTTTACCACCAAGTCACAAAGACACTAAGTTGTTAGTTTTTCTTAGTGACTTCGTGCTTTGGTGGTAAAATTTTTTTAGGCGCGGTTTCAAAATATTGAGTACAATAGGAAAATAAATTCATTAGATCAGGTGAGTTGATGAAATCTTCCCCAAGATACCGCTGGATCGTGGTCGCCATATTTTTCTTGTTCATGCTGCTGCACCAGGCGGACAAATTGCTCATCGGCCCCCTGGCGACGCCCATCATGGAGACCTTTGGGATCCAGGAGGAACAATTCGGCATGGTTGCCAGCGGCGCCTTGTTGGTTGGAGCCGTATTTTATCCCCTCTGGGGCTACCTTTACGACCGCTACGCACGGGCCAAATTGTTGGCTTTGGCCTCCTTGATCTGGGGAGCCACCACCTGGTTCAGCGCCATCGCCCCCACCTTCCCATCCTTTGTCGTCACCCGGGCCTCCACCGGCATTGACGACTCCAGTTATCCAGGTTTATACAGTCTCATCGCCGATTATTTCGGCCCCAATATGCGGGGTAAGGTCTACGGCTTATTGCAGCTCACCATGCCGCTGGGCTATTTGGCCGGGATGGTTGTGGCGCTTCTTTTCGGCGCGGACTGGCGGATGATCTTCTACATCACCGGTTCGTTGGGGCTGGTGTTGGCGGTTTTCATCTATTTCGGTGTCAAGGACGCCCCCCGAGGCAAGAGTGAACCGGAACTTGCCGACCTGGGAGAGTTGACCACTACCTATGAGTTTGACCCTCAGATCGCCAAGGGCTTATTCCGCAAGCGCAGTTTGCTGCTGCTCTTCGCCCAGGGATTTGTGGGCGTTTTCCCCTGGAATGTGATCTCGATTTTCTTTTTCCGCTACCTGGATACGGGCCGCCACTATGACGAGAATGCTATCATTATGACCATGGGCCCGGCGGTGTTGGTCTTGGCGGGGGGATATTTCATTGGCGGCTGGCTGGGCGATGCCTTCTTCAAACGCACACCGAGGGGGCGTGTCCTGGTTGCGTTGGGGGGCGTTCTTGGCGGCGCGATATTTATGGGACTAACCATGGCCGTGCCGGTGGAGAACCAAACCCTTTTCCTCATAATGCTGATGATAACCGCAATATTCATTCCCATTGCCTCCCCCAACGTGATCGCCACGGTTTACGACATCACCTTGCCAGAGGTGCGCAGCACCGCTCTCTCGGTGCAGTATTTTATCGAAAATGGCGGCGCAGCTTTGGCCCCCTGGATGGCCGGAGCTATCGCGGTGCGCTATTCCCTCCACACTGCCATCCTGGTGATTAGTATCTCAGCTTGGATCGTGGGCGCAGTCTTGCTGGCCGTCACCGCCTACCTGGTTCCCCGAGACATTGAAACCCTCCGCCGCCAGATGCGAGAGCGCGCCGAACTGGAGCAGAAACTGCAAGCCACCCCTCCGGCGTAATTCGCACCGAACCGCAACGTTATCTTCAAATAAAAGTATTTCGGAGTCGAGGCTTTAGCCGGGTCACGGACGCTTGTTGCCTCCGGCTGTAGCCTCGACTCCACTTTCAAATACGTTCCCTATGTCTCTTCAATACCGGTATTTCAAACTGACCGACTTAGCTCTCCCCGGCGGGTTTGAATTCCACGTCTCTCGGCAGGCGCGGGATCGTTACCAATTCGACCAGACTTTGTTCACCTTGAACGGCAACGTTCTGTTCGCCAACTTCCACGCGGCCCGTCTCTTTGCCCAGAAGATGAACGCCCAGCGAGACACCCTCGCCTTCCCGGAGCAGGCCGTCAAGGCCGGGCAGATCAACGCTATGGGGTTGATAGACGAAATATTGCACCTGGTGATGGGGCTTTACCGCCAGCAGGTGAGCGGAGAGGTGTCCGCCCAGGCGCTGGCGTGGTTGTATGATCGTTCCGGCCAGAGTGACGTGGACGCCGCCCTGCTCCAATTCGCGGATGAATTTCCGCCTCTCCAGGTTTACCGCGGGGAACGGTCTCTTGACGAATATTTCAAGGGGCAGACCAACCGCCTCTCCAACCGCCAGATCATTTTGGAAGAATTGCTGATGCTCTGGCTTTCTAACGCCAATCCCGCCTTTTCCCCCTACAGCGAACTCTTCGACGACGCCCGCCTGACAGAAGAGACCATTTACAACGCCCTGACCGGCAGCCTGGGCGACTTTTTCGAGACTCAGCCGTCCTTCGGCCCAGCAGATCAGACTCTGGTGAACTTGCTACGCAGCCCGGCGGAGGCCGCGCCCCATTCGCTGTCCGGCCAGCTTGAATACATGCTTGAACATTGGAGAGAACTGCTGGGCGATGCGATAAGCAAACGGCTCTCCAGCCTGTATTTGATCCAGGAAGAGGAAAAGGCTATTTTCTTCGGGCCGGGCCTGCCGCAGG
>CBDUUP010000019.1:0-25039 GCA_965370435.1 uncultured Anaerolineales bacterium | reverse complement strand
ACTATGGGACGGGGTTTTGCCAATGCCGTAGACATGGCCAAGGCCGAAAGAGATCATGCTGCTCGTTTCAATCGTCCAGGGCACGAAATTGTCGTTCATTATAGCTAGCTTAGTGGTGGTGTTGGGGTCTGGCTGGATGGTCTGGCAGGACAGGGCCAGAAGGATGAACAGGGCCAAAAGCAAGACACGGCGGGAGCGGGATGTTGTAAACATGGGGTACCTACCTATTTAATGGGGTGAGAGCGCTAATTCAGATGGTAACATATCAGGGAAATAGGCGGGCGTCAAGTTGGAAAAACTGGTATTGGGGACGGAAACCCCCTTTTTCTAGCCGATTAATTTTCCCCGATTTCTTTTGATGTAAAGTCCGCAGGCGATGAGCAAGAGAACGCCAATGCACAAAAGGCTGATTTTATTGGTTGACCAATCGCTTGTCGATATAAAGAGACCGTAAAAAAGATAAAAGTGACGGCCAAAGATGGCAGTTGCTGAACTGGGCGCAAGCAAACAAAACCCCCACCATAGAGATGCACCCAGGTAGCCGATGTTTACATCCTGAGAGAGGATAGCAAGAAAACTCCCTAACCCTACCAGACTCAATGCAGGGCCAACGGCAGCAAAAAGCAACTTGCCAACCCCAAAATTTACGTACAAGTTGTCCAGCACGATCAGTTCAACGATGAGGATGAACAGTATCCAGAGAAGCCAACCCAATATTCGAAATATCCAGAATTCGGATAAATCTCTTCGCACGGCAACAAATTCGATGGTTTGGTTCTCTCTTTCTATTACGAGTAAATTTGCAGTGACCAGCAGCGCGATCATGGGAAATATCACTTCAACAATGATCAACGAATTTTGGACGCGCTGATTGACATCCTGGGAATTGCCTGTAGTGATTACGAGACTAAATAAAAACAATAGCGAAGTGAGCAAATTGGTGCGCGGTATGGTGATCTCGTAATAGATGCGTTTCAGGAAATTCGACATGGTATCTTATTCGACATCAAGGTGAGCATTCTTCAACAATGGGCAAAGAGAAACCGGTTGTGGAGCGCACAAAATCCTCAAAAACAGGCAGCGTGGGCGGCGCATTCCCATAAGTTATCATGTACGCCCGGGTGAAGTCCCAAAAACTATCTGACCCGATATCTTCCCATAGCCTATGAATACGGATGAACAAAGGTGGAGATATACCCAGGTTCGGATAAGGTAATGTCACCGCTAATTCCGGCGTGCAAAGAACCCTGGTCCGCTCGCCGATCTCTTGGGTGATGAAATCATCCCCAACCTCTACCCCAGTCAAACGTAAGGCCAGGTAACTTAACAGGGTTTCGGTAACTGCATCTCCCTCAACCGAATAAGAACCTCGGTATTGGGGCATGGACAAACACTGGTTGGTTTGACACCACCAAATCCGGGCCATTGTCTCTGCCTCCCAACGGATGTATAGGGACTGGGGCTGGTTTTTATAATTTCCCTGACTCAACCGATAGTCACTGAATACGTTGTCGCTGAGGAATAAAGTCCCAGTGTTTGAATCATACAGCGTTCGTTCCAATAATGGCAATACCACAGCTTGCAAACTGGGATTGGGGATTTGAAGCAAATGACGATCTAGATAGAAGGCGGTATTGATATAAACAGAGAGAGCGCTTTTTGCCGATCGTTGGTATGCAAGAGGAACATAGCCTACGGCATTCGGCCAAGTCATTTTTTCGTCCGGGTCAACGACGGCGAATAAAGGCGCAGGGAGAGGGGAAGTCCAGGTGAGGTTGAGATCGCTTCCTCCCGATGTATATTGTGAAGCCGTGTTGATGACGACCGAATTCGCGGCCCCCAATAGGGTCAACGATAAAGAGGTAGGCGCGCCAAGCGGGGAAAGAGGATACCAGTTCCCTGAACGGGTGAGGAAGAACGTTCCTGGGCCAAGGTAGCCTCCAGGAAGGGGGGGAGGGGTTTCACCCATAACAAACATATTTGAATAAGAAGCGCGGTTGACCAGGATGGTTCCTTCGTATCGCAGGCTTAGGACGACTTGTTGTTGGGGAGGTATTGGGGAGGCGAATTCCACCTTGCCCTCCTCGAAATGCCCAGCGCTGCTGGATCCATTTACGCTCAAAGTGATGATGTCGAAACCAGGGTTCAGGGACAAAGGTAATTCGGAGAGCGATTCGGAAGCGGTCGTAATGGTGATTTCCGCCTGACCGGAAAGGAGATTTTTCTCCAGGTCCACCATGACATTTAAAGCATAGTTTTCAATCTTTAGATTAGGAGAAGGCGAGGCGATTTCGACGTTGAGCGCTGCGAGATGATGGGCGTTATCAAAGTTCAGGGTTTCTTGATAGATTCCGAATAGCGAGATAAATGAAAAGACCCCCAGCGCGATCATCGTTATGGGTTGGGTCCGTTTCTGCCGGGGCGCGAACCGGGGAAACAACAATCCGGCAACAACGAGCAATAAGGCGGCCAATAAGAGATAGAATCTGCGGTTCGAGAGAACCAGGTGTAGATCCGGCCCAAACCCTATCAATGGATGTCGGTAATAACTGTGTAAAGTGAAATTACCTAATTGGAAAATATCTACTTGGGTAGAAATTCCGGCTCGAAGCATGATCAACACCAGGTAAGCCAATAGACGACGGCGCAACAAAATGGATACTATCAGGCTGACAGAAAAAGATATCGCCAAAGTGGGGAAAAGAACCACACTGAACATATACCCGATCAATGGAAGGAATTGGAGACCATAAAAACTTACCACTGTTATGCTGAGCAGCAGCAACATGGGCAGGTGGGCGATAAGGATTGCCGCGGCGATTCCCAATGCTTTCCCCGCCAGGAAAACATAATTAGAGAACTGCCGGGACCACACGATATCAAAACCAGATTGAAATTCTCTTTGGCAAGCCGGAACCACGATAAAAATGACCAATAAACTGCTCAACAGCCCTAAAAAGTTCATTTCTGCACTGATAACAGATTCTGGATTACTAAAGGGCAGGAGAGGCCATTCAAGAATAACCCAAGCCAGAACAGTAAGGAAAATAGAGACCACCCAAAAAACCCGGGAGCGGAAGATCAGGCTCATTTCAAAATAGGCTATTTTCAAGGCTTGCATGCAATTCATTCCTTCCGAGCGGTGAGCGATAAATAGGCGTCTTCTAAGGATGGGGCGACGGCTTCAGCCGCATCGGGGGCGTCCACGTCTGGAGTGATGAAACGCACTTGAACAGCGCCGCTTATTTCATCCGAGCGCGTGGAAACAATGGTGTAGTTGCGCTGCATGGAGGCCAATTCTTCGAAAGGGACCGTAATCGTCCACACGCGTTGGCCGACCTGGGCAATCATTTGAGAAGGGGCGCCGTGAAAGATGATCCTTCCACGGTCGAGTAAAGCCAGGTGCGAACAGGCCGCGGTAATGTCCGGCACGATATGGGTGGAGAGCAGGATCTGGCTATCGCGGCTCAATTTGACCAGCAGGTTTCGAAAACGCACCCGTTCACCCGGGTCCAACCCGGCAGTTGGTTCATCTACAATTAAGATCTTTGGCTTATGCAGCAAGGCCTGGGCAATTGCCACCCGTTGTTTCATCCCGCCGGAGAACTCTCCCAGTGGGCGGTGGGCGTGTTCTGATAAGCCCACCTCATGCAGGGTTTCCTCTATCCTTTGGCGGCGAGTGGGATTATTTATCCCGCTGAGGATGCCCATATAGTCTAGAAATTCTCTGGCTTTCAACTGGGGGTACAAGCGGTATTCCTGGGGTACGTATCCCAATATCTCGCGTATCTCCTTCATGTGGACAAGCACATCAAAGTTGTTGATGGAAATTGAGCCGCTGGTAGGCGCGAGCAATGTGCAGAGGATTCGTATCAGGGTGGTCTTTCCAGCCCCATTGGGACCCAGAAGGCCGAAAACACCGCCCTCAATTTGAAGGGATACCTTATCGAGCGCTAATTGATTGGGCGCATACTGTTTGCTGACCTGGTCAAGGATAATCATTCGCATTACCTTTATAAAGAGTAGGAAGAGGCAGAGAAGCAAAATCTCTGCCTCTCCCAGAGTGTAGAGGAAAAGGATATAGCGTTTTATTGTATGCTTTCGTTAACAGAGACTAAAGTACGCACACCTGTATTCCCACCAACTGTTACATTGTCCTAGGTGGTTACAATAGGTGCAATAACGCTTTTGTACGTCTCGGCTCCAGGACGGCCAACCATCTGTGCAACAATAGCCGGCATCAATCCAAGAGTCGCAGGATGTACCTGCAGCGGCTGGAACCACTGAGACTGTCAGGGTAAATAGGGCAACGGTGATGGCTACAATGAGGGTGAGGTTAAGTAATTGTACACCCTTTTTACCGAGCGGGGGTAACCTTAAAGCTCTCATATTTGCCTCCATTCATTTTATTCGTTCGAATAGTTTTTCAAGATCCTCTACACTACTCACTGCAATAATTTCCTGAATACTCCCATCTTGGTCAATTAGTACAAAAAATGGTGTTCCAGGAATATTGTAGTCTATAAATTGTTGAGAACTGACATTGAGAACTTCAAAAGAAAAACCTTCGTTAAGTTTCAACTCTTGATTCTCTTTTGGCGTTCCCGATGATAGCATTATGAAGTTAACGTTCTCGGATGTCATCTCCTGAACCAATCTCTCGAGTTCTGGAAATAATAGGATGCAATAGGGGCAAGTCGGGGATGAAAACATCAGCAGCACATGGGCGCCTTGAAAATCAGAAAGTGCGATGAAGTCTCCTTCGGTATTCATAATGTTAAAGTCAGGCGCTTGGGCGCCAGGCGACAAGCCCTCCAGTGAATCAGTTCTTGGTATGCCTTGAGTCAGAAACTTGCGTAAAGATCTCACTTCGCTCAACGTAATAAAGTTGACAATTGACTGAAGCAAAATGGCAAGAACAAGAAATATAATGAAAATAGTATCCTTAGAGGTTTGTTTTGATTCCTCGTCGAGGGGAGATGGCGTTTTCATATTGGTTCCTATTAAAAAAGTTGACTGACTCAAAGCGTGACATCTTATGCTGGTCACGGATGATGTTCAATATCCCCATTCATTCAGAATGCAAAAATTTGTCGTGTTGAAATAGACACTTTTCAGGTATCCATCCGCAGGCGTGTAAACCACGCTCTACACATTATTATCCCCAAAGAACTCTTTTTCTTCCACGATTTTTCTATTATCTTCCGCTTTCTTGGCATGCAGGCTGTCCGTCTTTTGCATGAAGAATCCCATTACCTATTTTTACCGTGCAGGGCAAGGCGAATTATCTGAATTATCCAGGTTTTTGGGCATGTTTCCCAATTCGTTCTTCCGCCAGTTTTACATACTCCTCATTCACCTCGTAACCCACGTAGATTCGCCCGGTATCCTGGGCGGCGATGGCGGTCTGGCCGCTGCCCATGAAGGGGTCCAGGACCACTTCCCCAGCGAAGGTGTAGAGTTCGATAAGGCGGCGGGGCAGTTCCACGGGGAAGGGGGCCGGGTGGCCGACCTTACGGGCCGGCGCGGCGGGGAAATCCCACACGCTGCGAGTCAGCTCCAGGAAGTCGTCCCGCTGGACGGTGCTCTCCCGCTTTTGGGGCGGCTGGCGGCGGTAGGCGTCCTTCGAAAAGATCAGGATGTATTCGTGCACGTCTCGGAGTGTCGGGTTGCTGGCCGAGAGCCAACTGCCCCAGGCGGTGGAGGGGCTGGCGCTGGCAGCTTTGTTCCAGATGACTTCCCCGCGCATCAGGAAGCCCAGCGAGAGGGCGTCCTCGATAATGAAGGCGTGCAGGGGGATGTAGGGCTTGCGCCCCAGGTTGGCGAGGTTGATGCAGGCCCGCCCGCCGGGCACCAGAACCCGCTTGACCTCCGTCCAGACCCGCATCAGGAAGGCGCGGTAGTCGTCCAGGGTGAGGTCTTCGTC
Source organism: uncultured Anaerolineales bacterium (assembly GCA_965370435.1). Classification (GTDB taxonomy): domain Bacteria; phylum Chloroflexota; class Anaerolineae; order Anaerolineales; family UBA11579; genus CBDUUP01. The sequence continues at coordinate 19,113 of CBDUUP010000019.1, read as the reverse complement.
GTAGTCCTTGCCCACGTTGTAGGGCGGTGAGGTGACCATCAGGTGGACGCTGTGGTCGGGCAGTTCTTTCATATCCTCGCTGGTGCGGGGGAAGATGCGGTTGCGGGCCGTCTCCGGCAGAGGAGTCTCCACGTATTCCAGGTTCTCGGTCTCGGTGGGCATTCCCTCATAGATACGGCCCTTGTAGAACTCACTGGCGTCGTGGCTGACCCGCCCGGAGGTACCGAAGGAACTGGTGGAAGTGCCTTTCTTCTTCTTACGGGCCATAGTCCACCGATTTATCCGGGTCCAGAGCATCCAACGCGGCCAGGGCCGAGACGCGCTGTTCGGGATGCCAGTCCGGCTCGTCCACCATGCGTTGTAGGTGAATGAGGACCGCCTGCCGATCATCCTCATTGAGCGAGTTGAAGGTATCCAATATCCGCTCCCGTTGGCGTGAGAGCAGGTTATCCCAGAAGGTTTGGAGGGGGTCGGTCATAATTATTCATGCACCGCAGGGGCAGCATTGATAAGTCAAGTGGTAGGAGTAGAAAAAATCAGCGCAAATCCGCGTTCATCCGCGTCCCATTACTGGAACACAAACACCCAAATCACATCCGTCAAGGTATGGGCCAGCACTGGAGCCAGCAGCTTGTTACCCGTGCGGCGGTAAGCCCAGCCGTTGAACAACCCGGCCACGGTCGCCAGGGCGCAGTAGGCGATCTTCTCCATCAGGTCGCTCGCATTGTTCCAGTGCATCAACCCGAAGGCCAGCGAGGAGAGCAGCAGCGGAACCCAGGGGCGCTTCTTGTACATCTGGTCCAGGCCGTGCAGCAAGATACCCCGGAAGAACAACTCCTCGGGGATGGCGACGGTGAGGAAGATGCCGGTGAAGTTAACCAGGATGGCGACGATGTCCAACGGCGCGGTTGGCGGGAAGGTGAGGAAATCGATGCCCAGGCCGATGGGGACGACGATGACGAGCAAGCCAGCGACCACGATCAAAGTAGCGCGGATGTCCTTCCAGGTGGGTGCCAGATTGTAGCCGAAGTCGGGCAGTTCCCGCAAGCCGTACCAGCCCGCCACGGCCAGCACGGTCAGGGCGACGGACCACCAGTTGTAGGCGAATCCATCCGGGCCGTACCAGAGATCATAGTTCCAGCGCAGGTCGAAGGGGATCCAGATCATCAGCCAGACGGCGGCGTCGGCCCAGGTGAGGCCGGGCTGGCCGCGCTGGATTTGGCGCAGGGTGCCCAGGGCGGCGAAAGCGCCAAAGACAAAGATGACGGTGGCATACGGGTCGAAGCTGCCCACGATCAGCCCGGAGAGCAAATACAGGGCCGAAATACCGCCTGCCACACTCAACAGCGGCCGCCGGGTGTTTTGCAGCCAGGCCCGGATCTGTCCCGCGGCGCGAGGCGACCCCAGGGTAAGCTGAGCGCCGATCAACGGCGAGAAACCCAGTATCAAGCTGACCCAGCCCAAGGTAGTCACATCTTTCCCCTCGTTAATGATTAACATGATAACCAAACCAGCGGAGATTAGGGTCAAGATGCCCCATAAAGTCCAGGGGAGTTTGGGGGAAGATTCTTGGTTCATAGCAGGAGCCTCCTCGTAAGTTGGTTATTGCTAGTTTAGCGTGAAACGCGCGAGAAGGCAAATGGAATGGATAATTATTCCCTAGCGCGGAATATTCACCACGAAGCACCACGGCACAACGAAACTACAAAACTACCTAACTAATAAACTGGTTAAATATCCCTCCACCATTTCGTCCAGACCAAAGGCGGCCTGGGCGCGGGCACGAGCCGCGGAGCGGAACTGGGCCTGCTCCTGCAGGATCTCCGCCGCGGCTTCGGCCAGGGCAGGGAGGTCGGGCGGGTCCAGTTTCCAGGGGTCGCCGCCGTAGGGGACCACCCGGCCCGCGTCCCCGGCCACCAGTTCAGGCAGAGCGCCGGTGTCGAAGGCCAAGACCGGCAACCCGCAGGCCAGGGCCTCGATGGCGGCGTTGGGGCAGGCGGCGTTCAGGTCGCCGGAATAAAGCAGGTGGGCGGAGCGGTCCAGCTCAGGGATTTTCTCGCCGGGGACCAACCCGGCCCAGACCAACGGAATACGGGCGCGCTGCTCCCAGGCTTCCTTGATTTCATCCGAGACCCGGCCCGCCACCATCAACTCGACCGGAAGTCCATTTCTTTCAGCAAGCAGTTCCGCCAGCCGGACCGCGGTCTCCAGGCCCATCTCATAGCCGCCGCCCAGACTGCCCTCCACCAACAACAGGCGGTGGCGGCCCTCCGGGCGTTGGTGAGGGCCGTCCGGGGAGTAGGCGTCCAGGTTCACGGCGTTGTAGACCACGCTGTGGGGAATTCGGGTAGGGCCGTAGACGCGCTCCCACCAATCCCGGGCAAAGTTGGATTGGTAGACGATGCGGTCAGCCAGGCGGGCCCGAATGAAGGAGAGCAGACGGTTGCCGTACTCGGCCCGCAGGTAGTGGCGCAGGCCGGTGCGGCGGAAGCGATGCAGCCAATTCATCCCGTTCAACCGCTGCACGATGGGCGTTCCCCGCCGCCTGGCCCGCCAGAGGCCGGGGAGGTCGCGGGTCCCGCCGATGATGAGAACCGCGTCGTAGGGGGTGTCGTTCAGGTCGTCGCAGACCTCGACGCCGCGGGCAATGAGTCCCGCAGCGAACTTATGCCGGAAGGACACCATACCGCCGACGCCTGAAACTTTGGGGACAATGCAGATTTTGGGCATTGGTTGACTGGTCTAAGTGGTCTTAGTGGTCTGAGTGGTCGGACTAGCTAAATAAGGCAGATCACAACTAATGTTACCACCAAGATTCAAAGACACGAAGAAAAAACTTGGTGTCTTTGTGCCTTTGTGTTTAATCTTTTGTCACCGTAATATCTGCCAACTCGATCCAGGCGGGTTCGGGGTTGGGGAGGGAGCCGTAGCCCAGGCGTCCGTCTGGGGGGAGGGTGGCGTATTGGTTGTCGATCCACAACACCAGCCCCAGCGGGGGACGGGGGGCGAGAGAGGTTTCGAATGCGGTTTGTCCATCCACGGTGAAGGCGACCCGGCCGGCGCGCCAGGTCAGGGCGTAGGTGTGCCAGCCGGTGGGGTCGAGGGAGAGCGGGGCGGCGTCCTGGCAGATGAATCGCCGGGCCAGGCGGCGGCCCAGCCGGGCGGCGGGCGGCCACATCATCAGCGGCAAGGCAGGCCCCGCCAGGGCCAGGAGGGGCGCGGGCAGCGCCAGAGATCGAAAAGCCGCCATCAAGAACCCCTGGGCGGGCAGGTCGTCGCGGAAGGATAGGTAATTGGGCGGGGAAGCGTGGAAGAACCAGGCCGCGTTGGGTAATGCAGGAAATCTGCGTGCGCCGCCGCCCAACCCCAGCGAAAGACTGAAAGGGTCGTTCCACAGGCCGAAGCCCCAGGTGCCGGGGATGTCTGGGGCCGAGGCCCTGGCGCGGAGAGAGAAGGTCAAAGGGGGACGCCAGGGGAGATCGCCGCGGGCGTGTTGGGCATAGTCGTCGAGTTGAGCCAGGCGGTATTTCTTCCCCGGCCCAGCAGGAATCTCCAGACGCCAGAGGCCAGGGCCGGTCTGGATGACCTGGGCGTCAGGGGTGGCGTTGACGCGTAAGTTGGGAGTTCTGTCTATGCTCACACCTATATTATAAGGTTTAGTTCTCTGATGGCTTTCATTTTCTAGTATCTAACTATGAAAAATCTACAAGCTATAAATGAGTGTATTGCGCAATTGACATTGGTTTCGAAATTCTGTCAGGCATCTGGCAATAAGGTTTGCCATTTCTTTGCGCAATGAAGTATAATCAGGTTTGTTATGGAGGCTGCATGGAAATAACCTGGTATGGACATTCGTGTTTCCGGCTAACCGAGCGCAACCTGGCGACGGTGGTCACCGACCCCTACGACAGCGAGGCCGCTGGGTACAGCCCGTTGAAGCTGCGGGCAGACATCGTCACCGTCAGCCACGATGTCCCTTCACACAACTTCGTCAAAGGGGTTAAAGGCTCACAACGATTGATCACCGGGCCGGGTGAGTTCGAGATCGGCGGGGTGTTCATCACCTCGGTGCAGACCAACGGAGGCAAAAAAAGTAAAGCTGAAAATCGCAACTTGTTGACCGTTTTCGATTATGGCGGGGTCAACGTCGCCCACCTGGGAGACCTGAACCAGGTGCCTTCCCAGACCCAGATTGAGGCGCTGGGAACCGTACACGTTGCGCTGGTCCCGGTGGGAGGCGGCAAGAGCCTCAACGCCGCCAAAGCCGCCGAGGTCATCAGCTTGCTGGAGCCGGGAATTGTGATCCCCATGCATTATAATACGCCTGATTCGGCTGTCAAATTGAACTCGCTCAACCGGTTCATGAAAGAGATGGGCCTGGGAAGCAAGGTGAATGCCGAACCCTCCTTGAAAGTCACCCCCAGTTCAATCCCCGATGAAACTCGGGTAGTTGTACTGGACTACCATCACGCATAATGGGAGCAACGCAGTGGCTAAAGAAGTCAAATTGGTTTTGACCTGGGATATTCGTCCCGGCACCGAGCAGGAATATTTTGAATACGTAGTGGGAGACTTCATCCCCGCCATCCAGAAACTCGGCCTGGAGCTTAGCGAGGCCTGGCTGACGATGTACGGCGACGGAGACCAGCCGCGCATCATGGCCGAAGCCGTCATGCCCACCCTGGTGGAGGTGCAGGACGCCCTGGATTCGGATAAATGGGATGAGATGACCGACAAGCTGCAAGAATACGTGGTGAATTTTGATTACAAGGTGATCGAAGCCCGCAAAGGTTTTCAGTTGTAGGCCATAATTCAAATTCGCTAACCCTCGAATGAAAAAAAAGAGCGCAGCGTACTGCGCTCTTTTTTTTATACAGTCCAAGTTACAATGCGCCCCTCCCCGTTACCCTTCAGGTATGCTTGAGGAAAGTCCCCCGTTGATATTCATCCACAGCGGTTTCTAGTTCCTCCTGAGTGTTCATCACAATGGGGCCATACCAGGCGACCGGCTCCCCGATCGGTTTCCCGGAGATGAGCAAGAACCGGGCGCTTACGTCTTCCGTCGCAATAGCCACCTCATTGCCATCCTCGAAGAGGACGACGTTCCCAGACTCTATTAGGCTGTCCTTCTGACTATCGAAGTACCCCTGGCCTTCAATCACGTAGGCGAATACCGTATGCCCCTCCGATACTGGATGGGTGAACGCTGTGTTGGGCGGCACGGTCACATCTAGATATGCGGGGTCGGTGACGATATCTTCCACCGGCCCTTTGACGCCGTTGATCTCTCCACAAATGACCTTCACCTTCACGCCGCCATCCAATTCAACCTCGGGAATCTGCGCGGGTTGGATGTCCCGGTAGCGGGGGTCCATCATCTTGTGGGAGGCGGGCAGGTTGGCCCATAGCTGGAAGCCCCACAGCAACCCATCCTCCTCGCCCTGGGGCATTTCCTGGTGGACGATGCCGCTTCCGGCAGTCATCCATTGCACACCCCCCGAAGCGATCACGTCTTTGTTGCCCAAACTGTCCCCATGCTCCACATTCCCATGCAAGACGTAGGTGATGGTCTCAATGCCCCGGTGGGGGTGCCAGGGAAAACCCGGCAGGTATTTGGATGGATCAGAGGAGTGGAAATCATCCAGGAGCAAGAAAGGGTCAAATTGGGGAACCTCTGGATTCCCGAAGACCCTGTTGAGATGAACTCCGGCGCCCTCCAGGGTGGGTTTGCTTTTCAACACTTTGCGTATTTTTCTGGCTGCGCCCATTAGAAACCTCCGGGAATTATATAATTCTGTCGTTTAGCCTATCTTTATTGCGACTCGATGGGCGGCTCCATTCTTACAAAGGATGAAGTGCGCGCTATCCCAGGGCTACGTCCAGGATCATCATCACAGTGAACCCCAGCATGGCTCCAAAGGTGGCCGCGTGGGTGTTCTTCTCCAACTGGGATTCGGGTATCAACTCTTCGACCACCACGTAGATCATCGCTCCGGCCGCAAAGGCCAGGGCATAGGGCAAGATGGGCCGTACATACAGCACCGCGGCGGCGCCCAGAACGCCGGCAACCGGTTCAACCATCCCGGAGATCTGACCATACCAGAAGCTCTTGAAACGGCTCATCCCCTCTCTGCGCAAGGGCACCGATACCGCCGCTCCCTCAGGGAAGTTTTGGATCCCGATCCCCAACGCCAGGGCCACGGCTCCGGCCAGGGAAGCGGAAGGCAGATCCGCCCCCAATGCGCCAAAAGCCACGCCAACTGCCAACCCTTCGGGGATATTGTGCAGGGTGATGGCTAAAACCAGCAGCACACTGCGCCGCCAACTGGTCTTGATTCCCTCGGCTTCCTCTATGGGGAAACCGAGGTGCAGGTGGGGTAATATTTTATCAACCACCCAAAGAAACCCGCCTCCCAGCAGGAACCCTATCGCCGCAGGGAGCCAGGCAGGCACAGACAACTCCTCAGCCATTTCAATGGCCGGGGCCAGCAGCGACCAATAACTGGCGGCGATCATCACTCCGGCGGCGAATCCCAGCATGCTGTCCAGCAATTTTCGGTTGACCGTCTTGAAAATGAAGACCACCGCTGCTCCCAGGGCGGTCAAGAACCAGGTGAAACCGGTTCCCATAAGGGCTTGCCAAATCGGGTTGAGATTCAAGAACCAATCTATGGACATGAGATTCCTCGCTTATCTTTGGAAGTTCTATAGTTCGCCGTAAAGATGCTGGAGTTTCTGATATCGGTAGTAATTCATTGACTGGATAGCTGATTGAATATTATAGACCTGAATGGGCAAATCTATCTCAAGAACAACCGGTTGAATTGAAAATAAAAAGAGCCGGGAGAAACGAAGAAAACATTAATCCAGTTGGCGTTTACTTGGAATGTTCATCTTGACCATCTCTGCATGGCAAAACCAGCGGTATAATCTGCCAACCAACCCGAAAGTGACCGTTCACCAGTCAACCTTATGGAGTTCATCTATGTCCCGTCTAACCGATACCGACTACTTGCGCAACGACCAGTACAAAGACGCCTCGAATCTGGAGGCCCGCATTCAACTGCATGCCCGTTTCAGTACCAGCCCCCAGGATTGGTTCGGCTGGTTGTTTGACCAGTACGATTTTCCGCCGGAGTGCGGTATTCTGGAATTGGGCTGCGGTCCGGCGACTATGTGGCCGGGATTGGTCGAGGGTCTACCCTCCGGTTGGGAGATCACCCTGTCGGATTTCTCGCCCGGCATGGCAGCCGCAGCCCAGGAGACCCTGCGCGACCATCAGGATCGCTTCACCTTTGAGGTCATTGATGCCCAAGAGATCCCCTTCCCTGATAACAGCTTCGACGTGGTTCTGGCCCACATGATGCTCTTCCACATCCCTGACCGTCCCAAAGCCTTAGCCGAGATTCACCGGGCGCTCAAACCGGGAGGGCGTTTCCTGGCCGCGACCATGGGCGAGGCGCACCTGGCGGAATTGAGCGAATTGGTCAACGGGTTTGATTCCCGAATCTCTTATGGCGTCAATCGGCTGAGCGATTCCTTCATGCTGGATAGTGGGCGCAGCCAGCTTGAACCCTGGTTTGACGACATCACCCTCCGCCGCCATGAAAACAACCTTGAAATCACGGAGGCCGCACCGCTGGTGGCCTACCTGCTCTCCGGTATGAGCAATGTCGGCGACATCCTGGTGGGCGATAAACTCACCGCCTTCACCCAGATGCTTGAAGACCAAATCGCCGCTCACGGCGCGATCCACATCACCAAAGACATGGGCCTCTTCCTCGCCCGAAAACCAAGCGAGAGCAGAGAATAGAGAGGAGAGAATAGAACATAGAGAATGGAGAATAGATAGCTGCCCCTCCAAAGATAAAATCCGCAATCCCTAATCCGCCACTCGTAATCTTGCCTACTTGCCACTTGCACACTTGCCCACTTGCTTCTTGCCCACTTGCTTCTTGCCCACTTGCCCACTTGCACCCATGCTCTCAAACTTGCTCCTCGAATGGTATGCCGATAATGCCCGCGATTTCCCCTGGCGGGGCAATCCCGATCCCTACGCCGTGTGGGTCTCAGAGATCATGCTCCAGCAGACCCGGGTGGAGACTGTCCTCCCCTATTACGCCCGCTGGATGGCGCGCTTCCCGACAGTGGAGTCGCTGGCGGCGGCCTCTCAGCAGGAGGTGTTGTCGCTCTGGGAAGGATTGGGGTATTACGGCCGGGCGCGCAACCTGCACCGCGCGGCGCAGATCGTGGCTGCTGAACATGGCGGCCAGCTCCCCGCTGAGACGAAGGCCCTGCGCCGCCTGCCGGGGATTGGGCGATACACCGCGGGGGCTATCGCGTCGCTGGTCTTCGGCCTGGACGAGGCGGCGGTGGATGGCAACGTGAAGCGGGTGTTGGCCCGGGTCTTTGACGTGGTTGAGCCGGTGGATTCGGGGGCGGGGGAAGGGCGCATCTGGGCGCTGGCTGAAGCCCACCTACCGCCGGGGCGGGCCGGGGATTACAACCAGGCCTTGATGGAACTCGGCGCGACAGTTTGTAAGCCGCGCAACCCGGACTGTGAGAATTGTCCCCTGGCGACGTTGTGCGAGGCCTATGCTCTGGGAATCCAGGCTGAACGTCCGGTGAAGAAGCCTAAAAAGCCCCTGCCGCATCTTATTGTCACGGCGGCGGTCATCCGACGCGGGGGGCTATTCCTCCTCGCTCAGCGGCCGGAGAACGAACTGCTGGGCGGCATGTGGGAGTTCCCCGGAGGCACCCAAGAGGAAGGCGAAGACTTGCCCGCCTGCCTGCGGCGGGAGATCATGGAGGAGTTGGGCGTGGAGGTTGAAGTGGGGGAGGAGATTGGCGTCTACCAGCACGCTTATACTCATTTCAAGATCACCCTGCATGCCTTTTTCTGTACGCTTCTGGATGGCGAGCCGCAGGCGTTGGAGGCTGCCGACCTGCGCTGGGTGAAATTGGAAGACCTTTCGGATTTTCCCATGGGGAAGATAGACCGCCAGATTTCGCGTGCTTTATTGGGGTTAGAAGATAAACTTTAACCCGAAGATACAAAGGCACAAAGGAAATGGGGTAAAATCTATAGAGACAAGGAGTCTTAGTGGTAACTGTATTTAATTGGAGTTGCGAGAATCGAATTTCTAGAAATTTCCAGCGTACCATAGAAGATTTTATCTGCCAGAACTGCGGCCTGGAGGTGGCCGGGACGGGTTACACTAACCACTGCCCGCGCTGCTTGTGGAGCCGGCACGTGGACCTTAATCCCGGCGACCGGGCCGCGGCCTGCGGCGGGATGATGGAGCCGGTGGGGATGGAGGTGAAGTCCGGGGGGTACATCCTCATCCACCGCTGCGCCCAGTGCGGTTATGAGAAACGCAACAAATCCGCCCCGGAGGATGATTTCGAGGCCATCCTGGCTCTGGCTTCCCAGGCCGGACCGGGTGGGGAGAAGTGATGTGATGGAAGAGACCTTGGAATATGCCGCTGAACGGCAGCGGATGGTGGATGAACAATTGGCGACACGCGATATCCGCAGCCAACGGGTGCTGGATGCTATGCGGGCGGTCCCCCGCCATCGTTTCGTGCCTCCCGACTACGTTCACATGGCTTACGCCGACGGCCCGCTGCCCATTGGGGAAGGACAGACCATCTCCCAGCCCTACATCGTAGCTCTGATGACCCAACTGCTGCAACTGGAAGCGGACGACACCGTGCTGGAGATCGGCACCGGCTCTGGATACCAGGCCGCGGTGTTGGCCCGCCTGGCGCGGCAGGTATACACCATAGAGCGCCACCAACCGTTGGCCGATCAAGCTTCCCAGGCGCTGGCCGACCTGGGAATAGACAACGTCCAGATCCAGGTTGGGGATGGCTCGCCGGGTTGGCCGGAGAATGGCCCCTACAACGCCATCATGGTCACCGCCGCCGCGCCCGAAGTGCCCCCGCCGTTGAAGCGCCAACTGGCCGATGGCGGCAGGCTGGTGATCCCGGTAGGCGGCTATAACGGCCAGACCTTGCGGCTGGTGCGGCGACGCGGCGCTCGGTATGAACGTGAGTACGTGGTTCCGGTGGCGTTTGTCCCCTTGCGGGGGGAACATGGTTGGGGTGATTCGGAGTGGAAACCTGCCTGACCTGGGAGAACGGCAGCCCTATTTGGTGAAGTGACCGCTTTTCGGAGGAGTAATGCGAAGATTGGGCTTGTTTTTTTTGCTATTGCTGTCTGCATGTAGTTCATCAACCGTAGGTGATAATGGAAAAATCAAAATCGTCGCCACGACCAGCATCGTCGCCGATGTGGTTGGCGTGGTCGGCGGGGAGGCGATTGACCTGACAGCGCTGCTGCCTCCCGGCACGGACCCTCATTCATTTGAACCCGCGCCCCAGGATATCGTTGCCGTGGCCGAGGCCGAGGTGATCTTCATCAACGGGGTAGGCCTGGAGACCTTTCTGAGCGGGCTGTTGGAGAATGCGGGCGGGGCGGGGCGGGTGGTTTCTGTGTCCGAAGGGATTGATCTGTTTGAACTCGGCGACCAGGAGGAGGGGGATTTCGACCCCCACGTGTGGTTCGATCCGCTCAACCTCCTGGTGTGGGTGGATACCATCGCCAACCACTTGAGCGAATTAGACCCCGAGAACGCCTCTCTCTACGCCGCCAACGCGGAGGCCTATAAAGAAGAACTGCGCGCCCTGGACGAATGGATAACTGCGCAGGTGGCTGACCTATCAGAGGATGCCCGCAAGCTGGTCAGCGACCATGATACCTGGGGCTATTTCGCCAACCGCTACGGCTTTGAGATCGTGGGGGCGGTGATCCCGGGATACAGCTCCCTGGCTGAGCCTTCGGCGCAGGAACTGGCCGCTCTGATGGATACTATCCAGTCTCTGGGGGCTAGAGCGGTTTTTGTGGGGAATACGGTCAATGCCAATCTGGCCGAGCGGGTGGCCGAGGATACCGGCACAGCATTGGTTTTCGTGTACACCGGTTCGTTGAGCGCACCCGATGGCCCGGCGGCGACGTACCTGGAGATGATGAGGTATAACGTGGCCGCGATTGTGGGGGCGTTGGAATAACCTCAGCGAAAACATTTTTGTAAGGGCGACCACTGGCGGGGCTGTGAAGGAGTCGAGGCTTCAGCCGGAAGAACTGGCGAGGAGACCCGGCTAAAGCCTCGACTCCTAAAAACTAATGTAGCGATTTCCACGGAAATACAAAAACTATTCAAGGAGTCCTTATATTTTGTGTGCCTGGGGAGCGGGGCTTATCCCCGCCCCTACGGTGGTTCTACGGTAAAATTGGGGTGGTGAACGATGAATATTCTCAACTTTCTACGTAAAAATCCCCTGGCCGAGCGAGGCCAACCCCACCGAGAAGGCGCGCCCACCATCAGCGCGGTGGGCCTTAACCTGCGCTACGAGAACGGCGCGGCCCTTGAAGATGTATCCTTTGATCTGGAGGCGGGGGAGCGGGTGGCGGTGGTGGGGCCGAATGGGGCCGGGAAAAGCACCCTCTTCAAGGTCATCGCGGGTGTATTGTCGCCCACCTCCGGCGGGGTGAAGGTCTACGGCCACGGGCCGGGCGGCCACATCTGCATCGCCTACGTGCCCCAGCGCAGTCAGGTGGACTGGAGCTTTCCGGTCAGCGTGGCCGACGTGGTGATGATGGGCCGCATCGGGAAGATCGGCTTTCTGCGCAGCGCCCGGACCCAAGATTGGGATTACGTGCGCCAGTGTTTGGAAGTGGTGGGGATGCAGCATCTGGCCGGACGGCAGATCGGCGAACTCTCCGGGGGGCAGCAGCAGCGCATGTTCATCGCCCGCGCTTTGGCCCAGGAAGCCGAATTGATGCTGATGGACGAGCCGCTCAGCGGGTTGGACGCGACCTCCAAAGAGGACATCTTCCACATCCTTGACGCGCTGCGGGAAAGAAAAGTGACCGTGATGGTCGCCACCCATGACCTGAATCTGGCCGCCGAACGCTTTGACCGGGTGATGCTGCTCAACCGCCGCCTGCTGGCCTTTGGGTCGCCGGAGGAAGTGTTCGTCCCTGAAAAGCTGGTGGCCGCTTACGGCAGCCACCTGCACGTCGTGGAAACCGAGAATGGCGTGGCCCTGCTGAGCGATACCTGCTGCGGCGACGACGAGATGCCTCATGGCTGATCTGCTGGCCCTGCTGCTGGAACCGCTGGCCTATCCCTTCATGGTGCGGGGCTTGCTGGCGGCGGTGATGGTGGGGATCGTGTGCGCCCTGGTGGGCGCTTACGTGGTGCTGCGGGGCATGGCCTTCTTCGGGGATGCGCTGGCCCACGCCATCCTGCCCGGCGTGGCGGTGGGCTATCTGGTGGGGGATGGCGCAAGCGGCCCTTTATTCTGGTGGGCGTTGGTCTCGGCGGTGCTGACCTCTCTGGGGATCGGCGCCGTAAGTCGAGGAGCCAAGCTCAAGGAAGATACCGCTATCGGCATCTTCTTCGCGGGGATGTTCGCCCTGGGCATTGCCATGATCTCCAGCCTGCGCAGCTACGCCGTAGACTTGACCCACTTCCTGTTCGGGGACGTGCTGGGGGTGTCCAACGATGACTTGATCCTGACCGCCATCATGGGCGGCCTGGTGGTGGTCGTCATTCTGGCATTTTACAAGGAATTCCTGGTGCTATCTTTCGATCCCGTGCTGGCGACAACTCTGCGCCTCCCCGCCAAGTGGTTGGAAACCTTGCTGTTGGCGTTGATCGCGGTGGCGATCGTGGTCTCGCTGCAAACGGTGGGGGTGGCCTTGATGGTGGCGATGCTGGTGACTCCGGCGGCCACCGCCTATACCCTCACCCGCCGCCTGCCGGTGATGATGTTCCTGGCCGCGGTGATCGCCTCGTTTTCGGGGGTGGTGGGGCTGTATCTTTCGTTTTACATCCGGGTGGCCTCCGGGGCCGCCATCGTGCTGACCTGCACGGCGATCTTCATTCTGGTGTGGGTCGCACAATCCATCCGCCAGCGGATACAAAATCGTTGAGCGTAGAATACTATTAGGGGGTTTGGTTACGAAGTAAATGATGAGAGTGGCATAGATTTTCAGGCTGTTGAAAAAGTGGTCTGGACTGTTCTGTTTTGAGTCATATTATTGATATAATCAATTATCGTGGTGTTTTAATGGATAAGCTCTAATGAATCACATTATCAATACCTTCGCCAAAAACGATGCCTTTTAGCTCAATGAGCCTCTCTAGTAGCATTTTGACGATTTGCCATAGCGATAATTAATATTATGTCCGCTAAAACCCGTACAGATTATTTATTCGATACGACAAGTGACTGTGATAATCTCCAGTCTAGAAGTCAGTGAGACGATACTCTCAAAATGGCGAAGGTATTGATTATACGTAGGAATTTTAGTGATAATGTTCTCTGGGATGCCTATTCCGTAGTAAGACGCATATTTGATTCGGATACTATGGGATTCGTTGAAATAGCGCATTAAGACGTTGGCTCATCAACCCGTTAGTTTGCAAATAAATGTCGAAGGAATATCTGAAGGGTGCAGATTACAAATTATATTAATGGCACATTACACGAAACTATCAAAAAAGGAAATTCAAGAGATAGCAGGGAGGTATGAACTCCAAATTTTCAGTTTTGAACCAATAGAACAAGGCGCCGGGAATTCAAATTATTTGCTGAATACAAATCATGGGAAGTATATTCTCACAGTTTTCGAGATCGAACCCATTCGGGTAGCGTATATGAGTAAAGTGTTGTTGCTATTGGAGAAACACGAATATCCAGCGCCACGACCGAAAAAAATGGCAAACGGGGAAGCGCTAACTAAATATCACGAAAAATCGGTATTGGTGAAGCCATATATAACCGGGTATGTAGAACCTGAAATAGATGATGAAAAAGCAAAACAAGTGGGGATAGCATTGGCGAAATTGCATGAAATTCCGGCGCCAGATTCTTTGCCGGATAAACATTCGTATGTTGAGATAACCTATCCTAAATTTTTGGAGCAAGAAATTGATCAAAATTATAAAGCCTGGGTGGGGCAAAGATATCATTATATCATAGAGAATTTACCGTCTCAGTTACCAGTTGGGTTGGTTCATGGTGATATATTTTTCGATAACGTATTATTTGAAGATGCGAATTTCAAAGCCATCCTTGATTTTGAAGACGTGAGCCGGATATATAAGATATATGATTTGGGGATGGCGGTTGTAGGAATATGCACCGAAGGAACAAATATTGTTATCAAAAAAGTGAGAGCTTTAGTAGATGGGTATCAAGAAGTTAGGTTGCTAGAAGAGATAGAAAAAGACAGTTTGCAATTATGCATAGAATGGGCTGCAATCTTGACATCGATGTGGCGTTTTTGGAAGTTCAATATTGATATGCCGGATGCAGATAAGTCAGAAAAATATATGCCAATGGTTACCATTGCGAAAAATGCCAGCGCTATTCCAAAAGAAGAATTCAAGAGGGTAGTTTTCTGTTGATTGATAAGAGCAAACTAACCCAGCGTGAACCCTGACCCGGCTACGCCGGATGCAAAGCGGCGCGACAAAGAGAGTGACGATCTGAGCAAGGCAGCTTTCTGAGCTGAAACTGCTGGGCAGACCGTACGCTAGCGGTTTATCCCGTGGAAAGAGACGGCGAAAAATTGAATAATAACCCGCCGTGAGTGACGTCGTTGACGTTTGTACCCCCATATGATATAGTAACGCTAGATTGTTGAACTTTACAAACCATTAAGACGTTAGGATAGCGGTTGAGAAAGATACCAATATTTATATATCTTTTTTCCACCTTGAATGCTCAAGGCCACGGAAGCGATTTAGAGAAAAGCTCCGTGGCCTTTCTATTTAAGTTCCAGCCAGCCCATTCATTTTTTTGTGGATGGGTTGTTGTTTTGAAAGGAGGTGATGCAGTGATGTAACTTGAAATCCGAAATTTCTCTCAAATACTAAGCTGGTTTACTTTGTAATCGAAACTATCTAACAAATGAGGCAAAAATGTTTTACAACCTTAACAATACATCTGATTCACCCGTAGAGTTCTACACGCACCATAGCCTTATGACTGATCCTGCGGACTATGCAAATTTGTTCTCGGAGCTGCCTGACGGAATTTCCGCGCTTTGTGAAGTGGTTCAGGGATTGGTGATACACGAACTCTGGGCCGATAGATATGGTTATTCAATCCCAACTGAAAGAGCCGAGGAGTTCCGCATTCGGCGTGTGGCCGATAAATTGAAGAGGATCCTGGAATTGGATGACCGTCCATTGGTTGAGCCAAGACCATTGGATCGCCGGATCGTCGGCAACTGTCGCGATTATGCTCTTCTGCTAACCGCGATGCTGCGACACCAGGGAATACCCGCCCGGGTCCGATGTGGGTTCGGCGCATACTTTGATAAAAACTTCAACGTAGACCATTATGTAGCGGAATATTGGAAAGCGGAGGATAGCGCCTGGGTATTCTTGGATGCCCAACTGGATGAATTTCAACGCGATGTATTGGAGATATCCTTCGATCCCTGTGATGTCCCCCGAGATCAGTTCCTCCCTGGTGGAGTAGCATGGCAATTATGCCAAAACGGTGAAGCTGATCCGAATAGCTTTGGATGGTCCAATTTGAAGGGATATGGGTATATCCGAGAGCAATTAGTGAGAGACATGGCTATGCTCAACAAGGTTGAAGTTTCAGGATGGGATCATTGGGGACTCACTGCCGGAGCCGATGCCGGACTTTCTGAAGGTGATCTCAACTTGCTCAACCAGGCAGCCTCCCTCTCGCTGGCACGGAACGAAGATTTTCTTAAAATTCGAGCGCTTTATATCGAGGATATGCGGCTTCGGGTCCCCCCAATCGTGATGAGCTATCAAAGCCAAGGTGGACCTAAACTTGAAGACATTTTGGAAGGGAATCCCTCCCATGCCAAGTATCTGTAGGCTTAGGAGATTGATGGACTGAAAGTAAGGGTATATCCGCGCTACCCGTCAATCACCCGGTGAATGCACATATGGAGTGTTTTATTTCAATTTCCATATGTGCATTTGCTTATCGAGTAGAGGTTCCAAACGTTCTGCGCTATACGTAAAGCGCAATTCCCAACCCCGTCCTAACTTTCATCCCTCTCAACCCATACCATGATATACTCTACCGCGTCTTATAATCCAACCTGAATCAGGAGGAGCAGAACCAATATGATCTCTGAAGCGCTTGTCAAGAAATTACTGGACGCCGCCTTGAAGAACGGCGGCGATCTGGCCGAGGTTTACCTCGAAGACCGGGAGACGCTTTCCATGAGCCTGGATGACGGCCGCATGGAGAACGCCACCCAGGGAAACGACATCGGCGGGGGCGTGCGGGTGTTTTACGGAGATACCGCCGCCTACGCTTACACCGACGACCTCAGCGAAGCGTCCCTGATGGACGCGGCCCAGGCCGCGGCATCGGCCGCAAAAGGAACCGATGAACCCCGGGTGACGGTGGACCTCACCAAGCAGGCGAGCAGCCTGGACTTCCCGGTAGAAAAACCCTACGACACCCTCCCCATCGCCGATAAGGCCGACTGGCTGCGCAAGATGGACGCCGCGGCCCGTGATTATAGCCCTCACGTCAAGCAGGTGCAAGCCAATTTTGTCCATTTCCGCCGCAAGGTGTGGATTTACAATTCCGACGGCGTATGGGCGGAGGACGACCGCAATATTATCGAGTTCCGCGCCGCAGTGGTCTCCCAGCGGAATGGGGAACTGCAAAGGATCGGTTCGGGCATCGGCGGGCAGCAAGGCCTGGAAATCTTGGATGAAAAAGACCCGGTCCAAATGGCGATCGAAGTGGCCGAGTCGGCGGTCCTCATGCTGGACAGCCGCCCGACCCCTGCTGGAGACATGCCCGTAGTTATCACCAACGGGTGGGGGGGAGTATTATTCCATGAGGCCTGCGGGCACGCTATGGAGGCCGACTTCATCACCAAAAAGGCCTCTGCCTACACCGAGTTGAAGGGCAAACAAGTGGCCGCGCCTTTCCTCTCCGCCATTGACGACGGAACAATACCCGGACGGCGCGGCTCGTTCCGCTTTGATGATGAGGGCACGCCCTCCTCGCGCACCGTGCTGATCGAGAATGGAGTCCTCACCGAATATATGTGGGACTTGACCGAAGCCCGCCGGGTGGGGCATCACTCCACCGGCAACGGGCGGCGCCAGACCTTCCGCCACATGCCCATGCCCCGTATGACCAACACTTACATTGACAACGGCCCCCACGACCCGGAGGAGATCATCCGTTCGGTCAAAAAGGGATTATTCGTCAAGCGTTTGGGCGGCGGCCAGGTGGAAATCGCCCGCGGTGACTTCGTCTTCAGTGTTACCGAAGGGTACATGATCGAAGACGGGAAGATCACTGCGCCGCTCAAAGGAGCGACCCTGGTGGGGAACGGGCCGGAAGTGCTCAAGCAAATTGATATGGTAGGCAACGACCTGATGCTGGATCCCGGGATGGGGATGTGCGGAAAAGGCCAGGGAGCCCGGGTCAGCGTGGGACAGCCCACCGTGCGAGTGCCCAGCATGACCGTGGGCGGCACCGATCAAGGATAGAGGAGAGGCTACAACAATGGACTACTTACAAACAGCTAAAGATATTATCGCCGCCATCACGGCTGAAACTCCAGAGATCGAAGCCGAAGTCTATTTCGAGGAAGGCAACGAGAGCCAGGTAGAGGTAAGCCAGGGAAAGGTTGAAAAACTTTCTCGGGCCGGCAGCAAGGGGATGGGTGTGCGGATAATCTTGGACGGCAAAATGGGGTACGCATATACTTCTGATTTCTCCGACCAAAGCGTCGAGAAGACCTGGCGGGCCGCGGTGGAACTGGCCCAGGTGGCCGACTCGGACGAGTTCCGGTCGCTGCCCGACCCCCAACCGATCCCCGAAGAGGATCTGGAGATCTACGACCCTGCGGTCGCCGACATTCCAATGGAGGACAAGGTCGCTTTTGCCCTGGCGGTGGAGAAAGCTACCCTGGAGAGCGATCCTCGCATCGCCCAAACCGATAGCTGCACTTACATTGACGGCGTAGGCGCCGTATACCTGTCCAATTCACGCGGCTTCGAGGGCAGCTACCAGAGCAGCTTCGTGGTCGCTTACATCGCCGCCATCGCCCGGGAAGGCGAGGAAACCTCAACCGCTTACGGCCTGGGGGCTTCCACCCATCTATCTGACCTCAATGCTGAGGAAATCGGAAAGGAAGCCGGGAGTAAGGCTGCCAGCTTGCTGGGCGGCGCACCGGTTCCTACCCAGGAAGCGACGGTGGTGATGGACCCGGTGGTGGCCTCCCAACTGGTCGCCAATCTCGCTCAGGCGCTCACCGCCGATGCTATGCAGCGGGGGCGCACTTTCCTGCTGGATAAGATGGGGCAGGACGTGGCCGCGGACAAGGTGACTTTGTTGGATAATGGACGGATGAAGCGGGGGATGTCTTCCGCTCCCTTTGACGCCGAGGGCGTCCCCACCGGCGCGACCCGGCTGCTGGACGAGGGCACTTTCCAGGCGGTGGTTTACGACGCTTATTCTGCCAAGAAGGACGGCGTGGGAAGCACCGGGAACGCCTCCCGCGGCTCGCACCGCAGCGCGCCCAGCCTTTCGACTTCCAACTTTTACCTCCAGCCCGGCAACCAGTCCCCCGAGGACATCATCGGCGGCGTGGAGAAGGGCCTTTACGTCATCAGCACCATGAACGTGGGCGGCATCAACCCGGTCAGCGGGGATTATTCGGTGGCCGCCAGCGGCATGTGGATCGAGAACGGCAAACTGACCCGCCCGGTCAACGAAGTAACTATCGCTATGCCCCTGGACAAGCTGCTCAAGCAGATCAAATCAGTGGGCAGCGACCTGCGATTCGTCCCCTTTTACGGCTCGGTGGGCGCGCCCACCATCCGCATTGACGGGATGATGATCGCCGGGAAAGGGGAGTAGGGGGGAGAGATTTACGAGATTTTGTAACGTAGAGGCGCAGCAGCGCTGCGCTCCTACGTTGTTTGTTTTTGGAGTCGAGGGGGGTTTACGGTATTGTAATTTTAAAAGCGAAAAAAAAAAAAACAACAAAAAAATAAAAAAAAGGCCCGC
>CBDUUP010000018.1:0-26834 GCA_965370435.1 uncultured Anaerolineales bacterium | reverse complement strand
ATGTACTACAACGAAGTGCATGGCACCGACGTGCAGGTGTTGGGTTGGGATCCGGCAAACCCGGACCTCGGTCTCTTCACCGGGAACTTCGAGAGCACTGACGATGGACGCGCTATGGGCATCTCCCTGATGGACGAAGGCGCCGACATCATCATGCCGGTTGCCGGGCCTGTCGGGCTGGGCACCGCGGCGGCCGCGCAAGAGCGCGGCGGCGTCTTGATCGTCGGCGTTGACTCCGACTGGACCATCAGCGCGGCCGAATACGCCGACATCGTTCTGACCTCAGTCCTCAAGAATATGGACATAGCGATATTCGATACCGTAGCCGATATCCTCAACAACTCCTTCGAGGGCGGCCTGTACGTAGGCACGCTGGCGAACGGCGGCGTCGGACTCGCAACGCTCAACTGCACCGATTGCGATGACCTGCTGGCTGAGTTGGAGGATCTGAAAGCGGCCTTGATCGCCGGAGACGTTTCCATCTATCCGTAGCGAATGGCCTAACGAATCAACTAACGTAACCAAGAAGGGCTGGTCAATGACCAGCCCTTTTTCATTTGTAGAAAAAAATGCGTATAACAAACATTTGACCACAGAGTCACAGAGAGAATCAAAAAACCATCAAAAAGCTCTGGAAATTCATGGTCTTATTTTGAAATTCCAAAAATGGTCTCGTGGTAAAATGACTTGGTTATAAACCAAATCATTCTTCCGTCAAGACGCATCCCACGGTGACTTATGGCCCCAATCCTTGAACTAAACGGCATTACGAAACGATTTCCAGGTGTTTTGGCGAACGACAACATCAATCTCACCCTGGAAAAAGGGGAAATCCACGCCTTGCTAGGTGAAAATGGCGCTGGCAAGACCACCCTGATGAACATCCTCTACGGCCTTTACCAACCCGACGAGGGCGAAATCAAAGTGAATGGGAAAGCGTTAGACATACATTCCCCCAGCGACGCTATTGCCGCGGGGATCGGGATGGTTCACCAGCACTTCATGCTTATCCCGGTCTTCACGGTAACTGAAAACGTGATGCTGGGCGATGAGGCCACCTATCCGGGCGGACTCCTGAACCGCAGAGAATGCGCCAACCGGATCCGCCAACTTTCCGAGCAATTTGGCCTGGAGGTGGACCCCGAGGCTTACGTTGGCGACTTGGCTGTCGGCGTGCAGCAGCGAGTTGAGATCATCAAGCTCCTCTACCGGGAGGCCGACATCCTCATCTTGGACGAACCGACCGCCGTCCTCACCCCTCAGGAAACCGACGAACTCTTCACCATCATGCGCTCCCTGGTTGACCAGGGTAAATCCATCATCTTCATCACCCACAAGCTGCGGGAGGTGATGGAATTCTCCGACCGGATCACCGTCATCCGGCGCGGGAAAGTGGTAGGGAGCACAATACCGGAAGAGGCCAATCAGCGCACCCTGGCTGAAATGATGGTTGGGCGAGAGGTTCAGTTGGAGCTTGAAAAGAACCCTCCTCAAATTGGCGAAATGATTCTCTCGGTGAAGGACCTGATTGTTTTGGATGAGCGCAACCAGGTCGCAGTTGACGGTGTATCTTTTGAGGTACATAGCGGAGAGATATTGGGCATCGCCGGCGTGCAGGGCAACGGCCAAACTGAATTGGTTGAAGCCATCACCGGTCTTCGTTCTGCGCATCAAGGACAGATCACCCTCCTGGACCAGGACATCAGCAAAGCCACCCCCCGCACGATCACCGAAATGGGCAGCGCCCACGTCCCCGAAGACCGCCAGCGTGACGGACTGGTGCTTTCCTTCCCGGTGTCGGATAATTTGATCCTCAACACCTATTACCAATCCCCCTTCACCCACAGAGCAATCTTGCAACAAGAGGCCATCCTGGAGAGGGCGGCAGACCTCATCGAGAAATTTGACATCCGCACCCCTTCCGCAATGACAAATTCCGGCTCCCTCTCCGGCGGCAACCAACAGAAAGTGATCGTGGCGCGGGAGTTTTCCCGCCCCATCAAGCTGTTGGTAGCCTCCCAACCCACCCGCGGTCTGGATGTCGGCTCGGTGGAGTATATCCACAGCCGGATCCTCCAAAAGCGCGACGAGGGTTGCGCGGTGGTGTTGGTCTCCCCTGAATTAGACGAGATCATGGAGCTATCCGACCGGATCGCGGTGATGTTCAGGGGCCAGATCCTCGCTATTCTCCCTGCTGAAGAAGCCACCAAAGAAGGAATTGGCTTGCTGATGGCAGGCGTAGTACAGTCCCAGGAATCATAATCCATCCACCCAAATTGGCACGAGGTAAACCTTAATGAGCGAAGAACGCGCTCCAGAAGAGCAACCTAAAAAAAATTCGGCTCAGATATTCATGGAAGAACTCACCGCCGGGCCGGACAAGCGTCTGTCAAGGTGGGGGCGCGCCTGGCAAGCGGTGCGAGTGCCGATTTTGGCAATCTTCACCGGCCTCCTGTTGGGGGGGCTTATCATCGTACTCAGCACCATCAACGTGTACGCGAAATTTCAAGGCCGCATCATCCAAGATGACTACGTGAAAGTGATCGCCCTCCGGGAAAGCAATTCGATCACCGCACTTTCCATGGAGTTGGCCGTTGAGGAAGAAGAAGCGCCCGGCGATACCTTCGACTCGGCGACCAACCAACTCACCTTCTACGGCAAGGTGCGCAACGCGGAGGAAGAAGAATGGCGGATCGGCGCTAAAAGAGTCCAAGTCAATGAAGACACAGTATTCAACGTAGCCTGGACGGAAGGATTCAAGGCGGCCTGGAATGTGCTGACCATTTCTTATAAGGCATTGTTCAACGGCTCGATAGGCGACCCGGTGAAAATCAGGGAGGCGCTCCAGAGCGGTGACAGCGAAGCCATCCGTAGAGCCTTCAACCCCATCCTGGAAAGCCTGGTGACCTCCACGCCATTTATTTTCGCCGGTTTGGCCGTCGCTCTGGGGTTCCGAAGCGGCCTGTTCAACATCGGCGCGGAAGGACAGTTGTTCGTCGGGGCAATCTTCGCAGTTTACGTCGGCTACCGTTTCACCGGCCTCCCCCCCATCATCCACGTCCCCTTTGCCTTGCTGGCGGGAGCCATTGGAGGCGGCCTATGGGGGTTCATTCCCGGTTGGCTGAAAGCCAAAACCGGAGGGCATGAGGTCATCAATACCATCATGATGAACTTCATCGCCTTCCGCCTCAGCGAGTATCTGCTGAATGGGGTCATGCGACGACCCGAAACGTTCAATCCGGTCAGCCCTTCCATCGAAAAAAGCGCCGAGCTACCCCGCTTCTTCCAAGAGCCAATTCGATTCCATTTGGGTTTCTTCATCGCACTCGGGGTTGCCTGGCTGGTGTACTGGTTCCTCTTCAAAACCAAGTGGGGTTTCGATCTGCGCACCGTAGGCGCAAACCCCAACGCGGCCCGGTACGCCGGGATGAGCGTTGTGGCCAGCACGGTTCTGGCAATGTCCCTCTCTGGCGCGTTGGCCGGTTTGGCGGGGGCCAATGAAGTACTGGGCCTGAACCACAACCTGGCCGTAGCCTTCTCCTCCGGGTATGGCTTCGACAGCATCGCCCTGGCCCTGCTGGGGAAGAGCCACCCGCTGGGCGTTGTCTTGGCCGCCCTGTTGTTCGGGACGCTGCGCAATGGCGCCACCGCCATGCAGTTGAGCGCCAGAATCCCAATAGATATTATTTCCGTCCTGCAAGCCATGATCCTGGCCTTCATCGCCGCGCCGGCCATAATCCGAACCATATACCGGATGCGCGAACCAGAAGAAGCAGATGAAGACGTGTTCGTGCGCGGCTGGGGAGGTGGATGACGATGGCAACGACGACAACATCCCAAAAAACTGAATACATTTCCCCGACCCGCAAACGCTGGATGGGTATCGTTTTCTTGTTGTTCTCGCTGGCAATCTATCTGATTTTCAGCCGCACAACCAGCAGCGGAGCAGTGACCACCTACAAGATGATGCCGGGCGGCTCCGACGTAGAAGTCGCCAATTGGATCATCCCCTCGCTAACAACCTTGAACATCATAGTGTTCGCCATCGCTGCGCTGGGCGGCGTGCAGCTCGTCCGCAGAAAAGGGTTTGCGAAACGCACCAACATGGTTTTGGGATTGGTTGCAGGCATGTTCATCTTTGGCTTTTTGACCTGGGCGGCGGCGGACAAATCGCTCAACCTGGTGGGATTATTCAAATCCTCCCTGACCAAGGCTGTGCCCATCACTCTGGGTGCGCTGTCAGGGGTGTTATGTGAGCGGGCCGGGGTGGTCAATATCGCCATAGAAGGCATGATGTTGACCGGCGCGCTGGTGGGAGCTATTGTGGGTACCATGACCAACTTGTGGATCGGTTTATTGGCTGCCGTCCTGATAGGTGGAGCCTTGGGCCTCATCCACGCCATCTTATCTATCAAGTACGGCACCGACCAGATCATATCAGGAACGGTTATCAATATCTTTGCCGGAGGAATAACAGCCTATATTTCTGCCAAATTTATGCAATCTTCCAGCGGGCAGGAATTATTCAACAGTCCAGGCATCTTCCAGCCCTGGGAAATTCCCATACTTGGCAGGATTCCCATTATTGGTCCCATCCTATTCAACCAGAACATATTCGTATACGCGTTGTTCATCTTCGTGATCGTCCTCACCGTGGGATTGTTTTACACCCGCTGGGGACTGCGGCTGCGTTCGGTGGGAGAGCATCCCAAAGCCGCGGATACACTTGGAATCAACGTCTTCCGCACCCGCTATATGGCTGTGGTACTGGGAGGGATGATGGCCGGGTTTGCGGGTGGATACTTCACGCTTGGATCGGTAGGCCGCTTCGACGAGTTCATGACCGCCGGGCGGGGCTTCATCGGTCTGGCGGCGATGATCTTCGGGAACTGGACGCCTGCGGGTTCGTTCGGAGCCAGTCTGTTGTTCGGTTTCGCCGATTCCTTGAAAGATAAGCTGGCGATCCTGCAAGTGCATATCCCCTCCGAATTCCTGCTGATGGCCCCCTATATCGTCACCATGATCGTGTTGGCCGGCGTAGTGGGACGCGGCCAGATGCCTGCCGCCGACGGCCAGCCTTACGAGAAAGAGTCAACTTAGGCAAATATGCGACTAAAGTCGCACAAACATTTACAAAGTCGGCCTTCGCCGACTGAAAGGGGTTTAAGTCCGCCGAAGGGCGGACTTCGCAGTTGTTGGCGTTACTTTAGTCGCTAAACCCCATCTTGAATTACACACCCCGCCCTTATGTGCTAATCTGTTCCCCATCCTCCCCCAACCTCAACATTAATTTTACCTCCGGCCAGATAAAGGGCAGGATCACCAAGCCGCCGACGCCGACGGCCAAGACGCCGTTGACAAGGTCAGGCAGCGGTGAGGGAACAAAAGTCAGCAACAGAAAAGCGATCAACGCGCCCAACGCGGAGACCGCCACGGTGCGCAATAGCGTCCCTTCAAGGCGGATCAAACCGGGCAGCCTGCGATTGAGCAGCCAGATCAGCAATATGGCTTCGGAGGTGAAGGCGATGCTGTTCGCCAGGGCGATACCGACGTGACCCAGAAGACCTGATAGGACTATGGCAAGGACGAAATAGGCGGCAGCATTCAGGGCGGCGGCGAAAAGCGGTGTACGGGCGTCCTGGCGGGCGTAGAAGGAACGAGAGGTGATCTCCAGCAGGGCGTGCCCTGTCATCCCCAGGAGGTAGCCGCGCGTCGCCCAGGCGACTAATTGGATGGTCTCCCCCTCAAAGCCCAAAATGCCCACGAAGTATTCGACGCTCACCGCGAGCAGGGCCGCGGAGGGTATGGTAAAAGCAATGAGCACCCGAATCGCTTTGTTGACCGTCTCCCGGAAGGCGGCTTCATCACCACGAGCGAAGCGCCCGGCGAGGGTGGGCAGCAAAACAATGGCAACGGTGGTGCCCAGCAAAGTCTCAGGGACCTGCATGATGAACCATCCATTGGCCAAAGCCGTCACTGCCCCTGCATCCATGCCAGAGGCCAGATTATCGCGGATGATGAAGAACAATTGAATAAAAAATACGGTCACAATACGCGGGCCGAAGAGACGCAGAACCTGCTGAACCCCTGGATGGCGAAGATTGATGGCGGGAGACCAGCGAAAACGATAACGAAACAAACCCGGAATTTGAATGGCGAGATGTAACGAAGCCCCCAGGATGACACCGTAAACCAGGCCGTGTATCCCCATATCGAATCGGCGGGCAAAAATTAACACACCGGCGATCTGCCCGATATTGAAGAGGGCGGGAGCCATAGCCGGGAGGAGGAAATGCTGATTGGCCTGCAAACTCGCCATCACCAGGCCGCTGATGGAAAAGATCATGATCGAGATCAGGTCCAGCCGCATTAACTGCACCGTCAGCGACAATTTCACCGGGTCGTCCCTGAAGCCCGGGGCGATCACATTTGCCACCAGGGGCGTGGCGAACACGGCGATCATCAGCGCGACGACTCCGGTGAACAGGAATGCCATATTGAGGATTCGAGAGAACAAATCCCAGGTGTCTTTTTGCCCTTTAGTTTCGAGATACTCTGTGAGCACCGGGATGAAGGCCACGCTCAAAGCCCCCGCAGAGATCAGTACGGATAGCAGGTCGGGGATGTTATTGGCGACATAGAAGATGTCCAGGGTGTCAAGGTCAAAGCTGCTGTTGATGACTCTTTGGCGAACCAAGGCCAATATTTTATCGAAGAAGAAGAAAACGGCCAGGGTGAGGGTGGAACGGGCGATTCGGGTCATAGGCGTTCACTATTTTGCTGGTTTCACCGGTTGGATAGACTTGGGGAATATACACGCATATGGGGGAACTGTCAACTAAACGCGCTGGCAATTTTCCCATGCAATGCATATACTGGAGCCATATTAGCTTTTACGAGAGGAGTTCCAATCATGTCCCAGAGAAGGCTATGCGCAATATGGGCTGTTTTGCTGATTTTAATGGCTCTAGCCTGCCGGGTGCAGTCTCCCGCCACAGAGGTAGGGCAAGATATCGAATCAACAAGGGGCACGTCGCCAACTAATTTGCCGCCATCGGACGGCGACCCCACCGCCCCACTGAAGCCAACACCCCCCCAACCAACCGAACTGCCTGCATCACCAGGCGATAAATGGAGTCTTTGGACGAACGGAACCCAACTGCGCGGGGCTAACATCTACCAACGGTTGGTGGTTGTTGAGATGGATGGATCGGAATTCGTGGGATCGGGGAGAGTGGGGCCGCCTTATACACAGGAAGATTTGAACAATTTAGCGGCATTAGGCGCAAACTACGTCAATATCTCTCACGCCGGGCTGTTCACCGAAAGACCGCCCTACGAACTAGACGAAGCCGTGCAAGCTAACCTGGATAATCTGCTCGATATGATCGCCCAGGCGGACATGTTCGCGGTGATCAGTTTTCGCACCGGGCCGGGACGCAGCGAGTGGAGTGTATGCTGTGGGAATGCGGTTGGCGATTGGCTCAATGAAAGCTATCTCAACGATGAGGTCTGGCGAGACCGGGAAGCCCAAGACGCCTGGGTGGAAATGTGGCGGCACACCGCGGAACGCTACCGTCAAAATCCCATCGTGGCGGGCTACGACCTGATGGTGGAACCCAACGCCAACGATGTTTGGTTGGACGAGTGGGACCCAGAGGTCTTCACCGAGGCGTACGGGGGCAGCCTCTACGACTGGAACCAACTCCATCCCCGCATCAGCGCGGCCATACGACAGGTGGACCCGAATACCCCAATCCTCACCGGCGGCATGTCCTACAGCGGGATTGAATGGCTCCCTTTCATTGAATCGACCAGCGACGGGCGCACGGTCTACACCGCCCACCAATACGAGCCGCACGTCTATACCCATCAGTGGTGGGACGATATCCAATTCGGGTATCCAGGCTTCTTCGACACCGATTGGGACGGCGTAGACGACAGGTTCGACCGGGATTGGTTGGATGAGTTATTTTGGACAGTGGATGATTTCATGGAAGAGGTCGGCGCGCCGGTGGCGATCAATGAATATGGCATGATGCGCTGGGTACCCAATGCGGTGGAATTCCTGGACGACGAAATGGCCCTCTTCGAGCAGTGGGGGATCAACTATGCCATTTGGGTGTGGGAGGTCTCTTATCCCCCTTTCGCCGAGGAAGTGCACCATTTCAACTTCCGCTACGGCGTTGACCCCCAAAATATCCAGGATGATCTGTCGAACGATCTGATAAAGATTCTCCGTTCCTATTGGGAACTGAATACGGTGAGGCCATCGAATTTTATCGAATCCCTATGAATTTCAGGACTCCATAGCGCAAAAAAATAGGCGATTGGGTATTTGTTAAGGCAGCACAAACCAGGGATTGACGAATCCACCCAGGTAGCGGACTTCAAAGTGCAGGTGAGGGCCGGTGGAGTTGCCGGTGCTGCCCCCCTGGCCTATGGCGGCGCCCTGGACGACGCTCTGGCCGCAGATGGTGTAAACCTCGCTGAGGTGGGCGTAGACGGTGTAGTAGCCGTTTCCGTGGTCAATCATGATCATGTTGCCGTAGCCCCCATTCGCCCAGCCGGAGAACACCACAATGCCGCTGTCGGCGGCGTAAATCTGCGAACCCACGTTAGCGGCCAGGTCAATCCCCAGATGCCCAGACCAATAATCGTTGCCCACCACGTACTGATCGTCCGTCGGCCAGATGAAGCCTCCGGTTCCGCCGATGCCTTCATATCCGCCCTCGCAGGCCCCGGGGCCGTACACCTCCTTGGAAACCCCCGCCGATCCCGAGGGAATCACCGGGATGATCCACTGCACAAACTCGCGCTTCCCGCCGGGGATCATCACCCAGCGGCCCGGATCGACCTGGGGTTCAATCAAATCCAGGTTGTTGCCCGACCAATTGAGGATGTCTTCTTTACTGGCTTCAAACTTGGCTGCCACACTCTCTAAAGTATCCCCCGCCTCCCATTGGTAGTAAATGCCATCCACCGGAGGGATGGTCAAGACCATGCCGGGGGCTAAGAAGTCGGGGTTGTCGCTGAGAAGTGTGAAATTGGCCCACAGCACGGTCTCCGGTTCCAGGCTGAACTTGACCGCGATAGCAAACACGGAATCGCCCTGAACTACGGCGTATTCCTCTGCGGTCTGGCGGGAACGTGTTGGAATGACGGTATCGGGTTCTACCTGGCGGGAAATAGATTCGCCCTCCCCTTCTTGTAAATCGGGCAGGGCTAAACTCTCAGTATCCCCATCGGTGATTTGAACGAATCGGGTTGCTTCTGGCTGAAAAGGTTGGGTTCCCCACCGCTGCCACCCCAGGGCGGAGGCCAAAACAACCACCGCCAATGCCAACACCCAGGCCCCCAAAGAAAGCCATCTATCCTTGTTCAAGACTCTCGGAGGGGAGTCTTCTTCGCCCTCCGCGGGGGAATTTCCGTTCACTATTCTTTCTCGGCCAGCCTCTCAAGGAACTCCTGGTTGTTTTCGGTTCGGGACATCCGATGCAGGATCGCTTCGGTGGCCGCGGTGATGTCCAGCCCGGCGCCGTTGGGCGGAGAGGTGACCATCTGCCCATACATGCGGCGCAGCAGCCACACCCGTTGGGTGATGTCAGGCCCTAACAGCAATTCCTCCCTGCGGGTGGAGGAACGTTCGATGTCGATAGCCGGGAATATCCGGCGTTCTTGAAGGCGGCGGGAAAGATGCAGTTCCATGTTGCCGGTTCCCTTGAACTCCTCGTAAACCACGTCATCCATCCGGGAGCCGGTGTCTACCAGGCAGGTGGCGATAATGGTCAACGAACCACCTTCTTCAATGTTCCGGGCCGCGCCGAAGAAACGCTTGGGAGGGTACAATGCTGACGGGTCAATACCACCGGAAAGGGTGCGGCCTGAAGGTTGAACCACCAGGTTATAGGCCCGCGCCAGACGAGTGAGAGAGTCCATCATGATCACCACGTCGTGGCCGTTCTCGGCCAGGCGTTTGGCCCGCTGGAGCACCATTTCGGCAACCCGGACGTGCATGGTAACGGGTTCGTCGAAAGTAGAAGCAATCACCTCGGCGTCAACCGAACGATCCATATCGGTGACCTCTTCCGGGCGCTCACCGATCAAGGCGACCATCAAATATACTTCAGGGTTCTGGATCGAAATCGAGTTGGCGATCTGCTTGAGGATGGTGGTCTTGCCCGATTTGGGCGGCGAAACGATCAAGCCGCGCTGTCCGCGGCCAACCGGGGCGATGAGGTTGATCAATCGTGGAGCCAATTCGTGGCGGTCGGTCTCCAGGTCAAAGCGGGTTTCTGGGAAAATGGCGGTCAAGCTTTCAAAAACTGGCCGGTATTTGGCTTCTTCAGGGTCAATACCATTAATTGATTCTATTTTCAACAAACCAAAATGGCGCTCAGATTCACGCGGCGGCCGGACGTGGCCGATAACCAGATCGCCATTGCGCAAGCCGTAACGGCGGGTTTGGGTTTGAGAAACGTACACATCATCCGGCCCGGCTTGATAGTGATTGGTGCGCATAAAGCCGATGCCTTCATTCATGATCTCCAAAATACCGCCTCGAATCTCCAGACCTTCCTTCTCTGCCTCCGCCTGGCGAATTTTCATGATAAGGTCTTCTTTCTTCAGGCGGGAAGCGCGGGGGATTTCGTAATCTTTGGCCATCTGGCGCAAATCTAACAGGGTGTGTTTTTGTAGTTCTAGTATGTCCATTATTGTAATCTGCCTTCTTAATGATTGTAGGGAATTCGAGAATTTGGAAACATCGCCAAAGCCCGCTTTGCGTAAAACGCAAACAGCGACGGACCAATATGACAAATTCTTTGTAAATGCTAGGGGAATAGTTGCCTATATTGTAGCCCAAATATTCTGAAAAAGCAAGGTGAGATGACGACGAGTTTCCGCCATTCTTCGACGTTCTCCGTCAGTTTGGAGGCCCCGCTTCTATTCATTCTATCTATATGCTCTCTAAACATCCACCAATTCAGATTGGGCCATGAACAAGGCGACCAGGGTTTTCGCATCCCTTAGCTTGCCTTCATGGGCCATTGCGTAAGCCACCTCAAGAGGAATTTTCTCAACGCTAAGTTTTTCATCCTCATCAGGTTGTAATGGGGCCGGGTGCAGGTTGGTCGCCAGATAAATGTGGATGAGTTCAGAAGAATATCCCGGAGCGACAAAGAAACGGCCTAATGGGCGCAGTTTACCAGCCGCCATCCCTAGCTCTTCGCGGATCTCCCGGTGAGCGCATTTCTCTGGGGATTCGCCTTCTTCCAATGTGCCCGCCGGTATTTCTAACAACCTCTCTCCAGCCGCATGGCGATATTGGCGCACAAACCAAATCTGTCTCTTATCATCCACCGGCAGCAAGGCGACGGCCCCGCGGTGAGTGATGATGGTCCGGTTGACGAGTTGACCATCAGGGTATTGAATTTCGTCCTGGCGCAAATCAAATATACGCCCCTGGAATATTAGTTCAGATTTTATAGTCTTGAACGACATAGGCTGGAAGCCAAACGGCTGTAGGGATTAAGGAATGATTAACTGATCGCCGGGGTACAAGACGTAAGGATAAACCATGTTGTTGGCTGCGATGAGAGCTTCGGGGGTGACGCCGCATTTCCGAGCAATCGAATAGACCCACTCTCCAGTTTGTACCGTGTAAGGTGAAGCGCAGGAGGTTGTCCCTGTGGGCGGTACGGTTGTGGTGCTTTGACTTGCATTGGGGATAATCAGGCTTTGTCCAGGTTGGATCAAGTAGGGAGGCGCCAAGTTATTGGCATCAATTATCGCCTGAGGATCTACTCCGCATTTCCGAGCAATGGAATACACCCAATCTCCAGGCAGGACGATATAAGGGGATGAGCAAGCTCCGCTCCCGCCGGCGATTGGGGTCACAGAAGCAGGAGGCGTCTCTGGGACAGATGTGAACTGGCTTGTTGGTGTGGGGGTTGGATCACCTGTGGTTACAGGGCCGCCAATGCCCATATCTGCTTGAGCCGTCTGGCTGGCGAACATATCGTAATTGGATTCTATGGTCTCCATACCTGGAGACGACTGAGTGCCGTCCCCATCGAGAACAAAGGGTAGTGTTTCAGTAGGCCAGCTATCTTCTCCACTTCCAGACTTTACGCAGGCCGTCAAAACAAACGCAAACACCAAAAATATAAACAGGAAATGTCGCTTCCTCATAGCTTTCTCCATTACTGTGTCAACTGTTCTGGTGACTAGAAATACCTTTCGGGATAGTAAACTTCAGAGCATCATCATACTAGCATAAGGCCGAAAAAGCGTCAAGCAGGATATTACTACCAATTTAGGTGCAAGCTTTGTTCCAAATACTGGGTTTCAGGGGTGAAATAGAGCGCTTATTTAGTAAATTGAATTTGTTCAGGTGACTCGATTTAAGAAGTGATCCCGGTAGTAATTCTTTCCAAAAAACATATAAAAACACACATTACATGATAAAATGACAACCATTATAAAGGAGGCGTCGATGACTCAACGCTACGGCAATATTGTCGGGTGGGGGAAGTATGTCCCCGAACGCGTGGTTACCAACGCGGATTTAGAAAAAATTATTGACACCACAGACGAGTGGATCGTCGCTCGATCGGGCATCAAAGAGCGGCATGTGGTCAGTGAGGGTGAATATACCTCTACGATGGCGACGGCTGCTGGCCGAGACGCCCTGAAAATGGCCGATATCCGGGCCAGAGACCTTGACCTCATCATCGTGGCTACTTCCAGCCCCGATTATCTGACGCCGCCAATTTCATCTCAGGTGCAACACGCCCTGGATGCCAAGGACGTGGGCGCATTCACATTGGTGACCGGCTGCACCGGATTCGTTTACGCCCTGTCAACAGCCCAGCAATTCATCGCTTCCGGCGCGTATGAAAGGATTCTGGTTATCGGGACAGAATTGATAAGCCATTTTCTAAACTGGAATGACCGGGGCACTTGTATATTATTTGGCGATGGGGCGGGGGCAGTGGTATTGGAAGCTACCGACAAACCGTCCGGGGTGCTTTCTTTCATCCTGGGATCGGATGGTTCCAAAGGAGAGCACCTGATCCTTCCCGCGGGTGGAACCCGGCATCCACCTAGCAAGGAATTGCCCGATGAAAACTATAAATACATACACATGGACGGGCGGGAAGTGTTCAAGTTTGCTACCCGGGTCTTGGGAAAGGCGCTCCGCCAGGCGATCAAAAAGGCGGGTCTAACCTCCGAAGATATTGACCTCTTTATCCCCCACCAGGCCAACAAACGCATCATTGACAGCGCAGCCCGACAGGCGAAGCTGCCGCCGGAAAAAGTGTTCGTCAATATCCATAAATACGGAAACACTTCCGCGGCCTCGATCCCCATTGCGCTATGTGAAGCCCTGGAGGAAGGACGAGCCAAAGTTGGCGACACGCTGGCTTTCGTCGCCTTCGGAGCAGGATTGACCTGGGCATCGGCGGTGGTGAAGATCATTGAGCGCGATCCTCCCGTAGAGAGAAAAAATTGGTGGACGCCAATCTTGAAATGGTTTTCACGGAAAGAGAAAGAGGAAAGTAAACCCATCCAGAACGAATAAAAAAATAGCCCGGGCTAAAAGCCTGGGCTATTTCTTGGGATATTAGCTTGAAGGCTACCCGTGAGCGGCCTTCACTGCCTCGCGGTCAACCTCCCCATCTTCCGTTCGAGGGATTTGTTCGACGAATTCAACGTGCTGCGGTTTCTTGTAGGAAGCGATTTGGCTGGCGACCGCGCCGATCAACTCTTCCGCGTTCAGCGATTTTCCGGCGGCCAGCTCGACAACCGCCTTCACCGTCTCTCCCCATTTTTCATCGGGCACGCCAATTACACAAACCTCGGTTACCTCCGGCAAATTCCGAATGACGTGCTCAACCTCAGCCGGGTAGATGTTCTCTCCGCCGGATTTGATGAGTTCCTTCTCCGGTTTCCGACCCACGTAATAGAGGTATCCCTCTTCGTCCAGCTTGCCGACGTCGCCGGTATGGTGCCAGCCGTGGCGGGAAGCGAATTGGTTTGCGTCATCGTCGCGCCAGTACCCGGCGAAAACCAAGGGGCCTCGCGCCACGATCTCGCCCGGCTCTCCCACCGGAACGTCTTCTCCGGCTTCGTTCACACAGCGCATCTCCAATGAGGGGACTACCTTACCCGCAGAGCCGGGTTTTTCCATCACATTCAGCAGAGTGACGATTCCGGTAGTTTCAGTCTGTCCGAAACCGGTCCAGTATTCCCCGCCGACCTCGGTCAGAAACTGCTGGATCACTTCCGGCGGGTTGAGGATTCCAAAGCAGTAGCGCAGGCTTTTCCATTCGGCGCCGACCTCTTTTCGCGCGCCCAAAAGCATCTCCAGCATTGGGGGGAATGTGCCGATCAGGGAGACTTGATGCTCATCGATCATTTTAGCTCCCGCGGCCGGGTCAAAGCCCTCCATTATGACGCTTGCGCCTCCCGCCTGGGCGATTCCCAGAACGTTGTTCAAGCCCGCAATGTGAAAAAGAGGCAGCATCGCAAGAAACCGGTCTTTATCGGTCAGATTGAAAGAGTCGGTGAATTGGTCTCCCAGTATGCCGAAGTTCTTATGGGTGAGCACCGCGCCGCGCGCCACTCCAGCCACCGCGGCGGTGGAGATGATGGTCAGGGGATCGTCGTTGTCCACCTCGGCTGGCGGTGTCGGATCGGCGGCGAGCAAGTCTTCAAACGGGGCGAAACCGGCGGTCTCGCCCTCGCCCATCACAAATCGGGCTGAGATCCCGCTAAGGTCTGCGTCTTCCAATTGGGGGAGATGCCCTGCGCCTGCCACTAAAATCTTTGGATCGGCCAAAGTGATTACGTCTTGAACCTCGGAGGCGGATAAGCGCCAGTTGATCGGGAAGGCGATAGCCCCGGTCTTGGCGCAGGCGCCGAAAAGGGCCATGAAGGCCACCGAGTTTTGGGCCAGGATGCAGACCCGGTCGCCTTTGACGACGCCTTGAGCGGTAAAACCGCCTGCCAATTTGTCCACTTGATCGAGAAATTGGCCGTGGGTGACAGTTTCGCTGGCGGTGATGAAAGCCGGTTTATCCCCCAGGGTTTGAGCATTGCGCTGCAACAAATGATAATAAGTATAATCTTGTGATTCCATAATTCCTCCAAAGAAAGATATTTAGACTATCCAATCGGAAACCCGGCGTCCCGCTCAGCCCAACCAACGCTTGCGGCGTTTGTAGTGCTTCACGTCCCGGTAGCTTTTGCGTTCGCCGAGTTGGGTCAAGCCCAAATAAAACTCTTTGATGTCTTCGTTTTCAGCAAGCTGTTCCGAAGGGCCATTCAACACCACCCGGCCAGTTTCCATGACGTAGCCATAATCTGAGGCAGCCAGGGCATAATGAGCATTCTGCTCAACCAGCAAGATGGTGACGCCTTCCTGATTGATCTCCCGCACAACGCGGAAGATCTCCTCAACCAACAACGGAGCCAGACCGAGTGACGGCTCATCCAGGAGCATCAGCTTGGGACGCGCCATCAAGGCACGTCCGATGACGAGCATTTGCTTCTCCCCTCCAGAGAGATATCCACTGGTATTATTGCGCAAGTCCTTGAGCCGGGGGAAGTAATTATACACTCGCTCCAGGTCTTGGCGAATCTCAGCCATATTGGAGCGCACCAGCGCGCCGACCTGTAAATTTTCTTCGGTGGTCAGATGCTCGAACACTCGATGGCCTTCAAGAATTTGGACGATGCCCAGACGGACGATCTCATCCGGCGGCATCTTGTCAATGCGTTGTCCGTTGAATTCAATACTGCCGCGAGTGACTTCACCCTGCTGGGTGTGCAGCAACCCGGATATCGCTTCGAGAGTGGTGGTTTTGCCGGCCCCATTTGCGCCCAGGAGAGTGACGATCTGCCCTTCCTCGACTTCGATGGAAACGCCCCGCAATACCAGGATCACGTCGCTGTAGATAACCTCAATGTTGTTGATTTTTAGCATCAAACACCTGTCGGCTCGGTAATGGATTGGCGAGGGGGAGCGTCCCCAGAATGAGACAGAGGACGCTCCCTTGGTCTAAACTAAAAAGTAGTGGATTCTCACTCGGGGGGCCGCATGTCGGGCAGTTCAAAGAAATCATGAACCATGACGAACTGCAGCACTCCATCAACCAACTGAACCTGGCGGATGGAAGCCGTGCGCGGGGAACGGTTCTGGCCCCGCACGTCCAAGTGGTAAACGCCCATTATGTCGGTGATGCCATTTTCTTGCATGACGGCAAAGTAAGCCTCGCCATTCCTGTTCTCAAAACCAACATTGTTTATGACGGCCTCGACTGTTTCAGCCCAGGAAAAGACGCCCAAATAGGAAGTCAACCAACTTACGCCCATGTCGGACGCAGGATAGCCGCCAGCCTCAAAGGCTGCCAAAGCTTGCTGGACGCCCGGAACGTCGGTGTCGGTCCACCACATGTAGGGGAACACGCCGTACATGTCTATGGTTGCCCCGGCGCTTTCGCCCAGGACGGTCAGTACGTCGGTGTTCATTCCCCAGTTAACCGTGCCGACAACCGCTCCAGCCCACATTTCCATCGCCTGGAGGGTGCCAACAGCTTGCGCAACGCCAAAACCAAGCGATTGGATGTAGTACACGTTGGCGCCTTGCACGGCCAAGTTGGTGATTGGGGTGACCAGATCTGCCTCGGCAGAGATGGCGTAGGTTTCCAGCTCAAGCACGGTGACGCCTATTGACTCGGCATAAGCCAACGCCTCGGCCGAGGTTGCGCCCGCGCCGAAGGGGCCTTCCCATCCGAGCACGCCGACAATGATGTCATCGCCAGCGCCTTCGGGTTTGATATCATCCCAGTTTTCGCTGACAAACTGCAAGAAACCGGCGAATTGGTCGGGGTAGATGGGGGCCATGCCCACCGTGTAGCCGTCGCGGGGCACGTAAAAAGCCTGCGCGTTGAGGCCCGCGGCGATGTTGACCACGTGGTCTTCGTTCACCAGGGGGGCCAGCGCGATGCTGGCGCCGCTTCCGGCAGTGGTGATGACCATCAGATTGGGATCATTGGCTTTGGTCTGTTGGTAGACGGCGATCTCTTGCTCGGGGTCATATTGGGTATCGGTCAGCACCAGATTGACCGTCGCGCCGCAAACACCGCCGGCGGCGTTTAACTCATCAACAGCGTCATTGAGAGCGTTGACAAAACCGGTGCCCAGGATGGTGGACAGCGGCCCGGTCAGGCCAGCTTGATAGTAGTAATTGATGGTTTCGCCCTCTAACCCGGCCTCGCAATTCGATACAGTTGGGCCTTCGGTGGCCTCAGGTGCGTCGGTGGGATCAGGCGCATCGGTAGCAGCAGGCACATCGGTCGGTTCAGGGGCCATGGTTGGCGCTTCAGTTTCATCGCCTCCACAACCGGCCAAAGCTAACACCAGAACCAAAACAAACAACAGAGTAAAAACTTTCTTTTGCATTAGGATTCTCCTCCAATGAATTGGAATTTGAAAAATAGTTATTGGACATTACAGTTTACTACAATAACAACCACCTCCTTTTTAAAGGCGAATCTAGTGTGAGAATGGCCTCAAACGCCAGGCAGCTTTGAAGAGCTGCCAACGGTGAGCCAATC
This sequence comes from uncultured Anaerolineales bacterium, assembly GCA_965370435.1. Classification (GTDB taxonomy): domain Bacteria; phylum Chloroflexota; class Anaerolineae; order Anaerolineales; family UBA11579; genus CBDUUP01. The sequence goes on along the minus strand of CBDUUP010000018.1, from coordinate 9,210 downwards.
CACGCGGCTCAAATATCAGGAATATCATCAGTATTAATCCAAAAAAGATGGGTCTGAACGAAGTCAGCAAGCGGCCGGTCATCTCCGGCGGCAGGGCCGCCGCCAGGTTGCTCCCCACCAGGTCAGAGACATCTTCCATCACAATGATAAAAGTAGCGCCAAAAAACGGGCCTACGTTGGTGCCCAATCCCCCGACGACCAGCATCCCCAGCAAGAGGATGGACTCGGGGAGACCATAGCCGAATTCAGAGCCAATGTTACGCGCGTAGTGGGCTTTTAGGGCCCCGGCCAGCCCGGCGAACACCGCGGCGAGGAAAAAAGCGCGAAGTTTGTAGCCAAACAGATTCACGCCCAGCAGTTCAGCCGCCAGATCATTATCCCGGATGGAGACGAACACCCGCCCCAGACGGGTGCGGGAGATATTGGCCGCCAGGATGGTTGTGATGATCAATGCCACCACGGTGATGGGGATGAAACGAGCCGGATCGTCGAAGAGATAGTCGCCCACCTGGGGAACCGGGACGGGAATAAACCCTTCGGTCCCGCCCAGGTAATCGGTCCACATATATTTGGACATCCAGGGAATGATGAACTGGGCAGCCAGGGTGGCGACCGCCAGGTAGAAACCCTTGACCCGCAAGGAGGGCAAGCCAAAGATCAGCCCAGAAACTCCTGCTCCCAACGCGGCGATGGGCATTGCCACAAAGGCCGAAAATCCCAATTCGGTGACCAACAGGGTCGAGATATACCCCCCGACCATCATGAAGGCCGCCTGGCCCATAGATATCTGCCCGGTATACCCAATGAGAATATTCAATCCTTGCACGGCGATAATGGTGTAGCCGATGCGGTTGAAGGTGGTGATCAGGTAGATGTTTCCCCATTTCGGTAATGTCGCCATAGCCAGGATCGAAAAGAGCAGCAACGCCCACTGCCAGGGTTTACGTATAATACCCATATCCTGTTTATAACTGCGGTCAAAGTCGCCAGAGGGTCGCAAAGTCATAGATCAGATCCTTTCGATGTGTTTTTGCCCGAAGATACCTTCGGGGCGGATAAAGAGGACGATGAGCAGCAATAGATAAGGCACGATCTCCGCCGATTTGCGCACCTGGATCAATTTCGAGGCGCCCACCATCGATTGCGCCAACCCTACCGCGATCCCGCCAACAATCGCGCCGGGGAGCGATTCCAGGCCGCCAAACAATATCGCCGGGAAAGCCACCAACACCACCGTTGAAAGGGTGAGGCTGACCCCGGAATACATGGCCAGGAGCACTCCGCCCGCGGTAGCCACGATTCCCGCAATCGCCCAGGACAGCCCAAAGACTCGGGACACATTGATGCCTACGCTGCGGGCCAATTCATGATTTTCGGCGGTGGCCCGCATGGCCAGACCGGCGCGGGAATATCGGAAGAACAACCACACCAGAACCACGCCCACCATCGCCACCACAAATGTGGCGACTAATGTCGTTTGAACTCTGATCACATCGTTGAAAGCGCCCTTGAAGGGAATCGCCAGGGATTCGGTCGGCGGGAAAACCGACGGGAAGTTCCCCTTCACATCTATCCCGAAGACAATGCTCACTAGGCCTTCCAAAAACAATGCCAGCCCCAGAGTCATCAGCACAATTGAGAGCAGCGGCTGGCCTGTCATTGGCCTCAGGGCGACCCGTTCGATGAGGAACCCGACCAACAGGGCGACGACGAAGGCTGCCAAGACCGCCGCCCACAGGGGCAAGTCAAATAAGGTCTCATTGTCGGCTCCGCCAGCAAACCACCAGGTGACGAAAGCGCCCATCATCAGCAAGTGCCCCTGGGCAAAGTTGAAGATCTCGGATGATTTATAGATCAACACCACGCCCAATGCGATCAGGCCGATAACCCCTCCTTTGAGTATACCGGTTACGACGGCTTGTGGAACCAGAATCCAGTTCATGGGCTAACAGCCTCCTCCAGGGTCATAATGCGGACGTCGGTCTCGATAACGCTTTCCCGTCCATCTTGGTATTTGACCGCCGCGCTGACCTTGATAGCGTCCCTGCCTCCATACATGGCCTCTATCATTTCGCTGTAGCGTTCGGTCAGGTAGCCGCGGCGCAGTTTGCGGGTGCGGGTCATCTCAGCTTCGTCGGCGTCAAATTCTTTGTGCAGCAGGATAAACTTCTTCACCCGCCCGTTGGGAGGCAAGGTCTGGTTTACCCCTTCGACCGCCTCCTGGATCAATTGGTAGATCTCCGATTTTTGAGAGAGGTCAACGAAAGTCGTATAAGTGATGCGGTTTTTCTCCGCCCAACGGCCGACGTTCTCGAAATCTATGCCCACCAGGGCGGTCACGTAATCCACTTCCTCGTTTCCGATGGCCATCACGTCCCTAATGTAAGGGCTGAACTTCAATCGCCCTTCGATGAACTGGGGGGAGAACCGTTCGCTGTTGGCGAGTTCGATCATGTCTTTCACCCGATCCAGATAGATGAGGTGCCCATCGTCATCCATGTAGCCTGCATCTCCGGTGTGGAACCAGCGGGTTCCGTCCTCATCAACCGTCAGCGCCTCGGCGGTTTTTTCAGCGTCCTTGAAGTACCCCTGGAAGACATTCGGGCCGCCTATCCAAATCTCGCCGTCGGGGGTGATCTTGATTTCGCAGCAGAGAGCCGGTTTTCCAACGCTGGCGAATTTCACGTCGTCCCGGATGTGCTGAGTGCCTACTGCGGCAGTCTCGGTGGAGGAATAAACCTGGGTCAAATTGAGGCCGAAAGCCCGGAAATAACGCAGCACATCGGGGCTTAGCGCGGCCCCGGCGGTTATGGCAAAACGCACCCGGTCCAAACCCAATTGACTTCTCAAGGGTTTGAAGACCAGGATATTGCCCAGCCAATACAACACCGTCAGCAGCGGGCCAGGTCGCTTACCTTCATAGCGCAGGTCGCCGACCTTGTAGCCCACCGGCAAGAACAGCTTGTAAAACACCCGGTTGATCAAACTGCTGTCGTTGATCCTGATCTGAATGATGGCGGTTAGATTCTCCCATAAGCGGGCCGGAAAGAAAATAAGGTCCGGCGCGATCTCGCGGATGTTTTGCTGGATCGTCTCTGGAGATTCGGGGAAATTGATAATCACTCCGTACATACAATGGGGGGTGACGGAAAGAGAATGCTCGGCGATCCAGGCCAATGGCGAGAAGGAGACCTGGTTGTCGGTATCGTAACGCGGCTCAAGCTCTGCGCCGGCTTCAATCCCGGAGAGGAAGTTGAGATGGGATAACATGACGCCTTTGGGCAGCCCCGTCGTGCCTGAAGTGTAGCAGAGGTTGCAGAGTTCATCCCCGCTGCCCTCGGCGATGATTTGGTCAAATTTATCCGGCTGCTCCTGGCGCAGTTTTTGGCCCAACTCTCGGACATGGTCATAGGATACGAGCCAGGGGTCGTCATAGCTCCACATGCCGCGGGGATCCCAATAGACCACTGCCTTGACCAAAGGGAGTTTATCCTTGATTTCCAAGAACTTGTCGCATTGCTCCTGATCTTTAGCGAATACCAAAACAGATTCCGAGTGGGTGACGACGTATTCAATTTCAGAGGGGATCGCATCGGTGAAAATGCCGACCGCGCAGGCTCCGACCGCCATAATTCCGAGGTCAGACCATAGGTGTTGGCGGTCGTTGTCGCCCACGATAGAAACTCGGTCTCCTCGCTCAAGCCCGAGGGAGACAAGGCCCAGAGCTACATCACGCACCTGTTCAAACGAATCTTGCCAGGTGAATTCCTGCCAGATGCCTAACTCTTTCTGGCGCAGGGCGATTTTTTTGTCCCCGTATTTCTTCACCTTTTCCATGAAATGTTTGGGCAAGGTATCCAGGTCTTTGTAGTTATTGTCGGTCACGTTTCACCTATTCCTGATTCAGGATTCCTGGCCCAGGTAAGCCTGGATCACAGCTTTATCGCTGCGAATTACATCCGGCGTTCCTACGGCAATTTTAAGTCCAAAATCCAGCACCACCACCCTATCGGCAATATCCATCACCAAACCCATGTCATGCTCGATCAGCATGATGGTGACATTTTGCTGTTCGTGGATGTCGAGGATAAAACGGGCCATGTCTTCTTTTTCTTCCACATTCATTCCCGTCATTGGTTCGTCCAGAAGAAGAAGGGTTGGCTCCATCGCGATGGCCCGTCCCAATTCAACCCGCTTGCGCAGCCCATAGGGCAGCGCGCCGACGATGGCCTTGCGGATGTGCTCAATCTCCAGGAAGTCTATGATCTCTTCCACGATCCGGCGGTTTTCGATCTCCTCCTTTTGGGCGCCAAACCAATACAGCATGCTGCTCAGCATGGATTGGCGCATGTGGATGTGGCGGGCCGCCATCAAGTTATCCACAGTGCTCAAGCCGGTGTACAAAGCCAGGTTTTGAAAGGTGCGGGCGACGCCCAACCTGGCGATCTTGTTGGGCGGGAGTTTGGTAATATCCTTCCCCTCAAAAATGATACTGCCGCTATCCGGTTTATAAAATCTATTTATGCAATTCAACAGGGAAGTCTTGCCAGCTCCGTTGGGACCGATGATGGCCAGGATCTCGCCTGGGCGAACCCCAAAGCTAACGTCCATCAGCGCCTGTGTCCCCCCAAAACTTAAATCAACTCCATCAACGACGAGTTTATCGCTGTTCTCCGTCATATTCATCCTGTCCTAAGTTGGCTAGTATGTGAAAGCGCCTTATTCAAGCTAATGCTATACTCGGGCGAGTATCTTGTAGAACAATCATTTTCGCGCGTCAGGGTGTGTTTATTATCGTTATGATAAGGACATTGATAAGAGCCAAGGTCAATCAATTCCACTTATTATACCTGATTTGCGTATTATGCAACAATCAAAGCTCCCCAATTTCAGATGCAGTATTATATCCCATTCCTGTAAGAATATCATCCCAGGCGGTCAATCCGTTCTAATTCAAGAGCGCGCTCGGCTATATCGCCCATCACCCGCACCACGAATATCATCTGCCCGAAACGCTCGTCTTTAGAAAAACCCGCTTTGTACCGGGCATAAATCTGCTGGACGATGACGGCGATCTTGAATAGGGCGTAGACGTAATAGAACAGGAGGTTGGAAAGGTCGCAGCCGGTGATCTCCGCGTAGCGTTCGGCAAGTTGGATGCGAGTCAGGTTGCCCGGCAGCGTGGTGAGTCCGAAGGCCAGGGTTTGAATCTGCGGGGGATCGTCGGGGTCCACCCAGTACCCCAGGGTGCAGCCCAGGTCCATCAGCGGGTCGCCCAGGGTCGCCATCTCCCAATCCAGCACGCCGATGATGTTGGACAAATCGTCCGGGGCGAGGATCAGGTTGTCATATTTATAGTCGTTGTGGATCAAGGCCGCGCCGCTTTCGGGGGGCATATTGTCGGCCAGCCAGGCGGCAATCTTATCAATAGCTGGAATTTCATCCGTCTGGGCGTCGTAATACCGCTTGGTCCAACCCTTGATCTGGCGTTCCACGTATCCCTCAGGATATCCCAACTCTCCTAATCCGGCGGCTTCATAATCCACCGCATGCAACTCAGTCAGATTTTCGATGAAGGCATGCGAGATGCGGCCCATCAATTGGGGAGATAGCTCCATCCCTTTGGGCGGGGTTGCGCGCAAGATCACCCCGGAGATGCGTTCCATGACGTAGAACGGCGCGCCGATCACGCTCTCGTCCTCGCAGTGGAGCAAAGGCCGCGGCGCGCGCGGGTAAACCGGCGCCAGGTGGGACAAGATGCGGTACTCGCGCCCCATGTCATGGGCGGTCTTGATCTTTTTCCCGAAGGGCGGCCTGCGCAGCACCAACTCGCGTTCGCCCACCCGCAGCAAGTAAGTGAGGTTGGAATGTCCCCCCGGAAACTGCTCTACCGTTATCGATCCGCTCAGTTCGGAATCTTGGGCGCGCAGGTAGGCTTCCAACTTGGGAATATCTAACTCTTCACCGGGCTGCACTGCGCGGGTCGGGTCAATCCAGTCTGGATTCATATTACAAGCTGATGTTGACGCCGTATTCCCTCAACATGCGCCGAGCCACGACGATCTTATGCACTTCATCAGGGCCGTCGTAGATGCGGGCCGCTCGTTCATGGCTGTACCAGAACGCCAGCGGAGTGTAGCTGGTCACCCCTAGGCCGCCGTGCGCCTGGATGGCCCGGTCAAGCACCTTTTGTAAAATCCCGGCGACGTAAAATTTGATGATCGATATTTCATTGCGGGCCGCGGATGCGCTGTGCTGGTCTATCTTCCAGGCGGCCTCCAGCACCATCAAACGGGAGGCATTGATCTCGGCCCGGCTTTCGGCTATCCAGGCCTGGATGATCTGGCGAGTCGCTAGGACTCGGCCAGGGGCCACTTCGCGCTCGGCGGCGTGTTTGCACATCAAAGCAAGCGCTCGTTCACAAATTCCTATCCAGCGCATACAGTGATGGATGCGCCCAGGCCCTAGCCGTTCCTGGGCCAGGGCAAAGCCAGTCCCTTCTGCGCCCAGCAGGTTGCTTTGAGGCACGCGGCAATCGGTGAACCTCAATTCGCCGTGGCTGAAGTAATCCTCCCCGGCGTGGCCCATCACCGGGATGTTGCACACCAGTTCAAATCCGGGCGTGTCCAGGGGGACGATGATCTGGCTGGCGCGCTGGTAGCGGTTTTCAGCGTCGGCATTGGTGACCGCCATCACCACTGAAAAGGCGGCTCCATCAGCGGCGGAGGCGAACCATTTGTGGCCGTTGATGACGTAATCATCGCCATCTTTTACGGCGGTGGTTCCCATCCGGGTGGGATTGGAACCGGCGAACTCTGGTTCGGTCATCCCGAAACAACTGCGTATCTCCCCGTTCGCCAGAGGCTTCAGGTATTTTTCTTTTTGTTCCTCGGTGCCGAATTGCAGGATAAGTTCCATGTTGCCGATGTCTGGGGCCTGGCTGTTGAAGACGTAATGCCCCAGCGGACTGCGTCCCAGCACTTCGCTGATGTGGGCGAATTCCATGAGCGACAATCCCATACCGCCGTATTCCTCCGGCATGGGAGGGAGCCAGAAGCCCATATCTTTTACCTTTTGCCGCTTGGCCTCCAGCGCGGGGAGAATCTCTTTGGCGGACTTGGTGAGGAAATCGCTCTCCAGGGGGATGACTTCCTCTTGCAGGAAGGCTTCGATGGCCTGGGTTAGGTCTTGTATCTTTTGGGGGATGCTGAAATCCATGCGGGGCTCCTTATGGTTTGAGGTTGGGTGAGGCTTTATTGTAGACTGAGGCGGGAGGAATGTCAAATGGGAGATTGGGATTTTGGATCGCGAAATTCGCGAAAGGGCGCGAAAGGCGCGAAAGATTCTCCTGGCGGGGATTTTTTCGCGGCCGATCTGACGTATTTATCAATCATCAAAAAAACTACAAACTTTTCACCACAGAGACACAGAGTTCACAGAGTCTTTAAGTTTTTCTCTCTAAGCGAAGCGGCGTCCTCTGTGTCTCTGTGGTGAATATTTTTTTCGAAATTCGCCTCGAAAAACTGTCCGGTGGCGAGTATAATAAAAGCGGGATCACTATAACCATAGATTGCTAACTCGTTTTGAGGAGCTGCCAATGAGACCAGAACTCTTAGAAGATGAACATATCATGTTCCGGGATGCGTTCCGCAAGTTCGTGGAGAAAGAGATCGTCCCCTACTACGAACAATGGGAGGAGGACAGCATCGTCTCACGGGAGGTGTGGCAGAAAGGGGGGGAATATGGCTTCTTGTGCATGGACGTGCCGGAGGACTATGGGGGCATGGGAGAGAGTGACTACCGGTACTCCGCCATCGTCTCCGAAGAGTTGGCCCGGGCCGGGGTGGCCTGCGTCGCCTTCCCTCTCCACACCGACATGGTGGCGCCCTACATCACCAAATTCGGCACTGATGAGCAGAAAAAGCGCTGGCTGCCCAAGATGGTCACCGGGGAAACCATCGGCGCCATCGCCATGACGGAGCCTAACACGGGAAGCGACATCGCCAACATCCAAACCACTGCCATCCGGGACGGCGATCATTACGTGTTGAACGGACAGAAGACCTTCATCTCCAACGGCATTTTGAATGACCTGGTTCTCGTGGCCGCCAAGACCGACCAGGAAGAAGGCTCTCGCGGCATCAGCTTGCTGGTGGTCGAAGAGGGCATGGAGGGATATAAACGCGGCCGGATGCTGGAAAAGATCGGCCAACACGCCCAAGACACCGCCGAACTCTACTTCCAGGATGTGAAAGTGCCTCTTGATCACCTGCTGGGCGCAGAAGGAGAGGGATTTATCTACCTCATGCAGGGCCTGCCCCGGGAGAGGTTGGCGATGGCGGTGGGCGGCATCGCCGCCGCAGAAGCGGCCCTGGAGGAGACCATCCAATACTGCCAGGAACGCACCGCCTTTGGCCGTCCCATCGGGAAGTTCCAGAACTCCCGTTTCAAGCTGGCCGAGATGAAGACTGAGGTGGAGATCGGGAGGGTGTTTGTAGACCACTGCATCACTCTCTACAACCAGGGAGACCTCTCGGTAGAAAAAGCGGCTATGGCAAAATGGTGGATCACCGACATGCAGGTCCGCCTTGTGGACCAATGCTTGCAGCTCCACGGCGGCTATGGCTACATGAAGGAATATTCTATCGCTAAAGCTTATCTCGATTCACGCGTACAAACGATTTATGGCGGCACCAATGAGATCATGAAAGAGATCATCGGCCGCGCCATGGGATTCTGAAAGGACACTGACATGACTGAAGCATACATATACGACGCAATCCGCACGCCCCGGGGCAAAGGCAAGCAAAACGGGTCGCTGCACGAGATCACCCCCATTGACCTGGTGGCGACGCTGCTCAACGAGATCCAGGCGCGCTATGACCTGGATACCTCTCAGGTGGACGATATCGTCCTGGGCTGTGTGACGCCGGTCGGCGAGCAAGGCGCAGACATCGCCCGGGCCGCCGCCATCTACGCCGGGTGGGACCTGGACACGCCGGGGATGCAGATCAACCGTTTCTGCGCCTCCGGGCTGGAGACGGTAAACATCGCGGCTCAGAAAGTGCGCTCCGGCTGGGAGGATCTGGTGGTGGCCGGAGGAGTTGAATCGATGTCCCGCATCCCCATGGGGTCGGACGGGGGCGCGATGATTATGGATCCCCAGGTGAACCTCAAAACCAATTTCGTCCCCCAGGGCATCGGGGCTGA